>JAGRAO010000068.1 GCA_020434565.1 Bdellovibrionales bacterium
CTGAATTGTGAGTCAATCCCGACTTCTCTCAGAAGAAACGGCGAGGGGGAAAACCCTTTTCTGAACGTGTCTCGTGAAAAGTTCGGATTTTCTCTCTCGGTATCAAAATGACTAGTATTACAAAACTCCGGCATCATTCGTTGGATGCCTCCAACCTCAACAAAAGGCTCTATCAACCGTAAATCCCCAAGACAGCTCAGCTTTTAAGATTTCTTACCTGTTGTTTGTTTCAGAGTTCTGAAAATTCATCACAAATAAATGAAATCGACTCGAAAGTTTTGGAAGAGATACTGCAATCGAGACCCCTAACCCTTAATTAAATTGATACTCGTTGTCGTAGACTAGGAGTCGCTCCCCAGGTAGATTGTCGCGCTCTAGGGAGAGCGGATATGCATTTTCAGTCGCCAGGCAATGCCCCCGGGAAGAGTGCTCCTCATTCGAGTGAGGAACTCGTATTCACCGTGCCGGTGGCCTACCGCGTCGTCGCCGCGGGTTTGCAGCATGTTGAAGCTGATCATCTGCTCGGCCGCTATGAATTTAAGGGAAGCGATACAATCGTAGATCTTGGATGTGGCGATGGATCATTTAGCATCGACCGATTGCTTAACGGTGCTGGTGAGGGGGGAACTCTTTTTGCGATTGACCGCTCGCCTCAGATGCTTGAAACCCTGCGAGGATTGGCAGGAATGGCGCTTCACAAAATTCCCGGCGTTATCTCGGTAGAGGCTGATTTAGGCAATCCCGACAGAAGTTGGGTTGAAGACATCGTCCAGAGAGCTGGAGCTCGGGGCGGGGTGGATCTTATTTTTTCTAATGCGACGCTGCATCATCTTTACTCACGGGAGCAGCAGATAACTGTGCTTGGTCACTGCTTGAAACTTATGGAAGGCGCGGAATCACATAAAGCTCCTATGGCACTCTTCAGCTTTGCAGGAGCTGGAAATTACCAGGAACTAATCGGGGCTGCTGAAAAAGCGCGCTCGGAGCTGCAGCTTGAGCGCTATTTTGCGAATTGGAAAGGATACCCTCTTCTTCGCCCTACAGCGGCACTATACGATGCGATTGTGCGTGAGGCCGGTTTTGATCAACAGGGCTGGCAGGTTGAGATAGAGCCTACGGAATTAGTGACGCTCTTCAATGATGAAGAGGAACTGATCCAGTTTTGTAGGCTCTGTCTCCGATCGTATATGAATCAAATTCGAACTGCCGCCGTGGATCTCCAGGAATCATCAACGATTACCGAACAGACGGTTTCAACCTTTGCTGCAAGAATTGCCGCAAACTATCTTGGACAGCTTGAAGATCGACCGGATGGAAAGATCCCTCTCGCAAATCGAAATTTAGAGGTAGCGATTCGCCGTCGAAGCGTGAGTGCCCGAGTTTCACAGTTTACCTCCGGAGAGTCGGTTCAGCTCGCGCACGAGGATCAACTGGTGAAATTTCTTGATACGGTCTCGAACCTTCCGGAGGTACTCGCTTACAAGCCTCGTGTCGATCACCTCTTAGAGTTGCGTCCGGGAATTCGTCTCCTAGATGCAGGGGCTGGAGTTGGCAATGACGCCTTGAGAATTGCTCGCCTCATGGGTGAGACGGGGAGCGTGGTTGCGATAGATAAGAATTCATATCGAGTTAGAATCCTCGCTCAACGTGCTTTGATGCAGGAAATAAAGACGGTTCTCGCTGAACCCGGGGATATTCTTGACCTGGCAAGATTTGCCGGCGAGTTTGATCGCTTTTTCGTTGAGCGCACCCTTATACACGTTTCAGATCCAGCGAGGGCCATAAAAGAGCTTTTGAACACCCTCAAACCGGGTGGCAGTTTCGTCGTTGTTGAGCCCGACTTTAGTAGTGTTAACTTTGCATCCAGTGACCGCGAATGTACCTCCCAGATCGTACATGCTCGTGCCTCGGAAATTGCAAATCCGACTATCGGAAGGGAGCTTTCTCGGCTCTTTGCCGCTGGTGGTGCCGAAATTTTAAGTGAGGAAGCTGTTCCGCTCCGTCATGACTATCAAGCATCTCAGCTGCTCGACCTGAATGATATTGCACAGGCCGCAGAGAGAGGAGATTCGCGCTATCCTTCACCTGCGCGGTTAAAGGTTTGGCTGTCCGAACAGTCTGCGCGTGCTCGTGACGGGACGTTTGAATCCCTAACGATGATGCATATCGTAAAGGGTACAAAGCACTCTTAAATCCTGAATTGATTGCAACGTGCTTCTGAAGGCGGTAGACAACCTTTTATATGAAGAAACTGATAATCGGTACCCGTGGAAGTCTTCTTGCCAAAACCCAAACCGGTCTTGTAGCCGACGCTCTCAAGCGTGTTGCGCCTGATGTCGCAATAGAGCTCAAAGAGATCAAAACCCGGGGAGATAAAAAGCAGGGGACACCCGAGGCCAGTAAGGGGGACAAGAAGGATTGGATCTTCGAACTCGAACAAGAAGTGCTGGCAGAGACGATTGATATCGCAGTGCATTCGGGAAAGGATATTCCCTCTGATTACGAGAGGGGAACTTCGCTCATAAGTGTTTTCCGGCGTGAAGATCCGCGCGATGTTTTTATCTGAAGAACACTGCCGAACGGCGGCCGCATGAAGTGGAAAGATGTCCCCCATGGGGCAGCGATCGGAACGGCGAGTTTGCGGCGTCAGGCCTCTCTTCTTCGCATGAGGCCCGATCTTCAGCCGGTCGAGCATCGGGGAAATGTCCCGACTCGTCTTAGTAGGTTGGAGGAGCTTACGCATCTTTCAGTGATTGTGTTGGCTCGCGCAGGTATCGTGCGGTTGAATATTCCCCATGTCTCCTTCGAAGAGTTTACCCCACTTCAGATGATGCCGGCGGTAAATCAGGGAATTCTTTGCGTTCAATTCAAAACCGGGCGCACCGAGATCGAGGGGCTGCTTTCACAACTTACCGAAAGGAGCAGGAAGAAATTCTGCTGGGCAAGCAAGCCGACACTCAAGAGAAGGTGATTCAGAATCCCTGAGCAATTTGTCAGTCTGAATTGTGAGTCAATCCCGACTTCTCTCAGAAGAAACGGCGAGGGGGAAAACCCTTTTCTGAACGTGTCTCGTGACACGCCAAACCTCGCCGGAAATGAGGGCGGTTACGCGGCCGCGCGATGATGACCGAGGGCATCAGCCAGAATCTGGCGCTTCTCCATCGTCATCGAGACCACCGAGTTGGCGGCATCAGCGATCAGAGAAGAGGTGCGCTGTACCTGCTCATCGCTGTAGGCAGCAAGGTAGCAGAAGCTCAACGCCTTGACGGCAGAAGCCATCTCACTTGAGTACTCGAGGTAGCGAGCCAACTCGGTTGCTGTGAGGGGCTTCTCGTCTGTTTCGCCCAGGGAGTGCTTGTACTCCGGATCGAGAACCTTGAGCGGTTCTTTCTCCTGTTGTCCGGCATCGATCACGAGCACAAGCGACAGTAGTCGCTCGAGCTCTTCGATGATCCGGCCCCTTCGCACCTTTCGCTCCAGCGAAAAGACAAAGGCGAGCACGACCACGAGGGAGATGAGGCCACTTCCGATGGCGTCGATCAACCCGAAGAACTCGAGCTGAGTCGGCTCAGATGCTGGGGTTGCGACATAGAAGCCCCAGCCGAGAGCCCCAAAGAGCGCCAGACTGAAGAGCAACGCGAAGAACCGCAGCAGATAGATCGGTCGCCCGGCTCTCTTCACCTTCTTCTTTGCACGGATCGTGAGCCCGTGCAGGTCTGCCATGCGATCACAGATGTTTCGATCAGAAAAGCGTGCTTCGACACGCTTTTTCAGTCGCTCGACCCTCGGCAGGATCTGTCCCACCTCAGGCTGCACCATTGCCATACAATGCTCCTTCCTTTTTCCAAAAACTGTTGTTGAACCGTACGATTCGCCGTTCTTCTCAGATTATCGGTAAGAAAGAGCTCAAGGGGATACCCCGAGGTATAGTCTCGCGGGACAAGGTGCTACTCAAGCATGGGGAAAGGGACTCACGGACTTCACACAAATCTATCAAAACGAAGGAATGGAGAGGCTACAGAATAACCTTTTTCGCCTGAGCAACCCCTTGGTCTCTTGGAACAATAAAGAGTTCCAAGCCAAACTCCTTGCAGCACAGCTTGGTTCCAATTCGGGGATAGTCTTCGCTTCGAACAGCCATCCTTTTGGCCGTGTCAAAGAGAGCGTCTACTCTCGAGACATAGCGAGAGCCGACTCTTGTACGTGTTGCATCAGTCTTAAAGAGAATAATTGCCCCATCACTTGTAACGACCACGGAACCAAGAAAATTTCTGTTCCCCAAAAGGGTTTTTACATCTGTTCCACTAAAGTGCATGTTCGCGCGAGCCTCCCAGGTAGGCCCAGGATGAGTGTGAAAGAGCATCATCGGCCGCTCCAAAGCGGTGGTGCGCGTATTAATCCTCACCTCCGTTTCGGTCCCAAACTCAGCTCCTTTTACAACAAGATCCTTTTGAAACGGGCGATAGACTGCTGCTCGGCCAACCTCGTAATTTCGGCCTTCGGCAAGGGCTGAAAGCCTCCGAAAGATCGGCAAAAGGGGGTTGAGGTTGATTGAGTCAGGAAGCGTCTGCGGGAGAGCGCCATACTCAACAAAGGCCATCGTCGCTCTCAGAAAATCTCGATACTCCCACGAGGTCTTTCCGGGAGTCGGTGCTTCTGTAGCTCTCCCACGAACCTGGGCACGCGGCATCCGAAGACTATCAAAGACTCCACTCTCCTTTAGGGTGCCAAAGACCTCGCGTTCTAGCTCACGTCGAAACTGCTCAATATCCACTTCATTCCCGCCCAGACTCTCTTACCAGCATGAGAATACCGTTAAGCGGCACACTAAAAAAATTTTTGGAGTACCCAACGGCTCCCGGAAGTGCCCCCCCCTCTGAGGATGCCGGAAAGTCTCAGAACCCACGGCTATAGGCATGAGAGTTGTGAGTTTTCAGAGAGCTTGGCTGGATTTGCCTGAAAAGAACGATACTATCGGGGCGTTGTAAGAAAATGAGTAGTACGCCATGAATCTTAGCCCAGACCCGACACCTCAGCCGATATCAAACGACACTCCCCAAACTTCTTTTCTGACTGCCGAGATCAACCGGGGGGCGCTTCGCCAAGAACTCCGTCCATCAAAACTGACCGTAGAGCACAATCAACACTTTTACGAGATCACCAATTTCGACGGAGCTTCACTCGAAGTTCTTGTCGCGGCCGAAGAACAACTCTCGCGAGATTTTAGCCCGAGCCCGGATTTGAGTTACAGCTATAGAGGACGAAACCGTTTTGAACTGACCTCCACTGAAAGGGCTTTGGCCTATCGTCTTGAGCGGCTCATGGACCAGACAGTACTCGATGAGACACGACCAACTCTCTCTCGGCTCTCACCCAGATCGGTCGTGTTTACTGGACCACTCACCAACGGTCTCGGACAGCGGGTCCTCAAGGAGCTCGGGGCCGACTCGGGTGAGCTGGTGCTTGATCGCTTTGCAAATAGTGAAACAAGAATCGAGATGCTCGATTCAGTCCGTGATAAGCGTGCCTTTGTTCTGATGTCGCTGAACGATCCAGTAAATGAGGCGGTTATGGAAACGGCTCTCCTCGTTCAGGCTCTCAAACTTGCAGACGCAAAAAAAATTACCGTAGTAGCACCATACTTTGCCTACGGACGACAAGATCGAAGATCGGACAGCCGCCCGCCAATAAGCGCAAAAGCTGTCTGCGATATCTTGAAGAGCATGGGAGCGCACCAGATCATTACGGTAGACGTGCATGCCCGCCAAGTAGAGGGATTCTTTGATGGGCCATTTGACAACCTCGAAGGTCTCCAACACATGCTCCCTTCTCTTATCGCGAACGAAGGCTCTGAGCTCGTTGTGGTCTCTCCGGATGCAGGGGGAAGTAAGAGAGCGCAAAGTGTTGCGCAGCTCGTTGAACAGCTCACTGAGAGCTATACGCCGCTGCTTGTAATGAGTAAGTTTCGACCGGGTCCGGGAGAGGAGCCGAGAGTGACCATGCCAGTAGGGCGCGAGTTCCTCGAGGGAAAAACCTGTGTCCTTATCGACGATATGATCGACACTGGAGGCTCCATGATCGCTGCGGCAAGGGCACTGAAAGAGAACGGCGCTGCTCGAGTTGTCATCGCGTCGTCTCACGGCATTTTCTCTCAGAACGCAGTCGAGCGGCTCGAGCAGGCTGAAATCAACGGTTCAAGAATTATTGATCGGCTCTATGTGACCGATACCGTCCCGGTTTACTGTGCGAGAAGTGATTTTTTCCGAGTCGTTTCACTGGCACCGTTGCTGGCTGAAGCCATCGAGCGGCTCGACCGCTCAGAACAGTCAGTGAGCGAGCTTAATAAACGAAATGATTTGGGGATGCCGCTCCGCGTTTATGGAAGACTAAGGTCGGACTCATGATACGGGGAGGCTCCCTGCACTAAAGCTCAAACCGAATTCCCTGCGCCAACGGAAGCTCAGAAGAAAAGTTAATTGTGTTCGTTTGACGCCGCATATACTGCTTCCAGGAATCGCTCCCTGACTCACGCCCGCCCCCGGTTTCTTTTTCACCACCAAAGGCTCCACCAATTTCGGCGCCAGAAGTTCCTATATTCACATTTGCTATCCCGCAGTCGCTTCCGCCGTGCGAGAGAAAGGCTTCGGCGTTTTTAAGATTCGTCGTAAAAATGGCTGAGCTCAGACCCTGAGGAACGGAGTTCTGAATATCAATAGCCTCATCGAGAGTGTCAAAGCCGATCACATAGAGAATTGGCGCAAATGTCTCATGCTGCACAATCGGCATATCTCTACTCGCAGAAACAATTGTTGGGAGAACATACAATGGAGATGGCATCTCTGGGAGCGAGGCGCCTCCGTACACAATCTCGCCACCTTGGTCCTTGATAGCCTTAATCGCGTCCAAGTACTGGCGAACTGCCTGCTCGTGAACAAGCGGCCCCATCAATGTCTTCTCATCAAGCGGATCACCGATTCGGACCTGCTGATAGGCTTTGAGGAGTTTTTCAAGGACCTCTTTTTCTATTGAACGGTGAACAAGCAAGCGTCGGAGCGAGGTACAACGTTGTCCAGCAGTGCCAACCGCACCAAAGAGAACACCGGGGAGGACGAGGTCCAGTTCTGCATCAGGCATCACAATCGCTGCGTTGTTTCCACCGAGTTCAAGAAGACTCTTCCCAAAACGCGAGGCAACGACTTCACCAACGGACCTCCCCATCCGGCACGATCCAGTAGCAGAGATAAGCGGAAATCGAGAATCGGCTGCCATCTTCTTTCCGAGTTCAGGTCCATCGGATACGACCAAGCTAAAAAGCCCAGGGAATCCTTCTTGAGCGGCAACTTCGTGAGCAATTTTGTTGAGCGCTACCGCCGTGAGGGGGGCTATTTCGGACGGTTTCCACACCACAACGTCTCCGCAAACGGCAGCGATCATCGCATTCCACGCCCACACTGCGGCGGGAAAATTGAAGGCTGTGATCACTCCAACCGGCCCAAGCGGATGCCACTGTTCGTACATTCGGTGCGACGCACGCTCTGAGTGCATGGTCTTTCCGTACAGCTGACGCGAAAGCCCAACCGCGAAATCGGCGATATCGATCGCTTCCTGAATCTCTCCCTCGCCCTCGGCACGAATCTTTCCCATCTCGCGCGTGACGAGTTCGCCAAGCGGTTGCTTCAAGTCCCGAAAGGCGTTTCCTATCCTTCGAATAACTTCTCCCCGTTTCGGAGCGGGCACCCTTCTCCACTCAAGAAATGTTTCACGGCTCCGTTCGACCACCCAGTCGTAGTCCTCCTCAGAGGTGATCTCGACAGTGGCAATTTCAGCTCCATCGACAGGAGAGTACGAAGAGAGGTAGTTTCCGGAGCTTTCACGTATTTCGGTTGAAAAACACCCAGGATTTTTAGCTTTAAGACCGAGCGACTGAAGTAGTGAGTTCATCAACAAGCTCCTGCGATATGTGAGGTTCGAGCAGACTGGAGTTCCCCTTGTAGAGTTGCAGCACACTCTTCAGTTTGCAAGGGAAGGGAGGGAACCGATCCCAGTCTGCGAATCCATTGAAGTTCTAACAGGTTAGGCCGGTAGATTTTTTTTCTTAAACCACCACAACGCGTATAGTGAAGAGCATGACTCAACTCGCCCAAGCTCCTGTCTCTGCAACGCTCGATCTCCTCAGCGAGTCTTTACCGGCGATCGAGCGCGACACAGTCGCGACACCAACATTCCACCCCGAACCGGCTGCGCAAGATGTTCCCTTCGATCAATTTCTCAGTGCACTGCAGTCTGGCTCTGGCTACGAGCGACTGGTGCAGGACTACGGGCCATTTATCGATGGGGCAATTCGAAGAGCTGGGATTCGATGCGAAGCCGATCTCGATGACGTTCGCCAAGACACTTTTGTAAAGATCTCTGGAGCTGTTGGTCGATTCTCCGGACATGAGTCTCAGTTTTACGGATGGATCGGAAAGATTGCGAGAAATACGGCTCTTACACTCCTTAAGAAACAGTCCACCGAGCGCAAACACATCGTAGCCGCTGGCTCGATTTCGAGCGAGGACCCTGAGTCTGTTCTCGAAAAGGGATACTCTCGAGATGTGCGCGTTGCAACTGGAGAGAGGATTTCAGAGGGCGAAAGACACGCGATTTCAACGGTGCTCGAGTTTTTAAAGCCCGTCTCAAGAGATGTGCTCGTTGCTTACTGCGCTCGAGATATGAAGTATCGGGAGATAGCCGCATGTTTTGGCGTACCGCTTGGGACGGTGATGTCACGACTGCATCGGGCTCGCTCTGAAGTTCGAACAATTCTCGAAGAGCTCTACGGGGTCGCGGCGTAGGGCGGCGCTGAACAAGGCTCGATCTCCCAGAGTACTTCTTCAGAGCTTCACTAGAAAAAATCCCTCACGCACGCCGAGGGAAGGTCATCCTCAAGACGCTCGAGATATTCAGAGAGCGCACCACTTTGGTCATACCGATAGGATCCGAAGTAGGAACACGAGTCGTCGTCCCAGTCGAAGTTAAGATCGGCTCGTCCGCGATTATTTGTCGTACCGGTAGCAACGACTTGCGCATCACCGAGCCGCTCCACCGTATTGTAGACCGTAACAGACTTTCCTCTGAGCCGAATCTTTCGACCTTTGCCATTCTTTTTGTAGAGACGAATCGATGCTGTACAAGAAGTACCCGTTGAAATACTCGAGACTTGCTCAGGGGCGGAGCGCAAATTGTTAATACTCGCATCGCAATCAGAGAGAAATTTGAGCCGGAGAAACTTGCGGCCATTTTTCGCGATCGCACTTGCGTGCGAGAGGGGGACAAAGCACACCACAAATAAGAGGAATACGGTCTTCGCAGTTCTTCGATTCATGACACCCTCCGGCTTTTTTAACATGTATCTCTCATCGGCAGAGTGAGACTTGGGCTATGCGATTTTTGGCACAGTTTTCACTTCCCTTCTATAGAGACCTTTCAGGGAGTTACCTCATAACTTGACACTTTTGACCCAAGCTTACGGATAAATCCGCTCGAACGGCCAAGTTAGGCGTGGAATCGATACGGTTTTTTATTCACTCGCTTAAGCGTCGGGGAATCCGGACATTTCCAAAACTTTACCAAGGTTATGAACAGGTGTACCTTGCGGGACCAGTCTGTTTCGGAGGAGGCTCTCATGAGTCACACGTCGTTATTTTGTAGAAGCCGTTTGCCCTTAGGGATCTCTTGGCTGTGGCTCTCACTCCTCGTTGCTGCCTTTCTCTCAGCCTCCCCTGTCACCTCTTTCGCGGACACTATTACTGTTGATACCGATGTGGACGATTCACTGGCAAACCTGCGGAATCCCGGCCATGCAAACGGACCGGGCTGTAGCCTTCGCGAAGCCATTGATAACGCCAACAACGACTCTGATACGAACAACCCTGATTGTGACCCGGGTTCTGGGGCTGACACGATTGAGTTTGATGGGGTCTCGATGGTTACCATCTCTGATGGAGCGAGCGCCGGAGAGATCTTCGTTACTACAGATGTCCTCATCCAGGGAACCGTTACCATCTCTGGGGGAGACCTTACGCGCATGTTTCATGTGGCTTCGAGCAACGGAGCTCTTCGTCTGAGCGACGTGACCTTACAGAACGGATTTACTTCAGGAGCTGGAGGAGCGATCGTCGCCAATACCAGCACCACCTTGGAATGTGACGGCAGTACATTTAAGAACAACAACGCTGAAGGGATTGGTGGAGCGATCTCCGCAAGCGGAATCGTCGATATTGATGGTTGTTCGTTTGAGAGCAACACCGCAGGTGATGACGGGGGCGCGATCTACAAAGACAGCGGCACGAGTCTCGCCCCGACCCTCTCGATCACAGGCGCAAATTTCAAAGACAACATCGCCGGAATGGATCCGAGCGGAGATACCGATGGTGGAAGCGGTGGTGCTATTTACAGTACCTCGATCGGGAATATCGTTGGGACTCGATTTGATGGAAACGAAGCTCACGCCGGGGATGACAGCACAGATAACGGCGGTGGTGGTGGAGCGATTTATCAAGCCGGTGGATCACCAGGCCTTCCGGATCTTCCAGCGCTGAACATAACTGCTTCCGTATTTGCTGGAAACGAAGCGACTGGGACTTCCATGGTCGGATGGCACGGTGGAGCTATCTTTAGCAAGAATTTTCTTTCGGTAAACTTCTCTCACTTTGGAACAACCCCTCTCCCACTCCCGGCACCCTTTAATACTCTCACAGACCCAAACGTTGCGAACGGCGAAAAGGCACTCGGTGGAGCGATCTATAACTTCGGGCCGATGCTCGTTGTTGGAACATCCTTCCTTGGCAACATGAGCGATCACAACGGAGGGGCAATTGCAAACACGCGCTCCTCTGATGATGTTTATATCGCAAATTCAAGTTTCAGTGGAAACGCGGCCGTCGATCAGGGTGGAGCGATCTACACCCAGCGTGACGATGCTCTCGTGACCTTTTACAACGTTACTATTGCTGGAAACGCTGCTGATAATGGCGGTGGTATTTATAACGATGGAGATGGAGATAACGGGGGCACAATAAATGACGAGATCCTTCTCCAGAACACCATCGTTGCAAACAACTCTGCAAGCACAGGCGCTAACTGTGGTGGAGGCACTGCGTCGTCTGAAAGCATAAACAATATCGTATTCCCAAGCTCTGATAGCTGTCCAAACGCGCCAGCTGGCTCAAACGATCCAGCAGTTGGCAGCCCCGAGCTCACCTTTGCGATCCCTACAGTTGTCACCTATGCACTTCCGATAGGGTCGGGAAGCTCCGCTCTTGGAACTGGAGACGCAAACGTGTGTTCGAATGTTCCCGTAATAAATCTCGACCAACGAGCATTCCCTCGCCCGATGGGTGATCCGGTTTGTGATATCGGAGCATACGAGTCCGATGATTTAGCTCCGACTCCGACTCCTTCGCCTTCTCCGAGCCCATCTCCGAGTCCTTCTCCTTCAGCGAGTCCGACTCCATCTCCAAGTCCATCACCGGCGCCGAGTGCTTCTCCATCTCCAAGTGCTTCGCCTGTTGCAAGTGCATCTCCGAGTCCATCAGCTTCGCCGATGCCGAGCGTCTCGCCATCACCGAGCCCTTCACCTGTTGCGAGTGCTTCACCGAGTCCATCGCCCGTAGCGAGCGCCTCACCGAGCCCGTCGGCTTCACCGGCTCCGAGTGTTTCGCCTTCGCCAAGCGCATCTCCATCACCGAGCACTTCGCCTTCGCCAAGTCCATCGCCTGGGGCGAGCGCTTCACCGAGTCCAACTGCTTCTCCAAGCCCGAGCGTGTCGCCTTCCCCAAGCGCATCACCTGCTCCAAGTACCTCACCGTCACCGAGCCCGTCCCCGGGCGCGAGCGCTTCGCCTTCGCCAAGTGCCTCGCCAGCTGCGAGTGCCTCACCGAGTCCGTCTGCATCGCCAGCACCAAGCTCGTCGCCATCGCCGAGCCCAACACCAACGATGACTCCGACCCCGACTCCAACGGTAACACCAACGCCAACTCCTACCGCAACGGCGACTCCGACACCGAGCGTTACACCGACGGAAGAGCTTGACTGTAATGGTGTGCCTGGTGGAAGCGCAGTACTTGATCAGTGTGGAATCTGCGGAGGAGATGGTCTTTCATGCGTTGATTGCGACACTGTCGATATTACAAGCACCCAGTTCGAGCTTGATGGCGCGGCACGGGCACAACTTGGAATTCTGAGACGGGTCAACCGGCTCACTAAGCAGTCTTCCGCAACTTCGTCTTCAAAGAAGCAAGCGGCACTTCTCCTCGCGCAAGCCAAGGACAACTTCCTTGCAATGTGGGGAGGGATATGGAGCATTGATAGCCAGGTGCAAACCTGTAGTGCTTCGCCGCTCTGTGTAAGCTCTGATAACTCTCCGAGCAAAAACGATTACCAACAACGTTCAAGTGACATGGTTCAGCTCGCGAGAAAGGGTGCAAAGATTTTAAGAGCAAACAATCTGGGCAAACTCGGAAACCGACTGCGCAGCCAAGCTCGGCAGTATCATCAGCAGAACCTTTCTCGGCTCGCGGAGATACCGGACACTTCAAGCGATTGTAGTCCATCTGCCTGATAGCGCTCGCGCTCCCATTTGAGAAGTCGCAACCTCCGATTCTTCCAGAGAGAGGAACCTCGGCTTATGCAGAAAACTGAATCAGGAGGACTCCTGCGGCGATTAAGAGAGCACCAACAAGAGTAGCCCCTGAGAGATAGGTCGTGCCGAATAAAAGCCACGAGAAAAGCACGATAAAGAGTGGATAGGAGATCTCAACGATTCCGGCGAGGACTGCGTTTCTCCCCTTTATAGAAAAAGCAATCAGCACATTCGCTACGATAAATCCTACAATTGCAAGACTCGTATAGAGGCGAGCAGACGAGTTTTCAAAGAGCAGCAAAAAATCTCGTTGCCAAATGCCCTTGTAGAAACCGACGAGAGTCAATGCGATCGCACCTAAGGCCATTTGTACACTTAAGAGAGTAATCGGCGAGATGTTTCGCTCAAAGACCTTCTGAGCGATAACGTAATCGAGTCCCCAGATGAGCGCGGCCGAAAGCGCAAGAATCAACCACATAAGACTCCCTTTTCAGAACGAGGCACTCTGCTTGTACCACACGACTGTGGTTAGAGACATAAGGAATGACGGGCACGACCTGATTGAGGATACGAAAAAATAACTCTCTGCAAAGCTGTAGAAGAAAGTGCGAGCGCGCAAAAAGAATTAACCTTTTGGGCTCGCGAGTAGCATTAAAGAATTTCAAGCCACTCCCCAACCAGCCAAATCATCGAATCTCGACACTCCCGACCGCATTCACCGAGAGGGTGTAGCGGTCGCCGACCTTGTAACGCTGCCAATCGGCAACGCTACTGATCTTCTTGGAATACTCCTTGCCACGAGCAGATCCATCGCCGCTCGTTTCGAAGTAAACGGTGTACTGCTCAGAGCGGCGCCCTTCTCGGAGCTTGCCGTCGCGAATCGAGCCGTCAGGACCTGAACCGTTCCGAACTTGCGCCTCGAACGCTGCCATGTCAGGCCAGGAGGGATTCGAATCGTTGCCGTCGAGCGAAAGAGTCGTGAGCGGCTTCCACTCCATCACTTCATAGATGTACCAGTCCGCGTTCACCGCAACCGGCTTGAAGATGTTGAGGGTGAACTTCACATCACCCTTCTCGGTCTCTTCCTGGTTGGCGACTCTGTAGGTGAAGAAGGTGCCCTCCTGATACTCGTCCTCGGGGACCGAGTCCATGTCGGCGTAGTAGTTGCGAGGTATCTGGGCCACAAAGCTCAGCGGCCCGTCGGTCTCAGCGTTATAGTCTGTCGGTACCGACACTGTCACCTCGAGAACATCGTAGCTCTCTTCGGTGTAGTTCTTGAACTTCCGCTCTTTCTCGAGAACCCGAGCGTTCGCCGGGACCTCCCAACCCTCCTTTCGGATCGGTTGTTCTTGCTCGACCAGGGCCGAGCGTTCCCAGTAGACACGGGTGACCTCGCCCTCGTAGTCGGTTCGTTTGATGACACCGAAGTAGAGGGAGACGCCGGCCACAACGAGCACGGCCAAAACGGCACTCACAATCGACAGATTTCGCATTCTTGAGCCCTTTCGACTAAGTGACTAATGAAGCGCTTTCCAAAGCGCCTCAGGTGTTCCTGAAAAAACCATACTTTCTTTTTGCGCTATCTCGAGCTGAGCAGCCCATCCGGAGGAACTCAGCACGAGACGGCACTCCTAGCGAAAAGTTCGCTAGTGCACTTCCCATATTTCGTGATGTAAACGAGCAGATGGACTCAAGAACGGAGCAAATACTCCCGGGGCACACAGTGCCTCCACCCCTCAAAAAGACTTCCAAGGTTAGAGCAGTATGACCCACCCACCAGGCTAATCAAACTTGACAAGGATGAGCTAGAACCCCGAAATAAGACCAAAAATGAGCGGGATAAATGAGACAAGAGAACCTGCAGTACCGACCATATAAAGAGCGTAGACGACTCGGTTTATCGAAGCGCCACCCCCCCGAAGTCCGCGCTCACCAGTGACGGCTGCGATCACCATCCCAACGATAAACGCCCAAGTCGCGCTTGAGATGAGAAAGGCAAAGAGCGTCAAGGCCCAAGAAGGTAGGACGAGGAGATGAACGACCCATCCCAAGGCGATCAGCATGACTCCTGCCACCGCACCACCGGAATGGACCACACGCCAAGCCACCTCCCTCTGCCCGCGCACAATCGCTCGAGCAAAGAAGATGCCCCCGATAAAGGCAACAAACAGAGCAAGAGCTCCTTGTAAGGCAAAGATTCTCTCAAACATAAAAATCCTTTTCTCCTCTCAAAGAAAGCTCGTGAAGCACCGGTTTGGCCTCTACTCCTTAAGAACTTTCGCGAATCGTCCATGAATCGGCCACAACTCGTGGCTCCGATAGAAAACCCAACCTGGTTTGTAGCCCATCAGCGTCCCATACTCTCTCAGGGCCTCAAGAAATTCCTCCCTCCTCTCAAACTCATACGGATGCGGCTCACGTATTCTCGACGTTGAGAAGTCCCTCCTTGGAAATGCCTTCTGAAAGAGTCGCCTCCAGGGAAGGCACCGAAAGACAGCTACAAAGAGAAGGACAATCAACAGACTGAGAACAAGAAGTATGAAAATTTGAATGAAAAAGTGAAGAGTCGCACTCCATGAAACCACGAGAGAAGGCGATCCAACCTTCGAAAGGTGCACTCCAACGGCAAAGAGTCCAAGAACGAGATAGACTCGAAAAGCACGAACGCTGTCGTAGTACCAAAAGCCAGGTTTTGGGGACACTTCAAAAACTCCATTGGAGGAGGGGAAATTTCTCCCCCTACTCAAAATCCAGAGCGAGGAGAGTATCGAACCCTTACGTCATATCACATTTAGGCATCGAGGCCCGAATCATCAGAACTGGTGAGCCTAGATAGCAGACAGGATGCGTGGAGGCCGCCAGCCTGCGTGGCGTTTGAACGCTCGCGTAAGTTCAATCATGGCTCCGCCATGTTGAACTAGCGAAAGCAGCAACAAATCTCTTAGGGGGTGAAGCCCGACCAGGGCGAGGGCGAGGGGGGTTCCCCCTGGGCGGAAGCGCCGAGCGGGAAAAATTGGTTGCGGGGGGAAGGCACTCGTTACCGAGCGCCTCGGATTTCAGAATTGTTTCGAAGCCCCTCCGGGCCTTCAGGTTCAAATCCGCCCCCCGAGTGATGCGTTTCGAGGTCTTGGCTTTGCCAAGCCGAGATAGCGGAAAAGTTGGTTGCGGGGGGCGGATTTTAATCGCCGACCTCCGGGGTA
>JAGRAO010000006.1 GCA_020434565.1 Bdellovibrionales bacterium
ATCTCCTTTCGCTTTACGGAGTTGAGATTGACAACGGTAAATGTGTTATGCTCTGCCGTTCCGGCTCTGTTTGGAAGGGGAAGGTATCGATATCGTTTCTGAGCTGCGTTGTAAAAACTCTCAAGGGATGGAGTGGCCGAACCAAGAACTACCGGACAAGAGCAGAGCTGAGCCCGTTTAACCGCAAGATCTCTTCCATTATATCGAAACCGTTCAGCCTGCTTAAATGAAGAATCGTGTTCTTCGTCTACAACAACGATTCCGAGTCTTGGGAGAGGAGCAAAAATGGCTGATCGAGCTCCGATTACGATCGGAAGTTCTCCCTTTAAAATTCCTTCCCACATCTCCCACCTCGCTCGCTTATCGAGCGCGCTATGAAGAACCGCAACCTGATCGCCAAAATGTGCTCGGAATCGATCGACGAGTTGCGGCGTGAGCGCAATCTCTGGAACAAGCACCAAAGCGCCAAGTCCTTTTTTTCGAGCTGTGTGTATAGTCTGAATGTATACCTCAGTCTTACCACTCCCGGTCACACCGTGAAGGAGAACTGGCAAAAACTCCTCATTTTCGAGAGCGGATTCGATTTCGATTCGAGCACGTTCCTGTTCGGGCGAAAGAATTAATTGGGGCGGGGAGAGCAGGGAGGGGTGTGCCTCTCGATTGGAGTTTTTATACCACGGAACATGGGCCCTAAGAGAACTCTGGACGATTCCCTTCTTTTTGAGAGTAAGAAGCGACTGGCCAGAAGAAGGAAAGATTTTCCGAAGCTCACTCGATAAAACCTCTCCTCCGCGTTCTCTTAGAAAAGCCACGATCTGTTTCTGTTTTGAACCCTTTAAGTCGAGGCTCTCTTGAGTTGAGTTGATCGACAACATCTCCACAGGTTTTGGTAGAGCAATGTTCGGAATACAAGTATCAATGACCGACGACAGCGAGTCGCCGTAGTAGTCAGCAATCCACTCAAGAAAAGGGAGTTGTGATGGGTGAAGAACAGGTATCGGTGTCTCATCACCATGGACGGCTTTTAGTTGGAAACCTTGGCTTAGAGAATGCTCTTTTACATTTCGACGAATAACTACACCGAACGTAGTTCGATTACCGAGAGGAACGCTTACTCGGAATCCCACTGAAATTGGAGACTCGGTCGGGACGCGGTAGCTCAATACTTGCGTCAAAGGAGAAACGGCAACCTCCACGACATGAAACGACTGCTCGTCTTTGCTGCAGTCAAATAAGAGCGGCGACGTCATAATTGACTCCCGGAGGTGTCGCAGGTGGCGCAGGTGGCGCAGTAAGAGGTCGAGGAATGGAATGCCCGCACTGTTTGATAGAACATTATTTGCATTGAAACACGATTCATTATCTTTCGGGGATGGTTACCCATGTATGCCGATATCGAAGGCTTGGTTAAGAAATCTTACACGATTTCATTGAATGTAAACTCTCTTGTTACCCGCCGATGCGGCATGCATCATATATATCAGCCGCCAAAGGAAATACCTGAATCAGAAAGGTCAAAAGCTCGTCACTTTTGGCCGGTTGCCGTGGTTGGTATGTGTTTTTCTCGCAGCTCGTGCTGAGGGAGCAAGATGAGGCCCGCTCGCCGCGATTGATTCAGTAGAATCATTGTGGGTGAAAGTAGTACTATACCTCTGTTTTGCAAACAAGGATTGGGCCGATTGCGTCTTTTTTGGGCGTCATGGCGCTTGAAGTCTGAAAGAAAATGAAGATCCTTAGTAAGGGAATACTTTGGCGAGGCCCTGTAGGCTGTCAGGGAAGCGGTTTCGGATTAGGAATGAAGGGACCGAACGGAAGGAAAACGAGAGAACGATTTTATGGTTTTTAAAGGCCTCTTTCGCCGTTCTGAAGCACTTGTGAGCATCGATTTTGGTGCTTCAGCGATTAAACTCGTGGAGCTTGACCTAGCAAACTCCACGCCGCGATTGGCAAATATTGGAATGCTTCCTGTAAGTGGTGAGATCTTTACCGGAAATACTCTTTCGAGAGGGGAAAAAGCCGCAGACATCGTCAGTGCACTCCTCGAGTCAAACGGAGTCGAAGAGCGCCGAGTTGTGACCGCTATGCCCGGGCCAAGTGTTTTCACGAAAAAAATTAAGATGCAGAAGATGGGGCTTGAAGAGTTAGCGTCTAATATTCAATTTGAGGCTGGTAATTTTATTCCTCACAATATCGATGCAGTAAAAATCGATTTCCATATTATTGGTGAGTCAGGCAAAAACCAGTTGGATATTCTCGTAATTGCCGTAAAGAATGAAATTATTGAGAGCTTTGTCGATTGTGTTGCGTTGTCGGGATTGGAGACCGCAATCGTCGATGTAGATTATTTTGCGCTCCAAAATATTTTCGAATTGAGTTATCCGGAGCACATCGAAGATACGGTGGCGTTGATAAACGTGGGTGCTCGGTACTCGAGTATAAACATCTGTCGAGGAGGCGAGTCGCTTTTTACTGGTGATATCGCAGTCGGAGGAAAGGCCGTTACAGAAGCGGTCGAGACAATGGCGGGCCTGAGCTCTGAAGAAGCTGAGAGGATGAAGTGTCAGGATCCAACAAATGAGGCTGTAAAATTAATTATTGAAGATCAAGTCGAACAGTCTGCTTCTGAATTTAATCGCCAACTCAGTTTCTTTTGGAGCGCCTCAGGAGCAGAAGAAGGAATCGACCGGATCTATATTACCGGAGGGGGCTCTCTCATACCTGGGCTACGGGAGCAGCTCGCTGAAAAGACTGGACTCGAATGTTCTGTTCTTGATCCGCTGAAGGGAATAGATGCTGGAGAGAGTTTCGACGAAGCGTTGTTGCGTGAATTGGGACCTCGTATGGCGATCGGTTTGGGTATGTCTTTGCGACAGCCCGCTGACAAGATCACGCCTGAATTTATAGAGTAGCGAATGATTAAGATAAATCTCTTGGGGGAAGAAGGCCCTCGCGACACCTCTGGAATACTTTGGATAGCTGGCTTTGTCGGCGTATTAGTACTCTTTTTTGCAGTTTCGGCTTTTCTCTATATCGACGTAACTTCGAAGCTCTCGGTCGCACAGCAGGAAAAGGAGGATCTCGAAAGACAACTTGCTCAAATCCAAAAGACAACCAAAGAGGTTCGAGAGCTTGAAAAGAAGCAGCAAGACCTTAACGCCAAGCTCGCAGTGATAGCGCGGCTCAAACTGAGTAAAATGGGTCCAGTGCGAGTTATGGACGATTTGAATTCAAGTATTCCCGAAAGGTCTTGGCTCACAAATGTACGTGAACGTTCCAACCTCATGACGCTTGAAGGATTTGCCCTCGATAACCAAACCGTCGCGACGTTTATGCGAGATCTCGAGGACTCTGATTATTTTAGTGCCGTCGAACTTGACGAAAGTAAGACTGAAGAGCAGCGAAATGTTCGAATTCAGCGGTTTCGTCTGCGTTCAAAGGTGAATTATGCAGGAAAGATTGAGGACTCTGCGGATAAAGCTGACTCGGGCGATAAAAAATAAATTGAGCCCTGCATGGTGCCATGTGAGTGGGTCTCAAGAACTTTTGAAGAAGAACTATGAACGACGTCATTAAAGGAATACTCGAGCGGCCAACCGGTCAGAAGGTTGGGATTATAGTGGGAGTGCTCGTCTTTTCGACGTATATATTTTGGCAGTATTTTTATAAGAAACCTTCCGAGGATCTCCAGAGCCATCGAGAGCAGATTGAAACTCTCGAATCAAAAATTCTTACCGAAAAACGGCTTGCTCGAAACCTGGATAAGGTCCGCCAACAAGTGAAAGAACTTGATGAAAAGCTTGCCTTTGCGCTTCAGGAATTGCCGGATAAGCGAGAAATCGATGATCTTCTCTCTTCGATTTCAGATCTTGCCTCTGACGCGGGGTTGGAAGTGAGCCTCTTTAAACCTCTTCCCGAAAATAAAAGAGATTTTTATGCGGAGGTTCCTGTCTCAATTACAGTTGCGGGAACGTTTCACCAGATCGCAACATTTTTTGATGAGGTGGGACAACTTCCGAGAATCGTCAACATAGACGAGATTACTATTCGAGAGCCTGATGTCAAAGAGGCTGCTGTCCGAGTGAGAGCGGACTGTACGGCAACTACTTTTCGATATCTTGATGAGAGTGAGCGCGTAAAACCAAAAGACGATAAAAAGCGTCGCCGGTAGTTTCCGTTCTCCGTTTGTGTTGGGGAAGAGCGATTACATTACTTGGAGGAGTGTAGCTTTTTTTGTTCTCCGGTGCGGAGAGACGGCGCGACTCCGCAAGATCTCCCTGAGCGGACAGCTGGCTAAAACATCGTTCAAATAATGTGAAGTATACTCGTTAATCCTCAGCAATGCTGATCGTTGAAAAATTCAAACATGGGTATGGAGATCTCTACTTTGGAGAAAATCTCCCCTTTTTCGAGGTGTACTGCGATTTGAGATCTCCGTTCGAGGAAAATGAGATGTTGACAGTTTTACCCAGTATTCATTAAGAGATGGGAGACTTTTACCTTTTTCACAGAGGGAGAAGCCTTTCAGGCGAGCTGTTTTCGAGAGAGTACTGGTTTCGAGGTACCCTTTTCGAGAAGAATCAGCCTACACAATTTTTTGTGGGGGCTGGTTGCAGTTGCAAAGAAACGCTCTCGACTTCTCGCCGAGTTTTTAAGAGTCTTTTCAAGTTGAAAAGAATCTATTGAGCGAGGTGTGCAGGCTCGATAGAGTCCCCAAGTGAGAATGGCGATAGTGATGAAACGGTCTGGTCAGCAATCTTCGATCATTCGGAGCTAAGATTACAGTTCAGTCGGTTCTAGTTTGTTTTGGTCTATATGTTGAGTTCGTTTAGAGGGAGAAATCTCATGACAAGTAGGGCGTCTTTGGTGCGAGGGGCTTGTCGCGTGTCGGTGACGGCAGTGTTGCTTCTCGGAGTAGTAGCCTGTGCTCGTACCGTTCCTCAACCGGCTTCGTCTGAGTCATCGATAGCTGACTCGAGCGAATCCTTTGATGAGTTTGCTCAGCGACAAGAAGCGGACGACTCCATGCAGCTCGATATGGCAAAGTCCGATGGAGCTCAGAATGAGTCCTTCACGAGTCCAGTTACGCCTAGTGATACAACCGAGATCTCTTTCACTGGCCCACGACTTCTTTCGGTCTCCGTTGAAGCGGCCGATTCCAGTCAGGGAAATCAACTCGTAGCAAAAATGGACTCCGCTGGTATTTTTAGCCTCAAGCGAACGGCTCCCTCAGAGTTCATCCTCCGTCTTGAAGGAGCACGCGCTAACCCAGAAGATCTGAGAACGATTCTCGCGCCTCCTCAAAGCGGAGCGATCCGTTCGGTTCGTGCGGTACCCGAGGGGCGAGACCTCCTCCTTCGAATTTTTACCAATCCATCCTCTCAGCTTGTCGCGCGAAGTCAGGGTGGAAATATTATCGTCGAGCAGGATTCTCTCTATCTGAATTCTCCAGAAGCGAGAGCTCAAGCTGAGGTTGAGGTGGCAGATTCAGGCGAAGTTACTGTTTCTGATGAGCCTGCTGACCAGCTCGCAGATCTCGAGAGCGAGGTAAGTACTCTTCTGGATGATGCTCCAAAGTATCGGGGTCGTCAGATATCCCTCGATCTTCAAGATACAGATATCGATAACGCTCTCCGAATTATTGCAGAGGTATCGAACCTCAACATTATCGCCAGCGATGACGTAACCGGTAAGGTCACCTTGCGGTTGATCGACGTGCCTTGGGATCAGGCTCTAGATGTTATTTTGAAAACAAACGGGCTCGATAAGGTTCTCGAAGGGAACGTTATGCGAATTGCTCCTATCGAAAAACTTCGACAAGAGCGCGAAGCCTTAAAGCAAGCTCAGGATGCAGAAGAGGAACTCGAGCCACTCGTCGTGAAGTACGTACGAATCAGCTACGCCAAGGCTTCCGAACTGCGACCACTCGTGGAGACGGTGCTGACCGAGCGTGGAACTGTTTCGTATGATGAGCGAACCAACCAGCTCATTATCAAAGATATCCGTCGCGGAGTGAAAAACGTCGCCGAACTCGTTTCCCGCCTCGATCTCAGGACGCCTCAGGTCTTGTTGGAGACTCAGATTGTTGAAGCTCAGCGAAGTTTCTTCCGAGAGTTTGGCTCTGAGCTTGGATTTAGCTTTGTCCAAACCCCAGAGACAGGAAACCCGACAGGCGATAACTTTCCAAACAGTATTGAATTTGGTGGCTCGGCTGCAGGAGCAGGGCCCGGAGTTGGCGTAAATTTCCCTGGCTCGGGAACGGCTACTGCAAGCGCTGCTGTCAGTCTCCTTCTCGATAGCGCAGATGGAACCCGTTCGATCGACTATCGGTTGAGCGCACTTGAAAATGAAGGACGAGTTCGAATCGTGAGCAGGCCAGCGGTCGCCACGACGAACAATCAGCAAGCGACAATTAAGAGCGTAGAGAAGATTCGCGTCAAAACTCCGAGTGGTGGTCTCTCAGTTGCGACTGGATCGGGAGCTTCAGCTTCAGGGAGTGGAGGGGTTGCAACTGAAACCATTGAGATTGGGATTGTTCTCGAAGTAACGCCCCAGGCTTCCCCGGACTATTTCGTGCTCCTCGATGTAAATGCGAAATCGAGTACGCTCGGTTCAACCGTCGTCGATGGAATACCATCTGAGGTTGAGCGAAGTGCAACATCGACAGTTTTGGTCTCTAGTGGTCAGACCTTTGCGATGGGGGGGATTTACAAAATCACAGATCGGGATGCTGTGGATGGAGTACCGTTCCTCAAGGATATTCCGTTCTTGGGGCATCTCTTTCGGCGAGCGAATGTCGACAACTCGGACGAGGAGCTTATCTTCTTCATCACACCGAGAATTGTTGAAGGTAGCTTCGATGATGCCGCTATGAAGCTGTCTTCGTAGGTAATTGGATTTAGATGAGGGAGTGGAGATTATTATGTCTTTAGTTCGAAAAACTATCTGTCTTATCGCTTTATCGGCTTGTGCAATAGCCCTCTCATCGTGCGGTGGGTCGGCAAACAACGAAAACGGGGTGGTGTTGACGAACCTCGGATATTTCCTTTTGCCAGAGGGGACAGTCGGCTGCGAAGACGATTTGCCAACTCCGGTACTTGGACTGACTCTCCCGATAGGAGAGGTTTCGAGTGAAACTCTCGGCACGGATGGGGCCATTATCCTCGCTGTAGGATATCAGAGTAATCTGACCGGTCAGACCGTTCGAATCGAAGCGACCGAACTTTCCTATTTTATCCCAGGTGCCTCGATACAGCCTCCCAGCACAATCGTAGCTTCTCCGCTTTTGCTTGGGCCACTCGATGCTGGTGAAGGAGCTTCAGTGTTTCCAACCGACTCGAGTCTGCCACCAGGATTCTCGTCAGTATGTAACCGTGGATTTGGCGAAATTCAAGTTATCCCTCCAGCAGTTCGGGCGTTCATCAGCTTAAACCGAGGATCGTTTCCTGAGCCGCCTTTTGAGATGTTCGTCTCAGCTCGCGGTAGTGGAATCACTTCTGGCGGAAACAGAATTTATACCCCAGAGGTCACTATGGGGATAACAATCACTCCAGAGACCGTTATTCCCCCAACTATCGACGTTGTTAACGAGGGGTAGGACGCTTTCTGGAAAAAGAATGAAGTCTTGAGGTTCTTTGACTAGTTATGTCTGTGAGAAGGATGACATCATGGTGAGGAGAAATATCTTTATCGGAGTTTGCGCGGTAGCCGTAATCGGGCTTCTCGCTTCTACTGGTTGCGGTGGAGGTGGAACTGATGGCGACAGTGGAACCGACTTCGGTGGCATATTTGTCGCAAGCGATTCAACCGTTGGGAAGATCGAGGTCCAGCCGAACAGTTCGACCTTGGCCGTCGGTGCAACAACCGGATTTAGTGTTCAGGTAAGCAACCAATCCGGTGCTGGAGTGCCGAATATTCAAGTGGCGTGCGACTCTGAATCGGGCCTCGCGATTATCGAGCCGGCTGACGGAAATGAGTTAACCGATGGCTCTGGTTTCATGAGTGGAACCATCGGGTGTCGACTCCCTGGAAGTTTTCAATTTGCGTGTCGGCTTCCGATCGGAACAAACCTTCGAGAGTTCGAGACCATTATTTGTACTGGCGGCATTCCAGCTGGGTTTGATGGGTTTGCTGGAGCAGCTGGTGGCAGCCTTGGGGGCGGAGTCCAGACGCCATCTGGGGGATCAAACGCTGGTGGGTCGGGTGTAGACGGTATTGAACTTACCTCCATTAACGTTGTTACCGAATTTGGATCGAGTTCCTTCACCCCTGAGATAGATACTACTCAGGTTAACTGCGATGACACGGGTGAAGAGCAAGACTGCGAAGCGTTCTCAGACGATGTCGTACAGTTCTCGATACAAAACAATACGAATCAATCTGTTCGATTTACGAGTTATAACTATACGGTTCCAAACGCTGATGGAGCTGGCTCGTCCTTTACTTCAGTTTCTCTCTCCCTCAACTCTGTATTGGTAGCTCCTGGAGGCGGCGAGACGGGTGTTCAAGCGCTCTTTATTGAGATTCGAAGTGGTGGAAGCGGAGCCTGTTCTCTCCAAAAGCGCTTCCCTGATGCCTCTTTCAACATCCCTGGAGACCTTGGATTTCGTAATATAACCTTTAGGCTCAACGGTGAGACCGAGGGAGGGGATTCAGTAACTCTCGTCGGGCGCGCAACGGTGAGTTTCGATAACTTCGATAACTGCTAGTGCGATTTGACGAATGAATCCGTTGAAAAGCCCGCTCTTTGTAGCGGGCTTTTTTGTAATTGGTGCATGATTTTAGGGGTGTTTGGTTCTTGGCCTTGAAACAGCATCTATTTCCTAACGACGCGGACGTTTTGTCCCTAGAAAGCAGTTCGCGCCCTGTATTTTTTTGAAGGATCGGTAATGGCAGCAACAACACTTCAAGAACTCCTCCAGAGCGCCGAGGATAGTCTATCGAGCGAGGAGGAGTGTATCCGCGCCGCTGAAGTTGCCCTGGATACTGGGGAACCTGTTGCTGCTCTTGCCGCTTCATTAATCGGGGCGAGTCGGTTTCCGGGATCTCCAATAGTTCGAATGGTTCTCGCACACGCGCTCTACTCCCTCGATTGTCTTCCCTTAGCTACAGAACAGGTAGAGTTCGTATTTGCTCGGGGCGGTGCTGAAAGTGAGTCTGTACGGCGCTTACTCGAAAAACTCGATCCGGAGAACTCTCGGCTTAGGGAGGGTGACTCAAAGAATCAAGGGGCATCCGAGTTCTCCGTGGCCGAGGAGGAAGGAGTTATTGCCGAAACGGAGTTTGATTATAGCGATCTTGAAGTGCTCGAAGAGAAGGAGTGAGACCCTAGAGCCTATCATAAATAATCAAGTTTGGAGGAACTGGAGTTCGGCTGCGCCTTATGGCAAATTTTGTGGTCCGAAAGTGAGGGATTTGAAGTGGATATCGAAGACTTAGAGAAAATTATACGAATTCTCCGTGATAACTCGGTAACGGAGTTCGAGCTGGAGCAGGACGGCACTCATATTAAATTGAGCAGGGCAGAGTTGGCTCAAGCTGGTCTTCCTCATACGGTCGTACCGGTTGCACAGTTTCAGCCAGCAATTCCAGTTTCTGCGGCAGCCCAGCAGCAGGCAGCTTCTTCATCTGAGAGTTCCTATGAAGGGTTTGAGCGAGTCGAATCGCCTATCGTTGGTACGTTTTATAGAAAGCCCTCCCCGGATGCGGATCCTTTTGCTCGTGAGGGAGATATCGTCAAAAAGGGTGATACCATCTGCATCATCGAGGCGATGAAGATCATGAACGAGATTGAATCACCTGTAGATGGAAAGGTGGAAAAGATTCTTCTCTCAGATGGTCAAGTCTGTGAGTATGGCGAACTTCTTTTTGTGATTAACCCAAGGGTGTAGTTTGTATTCCTCTCTCAGAGCCCTCTCTCTTTATTGGGCTTTTCGATGATGGAAGATGAGCTGCATTCGTGAACCGCGAGATCTTGGTAAGCGTGTTATCGACTGTCCCGTTTCGAAAAATTTTAGTGGCAAATCGAGGTGAGATCGCCCTCCGAATAATCCGAGCGTGCCATGAACTCGGTATTAAAACTGTTGCGGTCCACTCGACGGCCGATGAAGATGCGCTTCATGTGAAGCTCGCCTCTGAGAGCGTGTGTATTGGCCCAGCTCTTGCGAAAGATAGCTATCTCAACATCGCCTCAATTATGGCCGCTGCAGTTGCTACTCAGGCCGATGCTATTCACCCGGGCTATGGCTTTTTGAGCGAAAATCCTGCTTTTGCCGAAATCTGTGGAAGCTGCGGCATTACCTTTATTGGACCGAGTGTTCGAAACATGAGGGTCATGGGTGATAAGGCAAGGGCACGTCGCGCTGCCGATAAGGTAGGCGTTCCCACTATTCCTGGCGATAGCAAAGGGATGCTTGAGCCTGGAGAGGCTTTGGAAGCTGCAAAATCTGCCGGATTTCCAATCCTACTGAAAGCTTGTGCCGGCGGTGGCGGGCGCGGGATGAAAATCGTTCGCAATGAGGACGAATTCATTTCATCGTTTAAAACCGCCCAGCGTGAAGTTGAGGCAGCTTTCGATGATGGACATCTTCTTGTCGAAAAGTATCTTCCCGAAGTTCGCCACGTTGAAGTGCAGATTGCTGGAGATCGACTGAAGAACGTTATCCATCTTGGGGTCCGAGACTGTTCGATCCAGAGGCGCTATCAGAAGGTGATTGAAGAAGCTCCGTCTCCAGGGCTTCCGCCGCATTTGCAGGAAAAAATTCAAAACGCGGCCGTTCAGCTCGGTGAGTCTGTAGGATACTCAAGTGTTGGAACGGTCGAGTTCTTAGTAAACTTAAAAGAAGAAAATTTTTATTTTATTGAAATGAACACCAGGCTTCAGGTGGAGCACCCGGTTACGGAGTTACTTACCGACACCGATATCGTCAAAGAACAGATCTTGATTGCTGCGGGAGAACCTCTTTCCTTAACGCAAGCCGATGTCAGAATGGCTGGGCATGTCATCGAGTGTCGAATCAATGCCGAAGATCCGGTTAAGATGATTCCCTCTCCAGGCTATGTTCCGAGCTATCATCCTCCTGGGGGAAATGGGGTGAGAGTTGATAGCGCGGTTTACAGCGGATATACGGTACAGCCGTATTACGATTCGATGATCGCCAAGCTGATTGTGAAGGCGAAAGATCGAAATTCCTGCATTCAAAAAATGCTCGTTGCCCTTGATGAGTTTATTGTCGAAGGCATTCGGACCAATATTGAGTTGCATCGGCGAATCCTGCGACACCCACGTTTTCAATCAGGCGATTTTCACACCAAGTTCCTTGACTCGGTAGACCTTTTCGCAAAGGAAAGTAATGGCAAGAAAGGGTAATCCCTCAGACCTCTCATCTGTGTCTAAATTTCAAGTCTGCCGTCGAGCGAGGTGCCAGGGTTCTAAGCAGTGGATTCTTTTGTTTGGTTTAGTAATCGGGGTGTTCCTGGTGCAAGGTTCTCTGCCTTTGAGTGGCGTTGTCTATGCTCAGGATGATAGTGGAGAAGATGCTCACACTTTCGCAAAGATCGAAATTCCTGAGCCTGTTTTTGATTTCGGGACAGTGGCGCAAGGCGCGAAGGTCTCCCATGACTTTACTATCCGGAATGTCGGAACCGGCGAACTCCTTCTCCAGAAAATTGTTGCCTCGTGTGGTTGCACCGCAACCTCCTCTTCCGACCAGAAGATTGCTCCTGGAGCTGAGGCTACTGTTTCCGCCGTTTTTGATACCGATGGCTTTTCGGGAGAGAAGATCAAGACGGTTCGGCTGTATACAAACGATCCGCGTCAAGTGTCTTATCTTTTGACGCTTCGTGGGACGATTGAACCTGAGGTGAAAGTTGAGCCGAAACGAGTGTATCTCGGTGAGGTGACACAGGGTGATGATGTAAGTAGCACAGTTCGAATCTCGGTGCGAGATGGGTCTTCAATCACCCTTGGGGACTATCAAACCCGCTCAAGCGGCATACTTGTGAAACAAATTGAGTCATCAGCGAAAAGCAAGAGTTTTGTTGTGTCTCTTTCTCCCGATGTGAAAACGGGTGAGCTGCGTGACCGAATCGTTGTGGATTTAAAGGGAGGAACACAGAAAACCCTAAATATTCCGATTTACGCTGCGGTACAGGGCCCTGTTCGGCTCGTTCCACGGGCGCTCACTTTTGGAGTCATCGAGGGCTTGGCCCCCATTGTTCGAACTGTTCGACTCGAGAATGATTCACTTCAAATGCTTGAAATTAAAGATCTCTCAATTGATCATCCAGCTATCACGGTGACGCACAAAGTGTTAAAACCTGGTAAGAGATTTGAGATTCAAGTGTCTCTTGATCCGAGCAAAGTGACCTCTGATGTTCGCACATCACTTGATGTTTTTACGAATGCGGTTGATAGCGAAAATGAAAAACTCTCGCTCAGCGTTTATGGAGTCCTTCCGCCGAAATAGACCTTTTGGCCCTCGATCTCTTTGTAAAATCCCTTCTTTAACCAGATTTTCTCGTGTCCTTTGCGGTCCTCTGCGCAGTGGTAGGGCGAGATGAGCAGGTGTCGATCTGTGAAGGCATCTGGCCGCTCAATTGTATTCGCTCTCGCCTTCGGGCTCTCTCTTTTCTGTGCTTCTCAAGAACTTGGAGCTGAAAGTAGGAATGTCTTGGGACTCTTGTTTCATGTTGATGAGATCGTTCGAGTTGATCGATCAAATGTAAAGGTTACGCTCTTTGGCAAATCAGTAATACTTCCTGAGTCGGACCTCGATTCTTATGTGGTTGATCAATATTTGCGCGAAGCTCGCGCCGTTGAGCGGTTTGAAATTGATCGCCTTCAAGTATTCGTGGAGTCAGCTTTCGACGAAGGGAAGATCGAGTGGGCTGCCCTTGGACTTTCTGCTTGTCTGAGGCACAAAGAAAACAATCCTGAAACGTCTCTTTCTTTCATTGAAAAATTGAGTAAGAGCGAACATGCACCCGAAATTTTCAAGAAGGTTCTTGGTACGCTTGAACCCGTCGATTGGGAGCGATTGTATACTTACGAAATGCTTCTTCAGGTTGGAAAGTCTGATTCGGCATGGATTCGAGTCAATGTTGCCCGAGAGGTTTTCCGGCATTCGTCAAGCGTGATGAGTTTTCTCTCTGATCGCTTCATCCAAGCCTCGGCGAACGAAAAATTGTCGGAAGCAGAGGAAATAACGAATCTTGTCGGAGAGCTCTTTGGTGAAAGAGATTCTCGGTATGAAAAATTCAAAGTCGCGCTTTCAAAAGTTTCTCAGGCTTTGAGCGCAAAAAGTGGAGAGGAGCTGTTTCCACTTCTTCGAGCTGCCGAAGGAGACCCGTTTTTGTCGAGAGTACTTCAGCCGATTCTTCGGAAAGCTATCCATTCTTCTGCTCGGGCTTTGATACAGCAAAAAGAAGCTGCCGAAGCCCTTGCCGTTTTGAGCCAGGTTCCAATCGAAGAGCGAAGCCCTGAGACTCATCAATTGATAGTCAAAGCGCTGCAGCTCCTTGCCCCTGATATCCCCCTTTTCTCGTTCGATCTACCGGTTGCGGTAATGCTTCGGGAAGTAAGCCGCAGCGATCAGCAAGTCCAAGAGGCTTACATGAGCTACCTCTTGAGACAGGCTGAGAGAAGTATCGACAAGAATGATTTTTTACAGGCCGAGAGCTCCCTAGACGAAATGCAAGGGGTGCTTCCAAATTCTCCTCTAAGCTCGCAATTACGTTTCCGTCTTGCAAAGAGTTGGCTTGATTCTGGGGCTACCGAGCGATCTCACCGTGTAATGGACCCATATCGTTCAAGTCTGACGCTCGCTCAGAAAGGAGCTCTTCTTTTTCGGGGGTATTATCTCGATATTAATCTGCTGGTTCTCTTGTCCACTATTCCAATCATTCTCCTGTGGCTTGGGATTATTAGGTTGCGGGCTTCTTGGGATTCACGGATTGAGAATCCAGAAGAGATGTTTATTCCTCCGTCTCAAGAGGGTGAGATGGGAGACTTTAGACAACAGTTTCGGCAGATGTCTGGCGATCCTGAGTTTCAAGGGGAGAGCGAATCCTTTGCCGAAACGGTAAAGCATGGACTGAACCCGCGTATGCACGAATACCGAAGCCTCTTGAAGAAGTTTGGTTTAGGCCAAAATGCTTCGTCAAAACAGATTAAGGCGGCATATCGAGCTGCGGTAAAGGAAGTTCACCCTGACGTGCAGGCTCACAAAGATCAAGAAGATACTCGGGATGTTTTTATCCGCATGACTTCTGCTTATGAGCGGATTCTTGAGCTTCGAAAGAGTCTTCAGCTTAAAGACGAATAGCGGTCAAGGAGAGAGTCTCTCTTGTTCGAGTTCTTCGTTCGATCGTTCCTCGCTGGCGAAATGCGTGGAAGTTCGGGTACGGAGTTGGTCGACGCATCTTCGTCCCCCTTGTGGAAGGCTTGTTAAGAATCGACTTAGTTTGCTCCGAGGACCCGGTCTTCCTCTTGAATTCAAGTATCTGTTCTCGAGAGTTGTTGTTCAGCTCCCTAAATCGCTTTCCTGAGAGAATCGCATTCACCGCCTTATTCTTTGCGGCTCCTTCTCCAATAGCCGTTTGGACTCGAGACACGAAAGCCTGACGGAGCGGGTTGTGGGGTTCGAGGTACTCATTCAGTCGAGCGAGAGCTATGAGGGGATCTCCTTGAGTCAATTGCTTGGAGAGATGGGCGATGAGCAGAGAGTCAAGTTTGAGAGCTGGCATTGTTCGTTCCTCCGTTTCCACGTGCTTGCAAAAGAGAGGAAGCAAAAGGAACGCCAGGGGGCCAACTCGCTAACCTATTGATTTTTCAGAGCTGAACAGGGGGGGTCTTGGTGATTGTGGTGCGAAATGACTCATACGGAGAGGCAAAGTGAATCTCGCTCGGGCTTTTGATTTCTCGAGAACAACCTATAATGGAATTGCGGTCGGGCGCGCGAGAAAGAAAGTGAACCCGGTCAGGCCTGGAAGGGAGCAGCCGTAAGCTTCTCCTTTCTGTGTTGTGCACGACCGCTTTGATACCTACTTTTCTCCCTGCTTTTCATCAGACTCTTCTTAAATATGGACGTGGTTATGATACAAAGTGCTTTTCAAGAAAGGCACTTGTAGGCAGAAGAGAAGAACACTCAAAAGAGTGAGCCAGTGAGGACAAAAAATGGCCTTACGGACTCGGAGATGGAAATCGAATAGCGAAAAGGGGGAGGCCATCGAGCCAGGGAATGTCATATCTCGTCTTTGCAAGAAAATATCGGCCTGACTCTTTCCAAGCGGTTTCCGGTCAGGATCACGTTACGACAAGTCTCAGGAATGCCCTTTCTCTTAATCGTATTGGGCATGCGTACCTTTTTAGTGGACCGCGCGGAGTTGGCAAGACTTCGGTCGCGAGAATCTTTGCCAAGTGTCTCAATTGCAGCGAGGGGCCAACGCCGACTCCGTGTCTCGAGTGTACGAACTGTAAGGAGATCGCCTCAGGCGTGAGTCTTGCTGTAAGGGAAATCGATGGAGCTTCTCACAATAGCGTTGATAATGTTCGAGAGCTTATTGACTCATTCCGTTCACTCCCACCACCAGGTACAAAATATAAGGTCTACATCATCGATGAAGTTCATATGTTGAGCTTGTCGGCCTTTAACGCTCTTCTGAAAAGCCTGGAAGAGCCCCCTCCGCATACCGTGTTCATTCTCGCCACAACGGAACTCCATAAGATCCCAGAAACGGTGCTCTCTCGTTGTCAGAGGTTTGATTTCCGTGCGCTTCCTTCCATGAAAGTCGAGGAGCGACTGATGGAGATCGCTCAGGCTGAGGGATTTTCAATCGATTTTGATGCTTTGCGGTTGATAGCTCGGCTTGCAGAGGGCTCGATGAGAGACGCGCAGACCTTGCTTGATAGAGTTCACGCCTTTAGTGGAGGGAATATTTCCGGAGAAGTCGCTGCTGAAGCGCTCGGTACAGTCGACAGAAAAGTTCTTGTGGATCTTCTCTCTTCTGTTTTTCAGCGAGACATTGACCTTGCGTTAGCTTCAGTGGAGAAAGCATTCCAACGAGGGGCTGAAACGTCCCTCTTTATCCGTGAATTTATTGGCGTTTTGCGAGATTGTCTCTTTGTCGGAAGTGTGAAAGAAGATCGGCTCCTTGCAAACGGCATGAGCCAGGATGAGATACAAACCCTGCGTTCGCTTGTTGCAGGAGTGGACAGAGCTGATTTGACGGATATGTATCGAGTCGCGCTCCAATATGCAGACAGTGCTTTGCGGAGCTCTTTTGCTCGCTATAGCTTTGAGGCTCTCATCGTGCAGCTCTCTTCTCGTGAGCCGGTGAAAGAGTTGGGAGAACTGCTCTCGAAAGTAAAGCTCTTGCTTCAATCTCCACGGCGTGAACGGGGTGTTCCGTCAGCATCTGCAGCCCGCTCGGTGAGAAAAGACGCCGCCCCTTTGAATCCGAGGTCGGAACCCGAGCAGTCAGTGTCGGATGTTACGATCGAGCTAGGTAAGTGGGATACGTTTGTTCAATTTGTTGCGACTGAATTCTCTCCGGTGCTCGGTGAGCACTTGAGAAGAGTAGGAGTAGCGAGATTTGGACCGGGCTCTCTGACTCTTTCGGGTCCAAAGTTTCACCTCGACTCGATCGAATCGCAAGAAGGGCGCTCGAAGCTTGTGGAAGCTCTGGAAAGGTTCTTTAAAGTACAGGAGTGGGAGATAACGTTCGTGCCTCAGGCTGATAAGGATTCTGAGGTCGTCAGTCTTCACTCTGAAACTCAGAGAAAAAGACGTGAACAGAAAGTGGCCAAGAGAGAGGAGGTCCTGTCTCATCCTCAGGTTCGAGCAATTCGTGAAGCATTCCCAGGGACGTCTGTCGAATCCATTCGAACGACGAGTGAACAGGGAGAATAGGTAAGGAGAATAGGTATGGCAAAGGGATTTAACGGCTTTCCTGGCAACATGCAGGAAATGATGAAGCAAGCTCAGAAGATGCAGGAGAATCTTCTGAAAGTTCAAGAAGAGGCCCAGGGTCTCACTGCCGAAGGTTCTTCAGGAGGAGGCATGGTTACCGTTGTTGCGAATGGAGCGAATCAGATCGTGAGCATGAAGATTGAGAAGGAGGTCGTCGATCCGTCTGATATTGAAATGCTCCAGGACCTGATAGTAGCCGCATCGAACGAAGCTCTTAAGAGTGCTCAAGAGCAGGTAAAGAAAAAGATGGCATCTGTAACTGGAGGTCTGAATATTCCAGGGCTCTCGTAGCGTTTGCAACGAGATGTTTTTCAGGTTGAGCTGAATGATTAGTTTTCCCCCCTCTTTTCAAAAATTAATTCGAGAATTGAATCGCCTCCCTTCGATTGGCGAAAAATCAGCTGTTCGTTTGGCATACCATTTAATCCAAGAAGAAAAAGGTTTGGCTGATGCACTTGCTTCAGCACTAGTTGAGGCCAAGAAGCAAGTTGGGCTGTGTTCTCAGTGCTATTTTTTTGCAGAGGGAGAGAGCTGCTCGATCTGCCAGAACAGTTCTCGTGATAGGTCAGTTATCTGTGTCGTCGAAAAACCGATGGACATGGCAGCAATAGAAAGAGTGGGAGAGTTTCGAGGATTGTATCATGTGCTCCACGGACTTTGGGCTCCGTTGAAGGGAATGGGGCCAGAGAGCATGAAACTCCAGGAGCTTATATCTCGAGTAAAAAATGAACAGGTGAGTGAAGTGATCCTGGCTACCGGCTCAACAGTTGAAGGTGATGCGACCGCCCTCTACGTTGCCCGAGTTTTAGAAGAGTTTGGTGTTCGAACGACTCGCTTAGCGCAAGGTATGCCGAAAGGCGGTGAGCTGGAGTACGCTGACGAAGTGACCCTTTCGCGAGCGTTTAGCGGTCGAAATCCTCTTTCGCAGCCCCAGTAGTGGTCGGCTTCTCTCGTTTCGTTCCAGAAATCTACTATCCGCTCGGCGAAGAGTAATGCCCTTCTGAGGATCGGGAGTTGGCTAAATATCTGAAAAGGGTGGATTATTTTAATCTTCCGAAATATGCTCATCTTTGGCTAACGATTTACTCATACTTTGCTCATGATGTTCCGGAGTCGTAAAAAGATCATTCAAGACGAGCTCGAAAGCTATAGGGAGCTTATAAACCGGTGCGTCGCGGAGCTGTATAGAACACTTAAGTGCTACAGCGAGAATTCGGATCGAAGGGAGCTAAAGAAGAATATTGAAGAAGTGAGCAGGCTTGAAGGCGCCGCTGACGACAAGAGAAGGAGCATACAGGTAGTGCTCTACAGCAAATCGCTTTTTCCTGAGTCGCGAGGTGACCTCCTCGGACTTCTGGAGACGACCGATAAGATAGCGAATAGAGCAGAAGCTACCGCGCTCATGCTTCGAACTCATCACATATTCATTCCGGAGAGTTTCCGAAAGGAAATTATTGAGCTGTGCCATATTTCACAAAGAGCGGTTGCGGTAGTGCTTGAGGCAGAACGAAAGCTCTTTTCCGACTTTCGGGGGGCCCTAGAGTTTATTGGTCGAGTGAATGAGCTTGAGAGTGACGCCGATCATCTTGAACATAAAACGATTAATAAAATTTTCGCTTCTCCTACCTTGGAACCGATTGAAAAGATATTACTGCGAGATGTCGTCTCTTTTATCTCATCACTTGCAGATAGGGCAGAAGATGTCGGAGATCGGATTCGAGTAATCGTCGCAAAACGGGGAGTGTGAGGTGTTTGCGCTCCTTCCCCTTTCGAGTGGCTTGTTTATGGGCTGGGCCCTCGGGGGGAATGCATCGGCGAATGTGTTTGGAGCTGCAGTTGCTACTCGTGTTGTATCGTTTCGAACAGCAGGGGCGCTGTTTTCGGCTTGTGTAATCGTTGGTGCGGTACTGCAAGGGCGGGCTGGCATTGAGACTTACCGCGAGCTTAGTGAACAGGATTTAACCTCGGTTGTGATCGCGAGCTTATCCGCTGCTCTTTGCATGGCAACTATGACCCTTCGGGGTATTCCCGTAAGTGGATCGCAGGTAATCGTTGGTGCAATCTGTGGTGTTGGTCTTGTCTCTGCTCATGTCGATCTCTCTATCCTTGTACGCATCCTTATCTGTTGGGTCTCTGCACCGGTAGGAGCTTTCTTCCTTGCTCTTATCATTCACAGAATACTACTTGTGGTCTTAACCCGAATTCCAATGAGTATCCTCACGAGAGACCAGCTCTTATTCTCAGGTCTGGTGGTTATGGGATGCTATGGTTCGTATGCTCTTGGAGCAAATAACGTTGCGAACGTAACAGGGGTCTTTTCAGGGCACCTCCAAGGGATTGGAATAGGCGATCTCGAGTTAGCTGTTGTAGGGAGTGTCGCGATAGCCTTTGGAGGGATTACCTTCAGTAAGAGAGTTATGCAGACAGTTGGGGCCCGGATCATGAAGCTCGACGGGCTCACTGCGTTGGTTTCTGTAACTGCGTGTGCCTTGACGACCCATTTCTTTGCGGTAGTTGGAGTCCCAGTAAGCACAAGTCAAGCGATAGTCGGTGCTATCTGTGGGAGTGCACTCGTGAGTTCGGGGACTGGTCTCCACCTTGACCAGCTGTCACGTATCTTCGTTGGGTGGTTTGTGACCCCAATTGTGGCTCTTATCCTCTCGTCTTCGCTCTACGCCGTGCACCAGGGCATTCTTTTGGCTCAGGCAGCCCCACCACTGAAGCTCCCGTGAATCCTCTGAAAGATCGCGCTCTTGACTCTTGTGAGGAATACAGTAACGTATCGGTTTCGTTGCGTCCACACCGGTCCTCGTTGAGGTCGCACACAATCCCCGGTAGCTCAGTTGGTAGAGCAGCTGACTGTTAATCAGCTTGTCACTGGTTCGAGTCCAGTCCGGGGAGTTTTTTCCTCCTTTTCAGTCGTCCAAAATTCCCCGGTAATTATTGGTGCAGCAAAGCTGCACATGTCCGGACTGGACTCGAACCATGGAAAGGATGCTGCGAGTCCACGGGCGGCGCAGCCGACCCGTCCAGTCCGGGGAGCCATTTTTTTCCATTCGGCATTCGAGCCCAGGGGCTGCCGCCCCTCTCGCCCTAGTCGGGCGTTCACCCTGCTTCTTGAAATATTGGTAGTTCTAAAGGAAATACCAGCAGGGTTCTAAACTTGTCCGCTACGGGGAGTTTTTTCCTCCTTTTCAGTCGTCCAAAATTCCTTGGTTATTGTTTGTGCGGCCTGCGCGCTATCGGATAAAGAAACAGTACTGGGAGCAAAAGGGATTCTCGCGTCTCGGAATTTTCATACGGTGATGGCTTTATCCATTCCTTGCGGAAGGATTTGTACGGACATAGTTGTCATAGGAGGTCTGAAGCGAAAGCCAGTAGTTTGGTGTATTACCAATGACTCGCGCCAACTCCCGAGAAAGTTTTGGAGTGAGCTCCCCTTTTTCATCCAAGAGAGCGAGGAGTTCTTTAGCGTCTCCGGAAACGAGTTCGCAGAGCCGTTCAGGTGAGAGAGCTCGGGCTTCGATAATTTCAGTAAGAACCTTTCCAGGATGGTCAGCGTAAGCAGCTCTCTGGACTGTCCTGTGAAAGAGAGTTATATCGAGGTTCTTTATTTGTTGAGCAACAGATTCCTCGATAAGAGGCAGAAGGAGCTCGACCCCGACCTTCTCGCCGAGACTTCGAAGTCGAAGCTTGAGTCGGTTCATACGCCGACGTGAAAACCCACCCCCTCTCCCCGCTCTCTTCACTCTCTCGATAGCGGCGTTGTCAATGAGTGTTAAGCCCTCGTGCATCATGAATTTGAGAGCGCTGAGGTTGCGATCTTCCGCTTCGACCTGTTTCTGCCGATTGAGGAAGGCGACTTGGATTACATCGTCGACATCCGTAGTAGCAAAAGGTTCCGAGAGAAACCCTTCAATTCCGTTTAGCATATGTTCGGAAATGTATTCAGAAAGCAAGTGATCTGTGTGAAGCGTCACAACAAAGATTGGCCTGTATCGTAGCTTCATTTGTGCCACATCTTCTTGAAATTTTCGGATGGACTCTTCTGAAAGCGTTGAATGCATAAAGACGACGGCAAGTTCCGGCTGTTTCGATGCGATCTCGGTGGCTCTTCGGAGATCCCTCGCCTGAGTGACTGAAGTTCGTATTTTCGTAAGACTTAGGGCGTCCTTAAGACGAGCTCGAGAAGCAGTCTCGGGGCAGACGACGAGGCATTCCAGTATGATGTTCATGGCCTTAGAGGAGTCGACGGGCGTCAGCGAGAACTTGATCAAAGTTTGCGAGAGTCCGGACAAATCGAAATGCAATTTGCGGATTCATGCTCGGCCCTTGGTTCAGCAGGACTCCCCAAGGCAAAAACACTCGTTAAATGAGAGAGTTATGGATGCCCTGTAGTCTTTTGAGCGAATTTGAGATTCTGGGTCTCTCATCCCTTGTGTCCCGGTGGGGTGGCTCGAACTCAGGCTTCATTCCTTTGGAGACGCTGAAATGTTTCAGTGTTGGAACGCCTTCTCAGCTCAAATTGGTGCATGCAACGGATGCTATTGAGGCCCCGTGAAAAAGGAGTAGCTCATCTGAGACGAGGCGTGAAGTAACACTCGAGGACTTTTTGGACAAGGAATATTATGAGATTACAAATTTTTCTTCTCTTCGTGTTCGCAAATATCTCGGCAGTTCAAGCCGCCGTTCCCGCGGGAATTGATCGGCAGGAAGAAACAATATCCTTTCAATATACCACAGAGATACCAGCTGTCTCTCACGGAGAAGGACCAGTTCATTTCTTTGTACCGATCGCGGTAAACGATGAGCACCAGGAGATTCTTGAGCGAAAGATTGAGTCTTCGGTTAAGGGAGAAATTCGCACTGAGCCGAAGTACGGAAACACGTTCTGGTCTGTCTCGTTGCCAGATACTCACGGGAAGCCTATTCCCGTGACTGTTTCTTATCTTGTAAAGCGAAAACGTTTTGCTGGGCTGGAGCAGACCCGTCTTCCCGCAACTGCCCCAGAAAAAGAATTGGCGCAGTATCTTCAGCCGAATCGACTTGTTCCAACTTCTGGGAGCCTCATAGACCAGATTCGAAAGGATCTTCCTGAAAGCGGGCAGACCGCTGAGGAACGAGCGAGAGCAATTTTCGATTATGTTGTCGATAACATGGAATATAAGAAAGTCGGGAGAGGCTGGGGCAACGGCGATACTCACTGGGCATGTACGAAGAAATTTGGAAATTGTACCGATTTTCATGCTCTCTTTATCTCGTTGGCTCGAGCTGAAAATATTCCTGCACGATTTGAAATAGGATTTCCGATCCCCGAGGATGCAAACGAGGGGATCGTCGGTGGATATCACTGCTGGGTAACTTTCTATCTTGAAGGGAAGGGGTGGGTGCCAATTGATGCCTCAGAGGCGAAAAAGCATCCAGAGAAGAGAGCGCTCCTTTTTGGAACACAGCCTCCCGATCGCATTTTTTTCAGTCGAGGGAGAGATATCGAGTTAGGTGAGGGGCACGAAACGCGACCGCTGAACTATTTTATCTATCCGCATGTTGAAGTGGCCGGTAAAGTCAGGTCTGAGATTCCCACTCAGTTCACTTACCGAGTTCTTTCCTAGGAATTCTCCCGGTTGTACAACCGAATTCCTTGAGTGCAGAAGTTTCATTTCATGAAGCACGCTCCTACAGTTCAGTCGAAGACCGTCGTCCTGGTTGGGGGAGGACACTCGCATGCCCTTCTCTTGCGAAAGATCTCAATGAAGCCGTTTCCTGACACGAGGGTCGTTCTCGTCTCTGATGTCAGTCACGCTCCCTATTCTGGTATGTTGCCAGGATATATTCGCGGATTGTATTCGTACGATGAAGCCCATATTGATTTGAGGCGACTGTGTGGGCATGCTGGCGTGGAGTTTCTCTTCGGGAAAGTTGGCGCCATTGATTGTGTCGAAAAGCAGGTGGTCGTTGAAGGTCGCCCGAGCATTCACTATGATCTTCTCTCAGTGAATACAGGGAGTTCTCCCGATCAGTCTCATGTTCCCGGCGCATATGAGTTTACAGTTCCAGTAAAGCCCGTAAGGAGTTTTCTCTCTAGATGGGACAACATTGCAGCCCTCATCGAGGAGGGAGAGAAGAGGAAGATCTGTATCGTTGGTGGTGGTGCGGGTGGAATCGAACTCGCGTTAAATATTAAAGCGAGGTTTGGAACGAGAGTTGAAATAGCGCTCGTTCACGGTGACTCGCAGCTCCTCAGAGATCACAACGATCGAGTAAGACACATCGCGCAAACTCTTTTAGAGGAGCGAGGGATTCAGCTTTTTCTCATGCATCGAGTGACACGAGTATTTGATGGTCACCTCGAGACTCAGGTTGGTACCTCTATAGCGTTTGACGATTGTCTTTGGGTCACGTCAGCATCGCCGAATCCAATGATACGGAAGGCCGGATTCGCTGTAGATGACAGAGGGTTTCTCCTTGTAAATGAGTATCTTCAATCGGTTTCGCATCCCGATGTTTATGGAGCTGGAGATGTAGCCTCCTGCCCAACATCCCCTCGTCCGAAGTCCGGAGTTTTCGCAGTTCGTTCTGCTCGGCCACTTGAGAGAAACCTTAGAAACACTCTCTTGGAACACCCTTTGAAGAGCTTTGTTCCTCAAAAAAATTTTCTCAGTCTCATCGGAACAGGAGACAGGCAAGCTATAGCCTCTCGCGGGAACTTCGCCTGGAAGTCATCTCTCTTGTGGGTCCTTAAAGATTTTATCGACAAGAGGTTTATGTCGAAATTCCATGATTTCCACAGAGAGCGAGAGGACTCTGATAAGGATGGGAGACGGAAAGAACTTCGTTGCAAGGGATGTGGAGCAAAAGTTGGAGGAGCGACCCTTGGAAAGTCTCTCGAATTGTTTCAGGAAAAGTTTCCGAAGAATTTGCTTTGCGCAATTGAGACTCACTATCTTGATGATGCCCGTGAGATTAAGTTTCGAGCAACAGAAAGGGTGTTTCAGACGACGGACATTCTTCCGGCCCTCGTTGATGACGATTTTCAATTTGCGAAGATAGCTACTTGTCATGCCTTGAGTGATATCTATGCCATGGGTGCTAAACCTCATAGTGTACTCGTGCAACTCTTGGTTCCTTTGGCGTCACCCGGTATTGTGCAAGAGAGGATTGTCACACTCCTTAGCGGCATCGGGGACATCCTTCAAGAGAGTGGGGCTTTTATAGCCGGTGGGCACACGAGTGAGGGTTCTGAGCTCATGTTGGGCCTTACCTGCAATGGGGTTATTCCTGAGGGGCAGCAGGTTCTCCGAAAGGGGGGTGCCTTGCCGGGGGATGTTCTCATTTTGACTAAACCACTCGGGATCGGAATGCTCTTTGCTGGTCATATGAGGCTTCTCGCGAAAGGTCGCTGGCTTGAGGAAGCAATCAAAGTTATGACTCAGAGTAACAAAGCTGCGAGTGAAATTTTTCTTGCTTCTCAAGCAACCTCTTGCACCGATGTAACTGGATTTGGGTTGATTGGTCATCTGAAGGAGATGTGTGTCGCGTCAAATCTTAGGGGTGTCCTGTCGCTTGAAACTCTCCCTCTCCTTGAAGGGGCGCTCCATCTCTCTGAGCGGCGAGTGAGGAGTAGCCTTTCGTCTTCGAACGAGAATGCTCTACAGTTCTGTTCTTTCGAACAGGAGGTTCGAGAGCGAACCTTGTTTCCCGTCCTTTTTGATCCTCAAACGTCAGGTGGATTGCTTGCTTCTGTATCGAGAGATTATGCTGAGAAGTGCATCGCAGCTCTTAAACATGCTGGTTATGAACGGGCTTCAGTAATCGGCAGATTTGAGCCGGGGTCGGCAGGCATAACACTTCAATAGAATGAGTTAGGTGAGCAAGGTTCGGTTTCTTCTCTCTACGAGGAGCTGAACTTCTTGACCTCGAATAGGTATTGTCCCATCCAAAACCCCATCCACATAGCGTTCTGCGATTGTTCCGTCAAGCTCTTGAGGTTCATATCCAGAACTCAAGAGATCGTCGATGAGTTGAAAGCAGAGGGTCACGTGATTTGAAGAATGAGTCACCGGACTTTGTCCTAGTTCCTCCCTTGTCCCATCTTCTCTCGGTCGAATGATTCGGACTTGATTGAGGCTAAGCCGGTCCGGATTCTGAGGAACTGCGGTCGGACGAGGTTTTTGAGAAATCATATGACGAAACAACGAACTACTCACAGAGGAGAGTAGCTCTAAAGATCGTCCTAAGAAAGAGTTCGTTTGGTTGAAAGGGATTCGAGAAGTGAATCAAGCTGCTCCCCCCGAAAGGGTTTTTGAAGAAAGGGAAACCGGTTAATTCGAAAATCCAAGGTGGATCGCGGAGTTGCGCTGGAAAGGACTATTGGAGTTTGAGCGTATATGTCCCAGAGCTCTTCTGCTGTTCGGATCCCTACTTCGTGAGAGTATTCATAGTCAGCTTGGTCGTGTCCCGTAGTGAACGGAAGATGCAGGTCACACAGAATCAGGTCGAAAGTCGTATCGGTGAGGAGAAGAAATGCCTCTGTAATCGATTCGACTGCCCATACGGCATAGTCTCTTTCGTTAAACATAATCGAGATGATTTCGGAGTATTCGGGGCAATCTTCAATTATAAGCGCGCTTTTCATATCTATGAGAATCTTCAATGAGAACTCTTCGCATCCAGCTCGCAAAATGATGTGTCGAAAAAGATAAGCATTTTGGACTTTTTTCAGCTCGATTAGTATAGGTGTTGAGAGAACATCGGCTCGTTAGAAGAGAAACTTTAGGAGAGTTTCGAGACGCTTATGTTTTGCCGATAGAGAATAAAAGCAAGACCTCTATGGGGAACTTCGTTGTTGCAATTAAGAAAGAGAAAGTTGAATGAGAAAGTTGTCTCGAAAGGTTGTATGCTGAATTACATGAGTATTATGCGTGTTACTTCTCTATGTGGGATCATTTGCCTCATGGCTGTTCTCTCTGGATGTTACTTCCCTTATCCCCATTGGGAATATCGCAAACCTCGAGTTGACGGACTCATCCGAACTGGTATCGATGAGAAATTAGGTGGTGAGAGATCTCCGCTTTCAGGGGTCAAAGTGTGGTACCCAGATTCCGAGGACGACCATTGCAAAGTTGAGATTTGTGAAAAAGTTCCTTTGTCCGCAGTAGAATCTGACGCAAAGGGCAATTTTTCACTGCCGGGTATTAGACGAGAGTATCGGTACTGGTCGCTCTATCTTCCAACAGCTCTTGAGTACAGTGTCGATACCTGCCTGTGCTTCCTCTTTCCAAACGGAAAAGTCAAGATTGGACGAGCCACGGAACTTCTCTTCGAGCGTTATCCCCGTCGAGTTGAATTGCGCTGTCAAGAGGAGTCTGAGGAGGTTCGATGTGATTGCTGCGAGCTTTCCGAAGGCTCGTCAGAAAAAGCTCCCACACTTTTCTGATGCTCCGAGTTCCCTCTTGAGGATAACTTTCTGAAAAATTTGTAACTTTTTTGTCTCAAGGTTTGAAAAATTTGCTGAGCTCTGGCCATATAGAGGGGTGAATGGAGTGAGGGTATGTCCGGCGATAATCAAGACAAAAATTTTTATCTTAAAGCACAGAATTCGAGCGCTCAGATCGCCGAGGGAGATATGTCAGGCTCGAAATCCTCCGCCAATGAAAATCGAGAGCTCGAAGGATCGTCAACAATCGTTTCAAAGCGCCAGTGGGCGTTGAGCCGATACTCAGCTTATCTCAGTGAATACTACCTCCAGCTAAAAGCTACAGGAGTTGATGTCTCTGAACTCACCCTCCCTGTTTTGCTTCAGAGTCTTGAGCAAGCAACTGGTGAGGTTATTGGAGAACCTTTTGGTCTTGATCGTGAGATCGAGGACGATTCAATCGTTCAGTGAACGCTTTCTTTGCTTCTCTCTCAGCTCTACGCCAAACCTTCGAGTCGAGATAACTGTACCCTTTCGTAGCGGTGCGTTTCGAAAGAATTTCAAAAAGTCATTTGAGCGCCAACAACAATGGTGGAATCGACCTCCAATTGAGGTCCATTGAGGTCTTGATACACCGGAAAAAGATATTCAACAGCGAGCCTAAGCGACTTCATGCTTGGGAGAAAAAGGTTTATTCCGACACCGAGATCGAGGCGCTCTCCACCACGCTTTGTTGGGTCTGCAGTGGATATCAGTGCTGGGCTAAGATCGGGATCCGATCCATCAATATCTCCCCAAGATTGCCAGAGCGTTCGAAACGAGACGCTCAGTTCCTGGACTGGTTGATACGCGGCCCAAGCGGTCGCGTCAAAGCGATTTCCGAGAGTATAGTCGTTGTCATTTTCTCCCAGTCGTAAGGTTCCAGAAGCTTGCCCTCCCCAAGAGAAACTCTCGTATTGTCCGAGATAGGTTATCCCCGGAAGAAGATCTACGGTTCCAGAGCCAAGTTGCATAGGATAGGGGAGCTTCGCGTCAGACATAGTAGGAGTGTCATCTCGCTCATCAATCTCTCCGGAAGGGAGGCTTACACCAGCACTGAGATGCACCCGTTGGCTCATCTGATCAAAGACTCGAAAGAGGCTGTTAACGCGAATGTCACCCAGCCCCGACGCCTCGGTCTTAAACCTTCCTCCTGAGCGGGTTTGGTGATTCATCGAGAGATCGACAAACGGAAGCATAAAGGTCAGGGTTAGCCAATCAGTAGGAGCAGTCATTGCTCCAAGCATGTGCATCTCCATATCCATATCAGTAGGGGTTACCATGTAGTCTTTGAGTACCTCTGAAGGGGATAAGCGAGAGGTGCCTTCGCGATTCCCGTCCATATTCATGTTTATATAGCGATACGAGAACATCCATTCCCCAGATTGGTGGGTATGATCACCCATAACCCCGATTGGCGCGTGGCCATCTGCGCGCGAAGATGTCCACTCATGAGAGCAAAAGTAGCAGGCTTGAGCGTGGCAGAGAGTGGTCGCACCAAAAAGCGCAAGAAAGATCACAAGAATATTTTTCATACTGGCCATTCCATGTTGATGTATTGAATCGCTTCTAGGCGAATTTGAAAGGAAAATCAATGCGACAAATCGTCGCTGCCTCTTAGATCAGTTTTTCAGGGTGTTTTGCAAGCTTTCGCTGAAGTGAACGTCGGTGCAAGCCGAGCTTCTTGGCGGCTTGAGTAACATTTCCGCCGCATCCGTGGAGAATCTTTTGAATATATTCCCATTCCACCTGAGAAAGAGTGGGATAGCTTTCTTCTGAAGAAGGATTGTCTACTGAACCTGGCTGGGAAAAGCTGCTTACGATTTCTTCGAGCGCAGCGGGCTTAGTAAGATAGTGATGGGCTCCATTCTTGAGAGCAACAACTGTCGTGGAGATTGATCCGTACCCTGTGAGAATCGTAATTTTCGTATTTGGACTCTTCTTTCTAAATTCTGGAAGCAGATCCAAACCTGATGCTTTTCCCAAAGAGAGATCCAGGAGAGCATAATCAGGCCGAAGAGTTTCTATAAGAGAGTAACCTGAGTTGTAGTCAGCAGCAGCATGAACGATGAATCCTCTTCTTGAGAGTGCTCGTGATATCCTTACTCGAAACGGCTCGTCGTCTTCTACGACAAGTACCGTACTGTCTTGAGAATGCATTTATGCCGCCTCTTTTCTTTTGTTTGTTTCAAGTCGAGGAAGCGTAAAGAGAACACGCAGACCGTGTGGCTCACGACTCTCAAACTTGAGGGTCCCCCCGAGAGATTCGGCTATAAGCGACGCCGTGTAAATACCGAGGCCCATGTGGCCCGCATCAGACTTTGTCGTTATAAAAGGTTCTCGGACTGCATGAAGTAGTTCAGCTGAGATTCCCGGGCCACTATCCAATATCACAAACGTAACAAAGTCGCTGGAAGCCCTTATCTCTAGTTCAACAGGAGAGGCCTCTGTTCCCGCTTCCACAGCATTTCGAACGAGAAGCCCCAAAGCGGCAACGACTCTGCCAACCGGGATATGCAGCCTTATGCAATCATATTGATCAAGATGTGACACTGAGAAAGAGGACGATAGAAGAAACTCTTCACGCAGTTTGTCGATGAGTGTTCCTACCGAACAATGGACAGCCATTTCTCCCGGAATATTCCCGTGCCGAAGGCATAGTTGGTTGAGTATATTCTTGCAGCGCTCAGCTTGATTTCGAATGAGCTGAACGTCTTCGAGAAGTTGAGGGAGAAGCACTTGAGAAGATGAGAGCTCCTCTCCAATTTCATCTGCAGCAATACGTATGCTTGAAAGGGGGGAGCCAAGCTCGTGAGCGGTTTCCGTGAGAATTGATGTCACAGAAACGAGTTTCTCATTGTTTGCTTGCAACGTCCTGACACGATGCTCTCTTTCCCGAAGCTCTCCTATAATTTTCGTGAGAAAATAGGCGAGTGAAAATGCAACCAATGAATAAGAAAAGAGCATTCCGTAAAGGTGAGAAGAGTATCCATTTGAATGGTGTGCCATCCCATCCCCAATATTGGGACTGACCCAAAAGAGCAATGCAAAGCAAATTGAGGAGAGGGCAGCGAGACTCCACGGCCAGTGGCCTCCGAGAAGGATAGCTGAGATGACGACCATAATCAGATATACCAGGCTAAGCGGGTTCGAAGGTCCACCACTTGCCGCGAGAATACTCGTCAAGAGAAGCGTATCTCCCACGAGCAAGAGTGGGAGGAGAAAGCCTTGCGAAAGATTACGTCGAAGAAGGTGAGTTAATGGAACAAAAAAAAGAAGAGAGAAGATGATATAGAGGGCGCTCGATTCTTCTGAAAACCGCAAGAGCGCTAACGTTAAGAAAATTGCTCCACCGAATCCGAAGAGCCGCAGCCGAAGGAACCAGTCTAAAGGCAGAGGAGAGGTGGCGTCGAACTCAGATCTATCCATGCCAAGCACGTAGTCGTAATCCTTTCGTTTGGAGAGATTAGCCCAGGTCAGGGAGTGGGTGCAAATTGTATAGTGCACTTGCCAGGAGTCCGTACTGAAACCCGGAGCTGCCTCCTGCAAACTGCCCACCCGCAACTAAATTCAACCTTTGATCTTCAATGATCTGGTTCACACAGAGGTTATTTGGGATACGCTTCATTCGAGAGAGAAAAACGTTCTGAAGATACTTGCGAGATCTCCAACGTCTGGCTCTGTAATAGAATGGTATTCATGAAATGATCTTTGGGTCACCGATGCCGCAAAAACTGCGCTCTCGAGTGAAGAAAATCCTCGTCGTCGCTGTTCCGGGGATGGGAGATGCTCTACTGGCGACACCACTGATATCAAGTTTGCAGAGCGCTTTTCCTGACGCAGCTATAGATATTCTGGTACGTAGCGGAAGAGAGTCAATCGTTGAAGACTGTCCGCACATTCAAAAAGTCATATCCTTTAATTATCGGTCCCGAATTTTCAGTTACCTTGAAATGGTGTATCGGCTTTTTCGAAAGTACGATCTTGCGGTTTCTACTTCTGATTCGGACCGTTCGACGTTGTCGTGTTTCTACGCAGCACCATATCGAATTGGAGTTGTTCCGAAGTGGCGAATAGGAAACTTTTGGAAGCGACTTTTCTGGCACGGATTTATTGAGACTGATCCTCATCTTCATATGGTGACGCAGAATCTTTTGTTGTCCCAGTCTCTTGGAATTGAACCTCTGGTGAAATTTCTTGTACCCAGAGCACTACCACTTGACCGAAGACTCAAAGTTTCCCGGTCAAAACCGCTTGCGGTCCTGCACTGCTATTCGAGAGGAAATTTTAAGCGGTGGGAAGAAGATCGTTGGGAACAAGTGATTCATTCATTGATAGCCGAGGAACGGCAGGTCGTCCTTTCGTATGGCCCTTCTGAGGATGAACGAGATTCGGCTGCGCGACTCTCACAAAGATTTCAAGAGGGAGTCATTTCTCTTCCGACTGTGCTGCCGTTTGGCCAGATAGTTTCCCTCCTTCAGATGGCGGAACTCTTCATTGGAGTTGATACAAGTGTAACGCATTTGGCCGCGGTGCTTGGGGTGCCGACAGTAGCAATTTACGGATACTCAAACTCTCGAAAATGGTCTCCTTGGCCTGCCTCGCATAGAGAAATGGATTCACCATTTCCTGGGGAGCCAGGCGTTTACTTCCGCGGAAATGTTTGCCTCATGAAAGGTGAATGTGTTTGTCCCGGATTTCTCGAGAGATGTCTTCATTCAAGTGATGGTACCATGATTCGTTGTTTGAGATCCATAAACGCACATCAAGTAATCGATGCAGCAAAGCGAATCCGAAAAGTATCCGAGAGAAAGTGCGTGAATCCGAATCCGTGAGCCCCGGGTTTGCGGGTTTGTGACGATAAACTTGGCGAAGAGAAATTATCTCTCTGAGAGGGCGCCATACTCCTTATCTTGCACGATGAAATAGATGTATTTTTCCAAAAGTTGAGCTGTTTGACGGTACCGTCGATACTGGATGCTGTCTGCATACAGCCCTACTTGGATGAGCAGGCCACAAGTAAGAGCGAATAAAGTCCAGAGAAGGACCGGAGAGATCGTCACATCAGATCGGAGTTTTGCAAGTATCGTTGAAGATGGAGCTTGTTGCGTCCGAGGTATTTCAGATGATTGGAGCTTGGCCTGAGAGGTATCATCTGATGTTTTTTTCCTTTCCCTTGTTTGAGGGAACTGAGTTGAGAGCTTTTGAGAGAATTGACGGGTCTGTGGAGAAGCGGGGAGCGAGCTGTTTTCAGGTAGCGTGGCTACTGTTTTCGCGCGGGCGGCGATGCTCTTTTTTTGTTCAACGCGTTTGATGATTGCTTTGGCGCCTGCCCGAGTGAGAACATCAAGTGATTGGTTGAGGCTGAACCTATCGGGTGAGGTCTGAATGCAGGCTGGTGAGTGCTCGATGATTTGTCGAGCTTGTTCGGTAGTGAGGCGAAGGTCTAAAACTAATGCGCTCTTCAGCTCTCGAAGAGTTTTTGGATCTGAATCTCGTAGGCCCTGAAAGACGAGTTCGTAGCGAAGCGTTTGTGTTTCGGACATAGCTTGGGGTCCCTTGGTACAGTTTCGTTGGAGTGCACACCGCTCCTCGCACCAAGTACTCCCCGGCCTCTCGCACGGGAGCGGCCTAGGCGGATTGTCTTCCAAATTCAATAGTCGTTCGAAACTCAAGGAAACCTGAGAGATGAGCGCAGAAATCATCTAAGAAATCTTCTTAAAAACTGGTCTCACTCGCTTTTGTTTGCGAGCTGTATGAGCGGGGCATTTCGCGCTATATTTCACCCTCATTGAGGTGGTTGCTGAAAATGGCAAAAAAGAGATGAACATCCTCGTTGTCAGCTGTGTATCAGATCTCTCAGAGAGCACTCTCTATATTTCCCTCGCCGAGTCTGGTTACAGTGTTGAAATCATATGCGATCCGCGGGAGTCGAGAGTCGAGGAATTTCGTGCGGCAGGAATAGAGGTCCGAGTACGATCTATTCGGAGTCGGCTTGATTTTGTATCAGCGCTCTTTATTCGAAAGTGCATACAGAAGGGTAGTTTCGATCTCATCTATTCTCCTTTTAATAAGGGGCTTTCGACTGCCTTATTGGCCACTCTCGGTCTTGGGCTTCCCGTTGTTTCTTATCGGGGAACCCTTGGAAATCTCTCTCGGCTTGACCCTTCCTCTTACTTGACCCACCTCAATCCAAATCTAAGCGCGATAATCTGCAACTGTAGGGCGGTAAAGAGCTCTCTCCTCTCTGTTGGAGTTGCCGAGGAAAAATTGCACGTTATTTATAAAGGACACGACCCTTCTTGGTATCGTTCGGGGAATAGCAAAAATCGAGAAGAGCTCTCTCTCAAACCTTCAGATTTTGTAATCGGGATTATTGCCAACATTCGACCACTTAAAGGTGTACGGTATCTCATAGAATCGTTGGCAGAGATTCGTGCTGAAATCCCAGCACATCTCGTTGTTATTGGAGATCTTCCGAATAATGAACTTGTGCAGCTCTCCCACGATCTTGGGCTTGAATCTTTAGTGCACTTTATTGGTTTCAGAAGTGATGCTCGCGAGTTTCTTCCGCTCTTTGATGTATTTGTAATGCCTTCGATTCGGAGAGAGGGATTTCCTCGAGCAGTCGTTGAGGCTTACTGCAGCCGTATACCAGCGATTGTTACCAATGTGGGGGGGATGCCCGAGTTAGTGCGGAATGGAGAGAGTGGGATTGTCGTTTCTCCGAAGAACTCTCATGAATTGGCGCAAGCGCTTATTCGAATCGCTCGGCTTCCGGACAGAGGCCGAAGCCTCGGTGAGCGCGGCTTTGAACTTGTCCAGAGTGAATTCCACGTGAACACCTACGTCGAGAAAGTGAGAATGCTTTTCGAGAGCCTCTGTGATTCGTAGGGCAGTGAATGCGCGAGTCATTCGACAAGGAATGTCCGCCACATATTCCGTCCGAACACTATGAGCGGGAGATTTTTTTCCATGTCCTTGGAAGGTGCGGAGAGAGAGGAGCGAGTTTTTCAAAAGTGAGTATGGCATGATACCGACTTGGCTCGAGCACATAAAGAGAGTCTTCGTTCTTACGGAGAGCGAGTTCCGGCAGAAGGTTTGCTAATGAGTGAGCCTCATCGGCGAGGTCTTGCGACTTCATAGCAAAGATTGTTCCTCCCACCTCAACGAGCCCGGTACAGAGTTCCAGGAGTTGGGGGAGTGCACGAAGACCACGAGCCGTACAGAAAGAATAGCGCTCTCGATGGTCTGAGTCGTGAGAGAGCTCCTCTGCCCGTCCGTGTAAACACTGCACGTTCTTCAGGCCAAGCTTAGTGCCAGTTCGGACAAGAAAATCGACTTTTCGAAGGGACGAGTCGACTAAGGTGACTGAAAGTTTCGGGAGAAGAATAGAGATCGGAATACCCGGTATACCGGCCCCAGTACCGACATCGATGAGAGAGCGAGGTGAGTCAGCAGTCAGCAGAGGCACAAGATATGCTGAATCCAGAATATGACGTTCAAAGATCTGTTCCTTCGGAATTGCAGTAAGATTTGTCTGTGAGTTTCCGAGGGAGATCTCCTCAATGAATGATTGGAGTTTTGCAACCTCTTCAGGAAGAAGTTCTCGTTGAAGGACTCTAGCAAGCACGGTGATTTGGTTTTTGTTCACAGCAGTATCTGGTGACGAGTCGGCCTGAGATGTTTTCCGTCAATCGAAATGCTCGGACTTTATGAAGTGTACCAGTGGAGAATATCTCCCGTCTTGCTCTTCAAGCACAGTCTGGCGGGAAAACGGTATGCCAGCGGCAAAAGCATCAAAGGCCGATTTAGGCCCTTTCTCCTCGGTCGGACAATTTCAATGACGGCTGATATACTACTGCTTCCGAAGTAGAGACCGAGGCCTCACTAGGTGGACAACTATCAGGCGTTTCTAGAGAAATGGCGCCAAAAAATTAAACAGTTCTCTCGTCAAGGCAGCGAGGAACTGATCGACGATCTTGAGGTCGATAAAACGGTACCCAAAATACAGCATCGTTGCTCGACAAGTGAGAACCACGAGGAGCAAAGGGAAGTACACAAAAGTAACCATAAATGTGAAGCTTCTCGGCTGCTCTATATCAGCAAATGTAAACACTTTTGATCGTTCAGATTTTGGTGGACGGTAGTGCAAAATTCCCTCCTTTGCGTCTGCGAATCTCGGACCCCCCTAAGGTCTCAAAAGTGCAACCTCTATGCCAGATCGCCTTCAAAAATCGCCAGTTCCATGCTACTGAGAAGTTCCGGGTTTCTCTAGCATGCTGAATTTATGTGTTTTTTTTAGGATCCATGGGCCTGTCGGGCTTTTCAAACATTCGGGTAATGGCCCTAAGTCGGAAGTGAAGGTCATCTAGGAGCCTCGCCTGATGGAGGAGCTCCCAGGCAGTGAGGCTACGCTCCCTCTGCTTCTCCCTCAGATATTCTTTCTCTCTGACAAGTTGATTGAGCTCATCTTGAATGAGGTCTACGGGGTTTGGATGTCCGATCCTTCGTGGGCGTGCCATGGTTGTTAATGAAGGGCCTTCAAGATCTGTTCCACTATCCGAAGAACCCGGACCCCTTTCGGGAGGGGAGTTTTGCTGTTGGAGCAGAAATGAACAAGTACAAGTACTTGAGTAGAGGGTTTACGCGCCTTACACTTCCAAGTCGTTTAGTGTCCTTCCGGGAATTATGAAGAACTTCTGGACCTCACTTCCAAGACCGTTGAAAATTTTAGCGCCCATGGAAGACGTGACCGACACTGTCTTCCGTCAGCTTGTTCTCAAGTGTGGCAGGCCAGACATTTTTTTCACAGAATTTACGAGCACCGATGGCCTCTTTTCGAAAGGAAGAGAGCGAGTTATTCACCGCCTCAAGTTCGATAAGAGAGAGGGGCCGATTGTGGCTCAGATTTGGGGCAAGAACCCAGAGAATTATTGGAAAGCTGCTCAGCTACTCGCAGAATTCGGTTTTGATGGTATCGACATAAACATGGGTTGCCCGGTTGAGAAAATCGTGAAATCCGGAAATTGCTCAGCTCTCATTGAAAATCCCTCCCTTGTCTCTGAGCTTATTCGGGCAACTCGCGAGGGGGCTCCTCAGCTGCCTCTCAGTGTGAAAACTCGACTCGGCTTTTCTTCTCTGAATACCGAGGAGTGGTGCGGCTTCCTCTTGAACCAGGATATCCATGCTCTCACCGTGCATGGGCGAATTGCGAAGCATCTTTCGAAATATCGAGTGAAGTGGGAGGAGATTCAAAAGGTAGTGCAACTTCGGGATTCTCTCAAACGCGATATCGTTGTTGTTGGCAACGGAGATGTGAAGAGCTTGTCTGAAGTTGACGAAAAAGTCCGCACCTTCGGTGTTGATGGAGTGATGATGGGGCGAGCAATTTTTGAAAATCTCTACCTCTTTTCCAGAGATTCGATTCCTCTTTCGGAACGAAGTGTTTCTGAAAAACTCTCCTTGCTGCTTGAACATATCGACCTCTTCGAGTCGACGTGGGGAGAGACGAAGCCGTTTCGAATTCTTAAAAAGTTTTTTAAGAATTATATTACCAATTTCTGGGGTGCAAGCGAGCTTCGTGCTTCGGCAATAGAGTGTGAAACTTCTCAAGAAGTAAAGGATCTGCTGCAAAAATTTCTCTTAGAGTACTCTTCTCGAGAGCTCGACAGTCGACCCGGGACGCTGATGAACGACGATAAAGAGAGTGATGGCAAACTGGGAGGGAAGCGTGTTGAAATTTTATCACTATAGTGGGTGCAGTACCTGCAGAAGGGCGAGTGCCTTTCTCAAGAAGAGGGGTATTCCATTCAAAGAACTGGATATCATTGAGTGTCCACCATCGAAGACTGAGCTCAAGGCGATGCTCAAAGCGAACAATGGAGAGATTCGGAGATTGTTCAACACCTCGGGAGAGCAGTATCGCGCCTTGAATATGAAAGAACGATTACCGGAGCTTTCTCAAGTGGAGGCGATTGAACTCCTCTCACACAATGGAAAACTCATCCGACGACCGTTTGCTATCGATCGCTCACTCTCCCTGCTCGGCTTCAAAGAAAGTGATTGGAAGAAAGCATTCTCCTCTTAAAGAAGTTATTTCTTGGAATCGAGCCCCTGTTTTCTCGCACTGATCAGAGATTCGAGTTCCTCCAACGCTTCAGCAAGAGCCTCTTCTTTCGAGTGAAACATGTTTGATATC
>JAGRAO010000069.1 GCA_020434565.1 Bdellovibrionales bacterium
CTCATCGTCGAGCATGTCACGAGGGCCTAAAAAGCGCCCCCTAGGCCCCCACGAAATCTCGCGTCCAGTCCCTTTTCACGACGGAGTAATTTTGAAACCACTTCTCGGACGATTCCGTAAGTGATTATAGAGAGCAATCCTCAAAAGTAATGCCTCGGCTTGTCCTCGGCTACGAGGGAAAGGAGAGCTGCTTTTCAGCGGAGCGATAAACGTTTGATTTCCAAGATAATATGAGAATTCATGCCGCCGAAAAAATCTGAAGTATCGCTATGAAACAGGTCAAGAAAGAGGGCCAATAACTTCTTTTGAAAGAGGCGGCATTAAGACGCAAACACGTTCAAGACAGGTTTTTTGATAAGGATTGTCAATGTCTTCCGAGGGTTCTCACGTTCTGAACCAAACGATTCAGAGCATTTTCCAAAATCATAAAAACAGTCTTCAGGGTCAAAGTGCCCAATCTCTTAAGAAGAGAGGACTCGATCCAAAAGAGCTCGAGCTTGCGGTTACGGTGCTCCTCGTAGACCTAGCTTCGGCTGACCAAGAGTTTGATCCATCGGAATACCATGTCATTCAAAACGGCCTCATGCGGCTATTTGGAACGGGTAAACACGAAGTTACCCAGTTGATTCATCAAGCCAAGAGTACACTCGCCAATCTGAGAGGAGTTTCTCGCTTTGGCGAATTACTCAATAGAAACCTTGATCACGAACAAAAGATAGCAGTGATGGAGGTGATCGAAGAAGTGATCCAGGCTGATGGACAGGAGGATGGATACGAGACCTATCTTCGGCACAAATTCGCGGGAATGCTCGGAATCAAATTGACGGAGCTGAACGGGGCCACAGAATAAACAGATTTCTATACCTGGGGTTAAGAAGCGGTACTACCTATCCCCTCTCCAAGTCGGTTCTGAGCCCCAGGTATTTTTTTCTCTCCAAATTTTTCGTATTTTTGCCCCTCTTTTCGCTCCCAAACATAAACATACCTCCTTCGCCTGACGACTACCTGGATAACTCGAATAAGGATTGTGTCTCTTCCTGCTGCTTTGATGGTGCGAATGCAATAGCAAGACGCATGAGTACGCGACAGTGAGGTTGTAGACATGACAATTGGTAAAACGAATTCTTCCGTTATTCGCGGAATAGACAGGGCGAACCAAAGCCTTCAAAAATCTTTCACCCGACTTAGTTCAGGTTCAAGGATCAACAAGGCAAGCGACGACGCCGCTGGTCTCGCTATCGTTAGCGCGCTTGAAGCCGACGCCGCGACCTCTCGAGTCGCAAGCCGAAACGCAGTCGACGCCCAGTCTTTTCTCGACATTCAACAGCAAACAACGTCGCAACTTTCTGAGATTAACGTTCGCCAGCAAGAGCTTGCTATCCAAGCCTCGAATGGCACTCTTAGCGATGAACAACGAGCATCGCTCGATCAAGAGTTTCAAGCGCTTTCGGCCGAGGCCGCTCGGATAACAAGTTCTGCTGAGTTCAACGGAGTAAAGGTCTTTGGCTCACAGGTCAACGTCCAGGTCGGAAACGACTCATCAGGCGACTCGACTATTTCTACTCAGAATCTCTCGAGTGCAGAGCTTACGAGCCAGGGCTTGAGCATAGCCGATTCTTCGAGTGCTCTCGCTTCTCTCGACTCGCTCAAACAAGCTCAAAGCAATATCGCCCAGGCAAACTCTTCCATCGGAGCCGTTCAGAGCAGGCTCTCCCGCGCCGAAGATCTCTCCGAAACCAAGAGGCTTGGATCTCTTACCGCTGCCAGTCGAATTCGCGATGCAGATGTCGCAGAGGAAGTGGCAAATACAGTAGCGGCGAATACGAGACTTCAGATTGACACCGCCTTGAATGCCCAAAGCAACCTCAACGCTGGTGCGGTACTTCGGTTGCTTAAGTAACGAGGTCTTTCATGAGTATTTTTCGAATCCAAGAGAGTTCGTCATTGGTCAAACCAGTCAATCAAGTTTCTGGTTTTAAACAGTCGCTCTCCGTTGAAACCAACCGTTCTGATGACGCTGCGATCATCCAGATCGACGGAGGGCGAAATACCGACTCAACGTTATCAGCAAGTATCGGAGCTGCTGTGGCCGAAGAGAACGCCTCTGCAATAGAGTCCATTCTTTCTCTTCGAAAGGAGCAAAAGGCCCTTGCTGATGAAGCAAGTGGAGCGCTTGATCCAGAAGCTCGATCCGCAATTCAAGCCGAAATTGATAGCTTACAGAGCGAGATCGAATCGGTTGCAACCCAAACAAATGCCCTCGGAAACTCAGTTCTTGCCGGAGGAGTTCAGTCAATTTCTGAAGAAGATGCAATAGTTCTTACAGACGGGTCGGCCTTGGTTTCTGACCTTGGCCTAGACGTCAGCTCGATTGATTCTGCTGAGAGTGCTTCTGAGAACCTCGATTCTGAGATTGAAGTTGCTTCTCAGACAAGCTCTACGAGCCGAAGCTTTACCACCGTAGCACAGGATACCCTTTCCTCAGTATTAGAGGCCGAAGCTGCCAAGCGGGCACCGGAAGCTTCTGATGAGGCTGGAATAACTGCACTTGCTCAAGACATTGCTCAACAGATCGCTGGAAGTTCGCAACAGGGAAATTCAGTCTCCACTCTTCTTGCTGGAGTATCGGAACTTGACCCCGAACGGGTCAGTAGTTTCCTCGCTGACTAGCGAATTCCGAACGTTCTCTTTTCATCACCGGTAACTTTCTTCTCCCGTTTCCCGATAATGTTCCCCTCAACTTTCACATTTACTCCAAAGACGAGGTAACATATGCGCTCTGAGCAGGGGACTGCTTCACTCCTCGAAATTATCGCAATTTGTGTCCTTACGATCTCATTGTGCAGCGTATCTTCCTCAGCTATTTCAGATATTTTCGAACAAAGAACTTTGATGAAATCGAAGATCGCTCTCGTCTCCTTTCTCAAAGGAGTTCAATCTGCGGCTCGATTCTCTCAAAGAACGGCGACGCTCAAGGCAAAGGACAATCATCTCAAAGCTTTCCTGGACCCTGAGGGCAGCCAAGCATTTACTGATTTTGAATTTCCTCCTTCTCTCATCCTACAAGCGAGACACGCGCTCATTCGGTTTTTTCCGACCGGGGTGATTTCTCCGACAACAATTGAGATTCATTCCCGCACGAGAACGTGCCTTGTGACGCTTTCACTGAGAGGACGAATTCGTGATCGATGTATCTTCGAAGGCTTCACTGTAGGGTGAAGAGAAAACGAGTGCTCCGTCGGAGTTTTTGGTTGAAAAAATTTATTTACTGAGGCATTCGATGTTGAAAATCTCACGTTTTGAAGGAGCAGCCCTCTTAGAGATCACCTTACTCCTTGCCCTCATCCCTCTCATTTTGCTCTCGGCAACAATGCTGGAAGCGCGCACTGCTTCGATCTTTCAAAGATATTTTCACAAATCGCCTGTTGCTGCTGTCGAGCCGCGGTGTTCCACAATCATCACTCCTGAAAAAGGATGTTTCAGGGAGTGCGATGATAAATCGTTCATCTATCTCCATACTTGCTCACACCCGTGAAGGGAATCGAAGTTTTCCTCGCTCCCAAAGAGAAGATCTCGCCGAGACCTGTCCCGTCAGTTCCAGTCCTGAGGTTCTGAACTGAGCCACTTTGCAAGCCACTGCTCTCTGATTCGCTCGTCATTTACAAAAACAGCAGTCTCACGGAGGACAATTCCCTCTTCTCTCTGTTGCAATCGCTCCTTGGACATGAAAGAAAGGAATACGGTCTCCGTTGACTCTCCCTTCTCTTTGACGAGTCTCTGACAACCGCTCTCCTTTCCAAAGAGAAATCTCCACCGTGGAGGCACACAAAAAGTAAAACCTCTCCGTCGAAGTTCAAGAGCAAACCCTGCAGCTTCTCCCCAATTGCGGCTCTGGCCACCCTGGCCGATGGTAAGAGCATATACCGTATTTGCGACCGGGTTTATTTTCTCAAAGAGCACCTTCGGAGAATCGTTACAGAGAAGGTTTGGAGGGTTCTTTACGAAGGGCCAGAACGGAATGAGAGCAAGAGCCCACACCACGCTCCATACAGCTCTCATACGAGAGGGAAAGAGATCGGTGATTCGAAGCAACATTCCCGCAAGCAAAGTCGAATACCCGAGCGCCGCTACTCCAGCGAGGTACCAAGCGAGATAAGGATTGTACTCACCAGGAATTGAACTATAGAAGAAAACCGAAAGCACAAAACTTACGAAAATTATTGTTCGCAAGGCTCTCAAGAAAGGGTTTCCTCTTTCTGGTGAAAGAAAAAAAAGAAGTCCCAGGAAAAGACAGATCGGCCAAACAGGAGAAAATGCAACATTCCGAGGTGAAAAAGGCCCAACAAAAAATTGGCTCACAAATACAAAACTCTCCCAAAGCGAGTGCGCGCCCTTTTGGTGAGCAGTAACAGAGAGAATTTGAAAAACATTGGACTCGCTCCCGTGAACAACGATATCGACAACAATCGGAAGAGAGAGAACAACACCAACGAAAAGAGCGCTCCAGGCAATCCGCTTTTCGTCGGAGCTCCAAACGAGAGAGTGCCTTCTACGCGAAAAGCATCCCAAAAGAAGAGAGCCCAAGCCAACAACCACGATAAGCGGAACAACGCTCAAATGGGTGTGAGCGGCAAGAGTACCCGCAATCACAAGCGGAAGAATGCTCACCAGCCGTCCCGATGCCAGGCTCGCTGCGGAAACGGTGAAACACAAAACCGCAAAGACGATACTGTGAGGTCCCCAGATATCTGTCCAAAAGGCAGGTTCAGTTCGAGCAAGAAAAAAGAGGGAAGTAAAGAAATAGGTAAATACGGCGAGTGGACGAGAACTCCAGAAAAGAATCGTGGAAATCGCACTCAAAAAAAACAGCGCATTCAGGAGATACTGGGCAAAGACGTGGCACGCATATGCACTCGGAAAGATCGGGTTGAGGACCTCGCCAAGCGCTCGATAGTAAAACAGTGCTGGTCCGGGGTGGTGAAACTTAAAGCGACTGTACGGGCCCGTAAGAAGAGAAAACTCCTTCGCGTCTTCAACAAGCAGCGCGTTCGCAGCATAGTCTCCTGTCTCAAGACAGTCGACTGATATGACCGACCAGTTCGACCACGCATAGACGACAAAACACAGGGAAAAGAAACAGAGATACAGCCATCGAAACTCCAGCCGCTCTGCGTACTCTCCCCTTAGTGAAATGCTCGAATCCCCTTGGTTGATAACTTCACCTCGTTTTAGAGCGGATCTCGAAGAGAACATCGGTTTCACTGGCGTTTCTTTCGAGGGAGGCTCTCGTAGTTCATCATACGAAATCACATTCACCCGGTACAGAGGCCCGAAGGGACGCAACTTTCTTTTCGATTGCTCGAGGATATAACCGTGGAACAAGTGTCAAACAACCGCATCGACCCTTTGAAGGAGCCGATCCTCCAGATGAGGGAGTCGGTAAAGTCTCAAGGCTTTCGAAGTCAGTGCTCCATTCGAAAGTCGGCTGGATTTATTGCGGGAGAATTCGTCTTTTCTCTTATCGTCTTTTCACTCCTCGCTCTCCTTCTTACAAGCGAACTCTCAAGATCATTTCTGACCTATAGAGCCCTTCAGAAGAAATCCGTCGAAGTTCAAGCGGTAGAGGCGCTCCGTTTGGAGCTACTCAGCCTCGTTCGCGATACGGATACTTTCCCCTTTCACATCTCTCCAACTATCGGAAGCGATGGAAAAATTATCTCTCCTACTGGGGAACTGGTAGCGCTGAACAGCCCCTTTGCTCCACATGAGGACTCTGATTCTCTAACGTTTATCAAACTCATCCAGAGCTCGCTCTTGGTCAACAACTACTTTTCAGAAGAGACTCAAACGTGGAGGAGTTGTCGTAGCTTCTCTGGTACGGTCGAGTTTACTCATCCAAGATGGATAATCGGATTTGGAATATCCGGTCTGGCTCTCTTCACTGGGTCAATAACACCCCATCCTCAGATGGAAGGCTGCTTTCTCGTCAGGGTTACTCCGTTTCAAACTTCACTCTCTCCGTTCCACGGTACTCCCCCCTCTCCCTCACAGTGCACAGCCTTTGTCGCTGTCTCTGAGATTGCATCTCTCTATGTCGATAGAAATAGCGAGCTCAGGAGGCTCTCTTACGAGCAAGATCATGTTATCGAAAATCAACCCGTCGTTACAGGGATGAGACCCTTTACACTTGAATTGAGTGACTCGCCATTTTCGCTCACAGCTACTCCCAGAGGTTCGACAAGGCCGATTCATGCGAGATCAAGCATGGCCTCAATCAATCCAGCGCTCCTCGCACTTAATCTTCGAAGACTCGCTCGATCATGATAGTTGCGTTGTTCGTTCTCTTCATGAGTCTCTTTCTCACATTCCAAGAATTTATTTTTCTCGAGACTTCTGCCGGAATAGGTGCATCTCGCGTACAGCACGAGTATCTGCAGACGGAAAAAGAGTTGCAAAGGGAACTCTTTCAACACTGGATAGAACAGCCAGATTCTCCCTCTCCTGTAAGAAAGCAGGCTCCTTCTGGAATCGAACTTGAACGAGCGATCTTGTTCTTAAGAGCTCATGAGAGCTTCCCATTTTTTATGCATCCTGTACCTGTTCGCACCGAGTGCACCGCAGGAGAAATCTCTCACGAGTTCTTAGAGCTCCTCCCGCACTATCCGTATCTTGCTCCTCTCATATCGCCAGATACCTGTCTGGATTCTCATATTCCCTCAAGTAGCACAGTCGTCATTGCAGGAAACATCCTCGAGACCCGCCCAAGTGCTTTCCCTTCCGTCCTTCAATCTCTAGTGATTGAAGGCGCCGCAATCTGGAACGATACTCTCACCGTACGCTCCGGCACCACTCTCATTGCCTATGGAGATATATTCCTTAGACAGTTAGAGAGTGCAGGCCCTCTCCCGGTTAGGATCGTCTCACTCACCGGTTCAGTGATTATCGAGAAGATCACTGGAGAGGCTACAATTCAATCTTCCGCGTTTCTTGAACACCGCGCACCCCAGCCGCTCGAACCACTAAGCACTTCGAATGAGTTCTTTCGCGAGCTCCTTCTCTATGGAATTGGTCTTCCATTCAACTCTCCAAAGAGTGGAGAAAGATGATCTGTTCGCTTACAGAATATATTTCGAAAGGTCTCGATCTTGAACCAGGTCAGAGAGTTTCTCCCGTACATATTCAAGGTCGATTGTGACTTTTGAACCTGACATTTGGTCAGCTGAAAATGAGAGGTCTTCCAGGAGCTTTTCAAGTATGGTGTAGAGGCGTCGCGCCCCGATGTTTTCGGTTCGAGAATTTACCTCTGCCGTCAGTTGCGCTAACTCCCGGAGCGACTCGTCCGTAAAATCAAGCGAGACATCTTCAGTCGCCATGAGAGCACTGTATTGCTTCGTGAGCGCGTTTCTTGGTTCAGTGAGTATTCGATGAAAGTGTTCCGGAGTGAGACTTTCCAACTCAACCCGAATAGGAAACCGTCCCTGAAACTCTGGCATCAAGTCAGAGGGCTTCGAAATGTGGAACGCACCAGATGCGATGAAAAGTACGTGGTCCGTTACTATCGTCCCGTATTTTGTCGAAACCGAGCACCCCTCAACCAGTGGCAGGAGATCTCTCTGGACCCCTTCACGAGAGACATCTGGCCCTTTTTGATTGGCAGATTGGCCACAAACTTTGTCGATCTCATCGATAAAAACGATTCCCGACTCTTGCGCTCTCACAAGCGCAAGCTCGACAACTTTCTCTTCGTCAATCAAATCTTCCTCAGATTCTTGCTGCAACAGCTTTCGCGCTGCTGAAACTGGCAACCTCTTCTTTTCTTTTCGAGGAGGGACCATGTTCGAGAACATGTCTTTGATCTGCCCTTCAATTTCAGACAATCCCTGAGGTCCGAGCATCTGCATATGAGCGACCGTCTGTTTCGTAACCTCAAATTCCACTTCACGGGATTCGAGTTTTCCAGCTCGGAGGAGACTTCTGAGCTTTTCGCGGGTCTTTGCTCTTCCTTGAGGAAAAGGCACGGTCTCTTCGTGCGCCTGCCCCTGTTCATCCTGAAGAAAAACCGAAAGGGAAGCAGGAGAGTCGCCCTCATCGCGTGATCCCGGGAGAAGAAGATCGAGAATCCTTTCTTCAGTCTCTTTTTCGGCTTCTTCCGATACTCGCTCACGTTGCTCCTCTCGAACGAGGTTCACTGAGACCTCTACAAGGTCTCTAATAATAGACTCAACGTCACGACCGACATATCCGACCTCGGTAAACTTAGAGGCTTCCACTTTCACAAAAGGAGCACCGGCAAGTTTTGCCAACCGACGGGAGATCTCCGTTTTGCCAACGCCAGTAGGCCCAATCATTATGATATTTTTAGGCGTAATCTCTTCACGCATGTGATCTTCAACTTGCAAGCGCCGCCAGCGATTGCGAAGTGCAACAGCAACAGCACGCTTTGCTTTATCTTGCGCTACGATAAAGTGATCAAGTTCACGAACAATGTCATGTGGCGTGAGAGTCGCCAGAGGCGACTGCTGCTCGGTAGCTCGAGACTCTTTCCTCGGTTCTCTCTCTTCAGAAAAACTTTGATCAAAGGCTTCTCTCGTCATTACTCTGAGATCTCCTCTACAACAAAACGATCATTAGTGAATGGACAGATCTCCGCTGCAACTGTCATAGCTCGTATCCCGACCTCTCTCGCAGAGAGATCCAATTGATCCACCCGGATCAATGCTCGTGCGGCAGCCAGGGCAAAGTTTCCTCCTGAGCCGATAGCAAGAACCCCATCGTCGGGTTGGATAACATCTCCTCCTCCCGAGAGGAGAAAGAGCGATTCGGCATTCCCGACAATCATCATCGCTTCAAGTTTTCGTAATGCCCGGTCCATTCGCCAATCTTTGGCGAGCTCAACAGCCGCTCGCCCCAGTTGCCCACCGTGTTCCTTGAGCTTCATCTCGAATCTCTCAAAGAGCGTGAACGAATCCGCTGCCGAACCAGCAAAGCCGGTCAAGACGGAGCCGTCCTGGAGCTTTCGAATTTTGCTCGCTCCATGCTTTACGATGGTGTTTTGAAAAGTAACCTGGCCATCGCCAACGAAAACGACGCTCCCACGAAATTTCACAGCAAGAATTGTTGTAGAGTGAAAATCAGCCTTTCCCATTTAGTAAACTCCGCGATTGCCCCTCCCCGAGGAAGACGACTCGTGAGAGAAGAAAGAGCCTGTCAAAGCTACCGTTTTATGTAAAGCGTTTGAGCGCTCTTGCCCCTCGATTATCTCTTTGAGCATTTCCAATAAACCTCGGATATCAACAGATGTGAGGGTTCCTCTTGTGCTCGGGAGAAAAGCCCTTTCCAGTTCTCCGTAAAAGCTCGCAGAAGTCCCATCGTGTTTCTTGGCGCCCTTTCTCAAAATCGCTGCCTTTATACGAATGGCCTCACCTGTGATTGCTTGTTCATTCTCGTTGAGTTCCTCGCTCAACAAAAGTTTGAGAAGCGAATAGATTCGAAAGCGATCAAATCCCGACCGAGATGAAGAAAGCTGGTCAGCATGCCCGCCGTTCTTCACAACAAGCTCTTCATCCAGGTACCCGATTGCATGAGCTGAGGTTATGCGCAACCAAAGGTCGTAGTCTTCACAAACCGGAAGGAACTCATCAAAACCTCCAATCTCATCAAACAACCTTCGCTCAACGACTACCGAAGACGGACTAATAAGGCACCGCTCAACGCACCGGGAGAAGCACGACCCTGCCGCCATCTGATGGTACCTTCGTTTATTTACTCGAAGCCCTCTCCGAAACCACCGCTCTTCACACTGCGACACGGAGATATTTGGGTTATCGCGATGCAAGGCAGATTGTTTCTCGAGTTTTTCCGGCAGCCATAAATCGTCTGAATCAAGGAACGCCACCCACGGAGCAATTGTTCTCCGAACACCAAGGTTTCGAGCCGCAGAAACGCCCTGATGTTCTTGCCGGAGGAAAAGCCCTCCTCTCGATTCGACCAGAGAACGAGAAGCTGAGAGATCGTCGGTAGAGCCATCATCAACAATCACGATCTCGGAAGGAGGACTCGTCTGTGCCAAAACCGAGCGGATAGCCCTTTCAAGGAACTCTGCTCGATTAAATACGGGAATGACTACAGCAATTTGCATTTCGACTTCGTCTCATCAAAAAAGACAGCTCACGACCCTTTTGTTTATGGAGGCCTTCCCAGTACACTCGGAGCCTAAACAAAATTCCCAAGATTCGCGCTCGGTATTTCTCCAGTGGACAAGGGTAACAGGGCTGGCCAGTAAACCAACACTCGTGGAGCAAATTTTTGAAATGATGCACTTTCGCTGTTCAAAGAATTGCCCCTTTTGGCTGGTATTGCTTGCTGTATGTCGTCGTAACGACAAGCCCTCGCTACAGAGTCACTCGGGGGGCTATTTTCTCCCTGAGGTATTTCGAGGAGCTTGGCATTTTGCCTGATAACCAATATTTGTCGAAAAACAGATTCTCGACGCCAAAGCCTCTTCATTTTCTTGTCGCCTTTCATGGCGAGGGAAAGGCACTTATCGAGCACCTCTCTCTAAAGAAAGATCTTTCGAATAACGAATTCCCTGCTTTTGTAGGAGAGAACGCCGTGGTCGGAGTGACCGGCGTGGGTCGAGTGAACGCAGCACTAGTCACAGCTCTTTGCATAGAGAGGTACGGCTCTCCGGAAACACTCGTGATCAATCTCGGAATCTGTGGCAGTGCTTCGCTGCCTCACGGGACGATATGTTCTGTTGTGAAGGTTCATGATCGAGAGGCTCGCACTACTTATTTTCCTGAGCCATTGGTACGGAGTAACTTTTTTGAAGCCACACTTGAAACTCATTCTCAACCGGTGACGGACGTAGGCGATCTCATCGCGCCAGACAATATCGTTGACATGGAGGCATCGGGAGTACTCACAGCGGCCTATCGCTTTTTCGACACCTCTCAGGTTCAGATTGTAAAGATCGTGTCTGATGCACTTTCTGACCGATTTCTGCAGCGATCCGAGTTGGAGGAACTCTTCCAATCCCATACTGAAGCTATTCTTCGTCTGACGGAGTCACTCCAAGAGATTCTTACTCCCGACGAGCCTCTCTTGAGCGATGCGGATGAGAAGTTACTCAAAAGCATCTCAGAAAGGCTCCGACTCACCCATCAACAGCAGTTTCAACTTCGCCAAGAGGCAACGCGGAGTAGTATACGATTGCAGCGTGTCCTCACGGCTATCGAACTTCCGGCCTTCGAACGTCCGCGCGACAAGAGAGAGGCAAAGAAGTTTTTTCAGGAGGTCCTCGATGTTCTCGCCGCTCCCTAAATATTCGCACATCTATGTAGAGGAGCGAGCTGCGGCGCACCCGAATACTTCGATCATACTCTCAAATATGAGTCGAGCTTCGGTTATTCCAATTCGCCATTACAGCGAGGTGTTTAATCGAGGGAATCAGCGCTGGAAGATCCAAAAAGAGCTTCCGAAGATCATTCTTGCAATTCGTGATTCAGAGTTTCTCTATGAAGGGAGTCCGCTTGCTCCAAGTTTTGGAGCTGAGCACTTTTACTATAATTCCCTCGTGATGAATTGCCCCTATGACTGTGAATATTGCTATCTCCAGGGAATGTACTCTTCGGGCCACGTCGTTATGTTTGTCAACAACGAAGACTTCCAGAACGCGACGAGCGAAAAGCTCTCTGAGCTCGGGTCGCTCTATCTCTGCATCTCATATGACTCTGACCTTCTTGCTCTCGAGGGCATTTTCCCTTTCTGCTCTTCCTGGATTTCATTTACAAAAGAACATCCAGAACTCACGATCGAAATCCGAACAAAGAGCGCAAATAGTTCTCCGTTCGTCTCTCAGGAACCATGCGAACGGGTCGTTCTTGCTTGGACCATTTCACCAGAAGAATATGTCAACGATATCGAACACGGAACGGCTCGGCTGAGTGCTCGATTGAAGGCGGTAGAGAAAGTCCTTTCACTCGGTTGGAAAGTCAGACTCTGCTTTGATCCGGTGATACTGCTTGATTCTTGGAAAGAAAATTATTCTCGGCTGACCGATCAGCTCGCACAATCGATCTCTCTGAAAAGGATTTCCCAGTTTGCAGTCGGTACTTTTCGAATGCCTGAGGGTTATTTTAAAAAATCTTACCAACGACGACCGCACTCCCGCATCTTGGCGCAGCGTTACGAAACCTCCAATGGAGCGGTTGGCCACCCCGAAGAGCTGCAGCAGGAAGCTCGCGCATTTGTGCGCGGTCTGCTCTCGCAGCATGTTGATGAGAACCGGATTTTCCTGTGCTGACTTCGTAAATAACTAATTTTACTTACGTTATCTTCCAATGAGTCGGCTCTGTTCAACGGCTCCATAACTTTTGAGACGGAGTATCGTTTCCGTTTTCCTGTTTCGAAGGCTTGGTAGCAGATCATGGTTGATCAACAGACAGAACGAGTTCGAGTAGCGGACGAACAAGTAACTGAAACGGTTCGAGTTACCCCGGAGGCGATGCGTGATGTCCTCGCTCAACTCTCAGCACCCCAAACTCTGACTGAACAAAATTCATCGAAGAATGCACCATCGAACATTTCGGCACCGATGGAACGGCAGGACGAGATACCCCATCAACTACCACAGACTCCTAAACCAGACTTTCGGCGCGTGAACTCCCAGCCAGAATTTAGTGATGCTCATCTTACGACGGAACAGCTCGATGTTGCAGCGATTCCAGGAATGAGAAAAGGCCACGCCCTCGTCCCCGAAGCTCCGCATTTGAAGCTCGCACCTGGGCCATTCACTCAAGAAATGGCAGCTCCAGTAGGGATAAAAAGCATCCCAAAGGCCACTCCCTCAACCCCTCCCAGGGAGATTGATCTAGAAGCTATTACTTGGGCGCTTGACGAAACTCGAGTTCGCCTCACCCGAGAAATGGCAAACGCCGCCTAAAGATTCTCAAAGCCGATTTTCAATCCACGCCCCACTGTAACACGTATCAAAAATGAGCGCGGCACTGTCGACATGCGCGAGATACTCTCTCAAGAAGTTCTTTATAGTCTTTTCGGAAGTTACCTCGGTATCGTTCATGGCGATAATTCCTTCGCGTTCTCCTTGGCGAGTTTGTCCACCAATTGCATCTCCGTGACCAGCGTAATAGATCAGTACTTCTCCGCCATCCGAAAGTTCAGCCCCAAATTGTCTTAAAACTTCTCGGACATCCTCTTCAGAGGGACTGTTGAGTATCACAAATGCTTCACTACGGAGATGATACTCCTTTGCGAGAACTGACTTCATACTCTCGACATTTTTGCGGAAATGAGTTTCGTCATCTCCCGAAAGAATACTGTCAGACTCTGAGTTGCCACTCCCTGATATGAGAAGCACTCGCCTCTCTGCCTCGACATCCTTTTTCCAGCCGGGATTTTGACTAACAGAGGATACTGGCAGTTGAATCTTTCCCCTCAGTGGATTCTGAAGCCCTGTCTCTAACGCCTGATGAGCCTCAACCAAGTCCTGCGTCGACGAACGTTTGAGCTCTCGCAGAAAACGGTGGGTGTAGTCATCAAAGAGAAATGCTTCACTCGCTTGAGTTGAAGCTGCAAACACTGACACATTCTCCGGCCACGGATTCGGGTTGAGTTGTCGAGGAAAAGGAATTTGGGCTGATGCACGTTGTTCTGTCAGATCCTCAGAGCGCTGAATCGCAAGATGACCAAATACGAGCCCAGATCCCACTGCAACACCGGCAAGCACTCTCCTAATTGAAAATCGACACTCTGGCTCCTGAAGCAAAGCAGGACGTGGCGGAAGGATCAACGTTTCAAGCGAAAGACATTGCTCCGTCTCATGAGCGATATTCATGGCAATAACCTGTAAAAATCCTGTGACACCCTTTCCCAAAAAACCGCCCTGTCGCAAAAATTGAACAGAAAGAGCCTTTGGTCCGACCTATTTGGAACTATAGAGATTCAAAAGGAAGTCGATCGGTGCTCCGGAAAAGCTGTGTCTTATCGGGTAGAAATGAGGTTTACGAGAACCTTTCGCCGGTGTGGGCTGCTGCGATGTTCAAACAGATACACTCCCTGCCACGTACCAAGCGCTAATACTCCCCCCAAAATCGGAATTCCAAGGGAAGTCGCTGTGAGCGCTGCCTTGATATGCGAAGGCATGTCATCGGGTCCTTCTGCAGAGTGTCGGAAGCTCTCGTCATACGGAACAAGTCGGTTCAACCAGTTTTCAAGATCCTGCTTGGCAGTCGGATCGGCATTCTCCTGAATAAGAAGACTCGCTGAGGTATGAAGAACAAAAACGGTACAGAGACCTTCGAGCACTCGCTCACTTGATATGACAGATTGTACCTCGTCAGTAATTTCAAGAAGTCCCTGACGGCGCGTCTGAAATACAAGTTCTCGGTTCATCGCCTAACGCTTCTTTAACGTGACTGAAAACTCCTCGGGGTTTTCGATGACAAACTGCTCCTTCGTGGTAAGGTCCTTCACCGTAATCGGATTATCTTGACCGCCCTCCGAAGCCTCGAAGAATGCCACATACCGGATTCCTTTCTTTTCGGCATAGTCGATCTGTTTTCCGAGTTTTGGACTCTTAAAAAATACCTCAACGGCCAAACTCTGCTCTCTCAAGATATCTGCAAACTCTAACGCTTTTACTCGCTGATCCTCAGAGAGGACAGTGACAAGGATTTCGGCATTACTTTGATGACCGGGCTCTCGCAGAGATTGATCAATGATAAGTTCCATCAAACGAGAGATGCCGATTGAAAATCCAACTCCTGGGACCGACTTATTGAGATATTGGCTCACAAGACCCTCGTATCGACCTCCTCCTGATACAGAGCCAAATTCTGGATGATCGACAAGGTGAATTTCAAAAATCAGTCCTGTGTAATAATCAAGTCCTCTCGCTAATGCGAGTTTACACTGAACAAGCGAGTGGAGATCCCTCGGAAGCAAGTTGCATGTTGCTTGAACCTCCTCCAATCCAGCTACAAAGAGATCGGATTGGATCCCAAGCGTTGACAACTGAGAGGGAGCCTTCGATAGAGGAGCAACAAACGCACAGTAGGAGAGAAGTTCCTCGGCCTGTGAAGAAGTGAGGCTCGCCTCGCCCTGAAGTTCCCGAAGAACTCCTTCGGCACCAATTTTATCAAGCTTATCGATCGCCCGTAAAACGCTTCCTCTATTTGCAGCCTCCACATCAAGATGATCGAGCACCCCGAGTAAGAGCTTTCGATTGTTCATCGAGATGACAAAATCCCCAATCCCGATTTTTCGCAGCGCGCGCCCAGCAAGCGTGAGGATCTCTGAATCGCAGCCAATTGGGAGATCGTCTCGGGCGACTATATCTGCATCAAATTGGTAAAATTCACGGAAGCGGCCTTTTTGCGGGCGTTCTCCTCGCCAGACTTTTTGAAGCTGATACCGTCGAAAAGGAAAGACTATGTCATTGAAATGCTGAGCGACATATCGTGCAAACGGAACCGTAAGATCAAAGTGAAGACCGAGCTCTGATTCATCGTCATCCTCAGCTTTAAGTCTTCGAACAGAGTAGATCTCTTTATCGACGACTCCTTTAGAAGTCAGAGTATCAATCAGCTCCACGGCAGGCGTTTCGAGAGAGACAAATCCAAAGCTCTCATACAAAAATTGAATCGAGGAACAAATCT
>JAGRAO010000070.1 GCA_020434565.1 Bdellovibrionales bacterium
CGCGCTTACTCAGACGACGCACCCTTCTTCCAAAGCGATAAACTGGATAAATTCCAAGGGGGAAAGCAACAAAAGCTATTGAGGCGAGAACGGCATCAAGCCAAAATGCTGTCGCAAGAAGGGCGACGACACGGATACTATCTCGAATGACACTCGCTACCGAGTCGGTTAAAACCGTTTTCACAAGCATAACGTCACTCGTGATTCGGGAGAGAAGACTCCCAGATGAGTTTGAAACAAAATACGCAGGCGAAAGCCTTAAGAGGTGCGAGTTAATTGCGAGACGAATATCTCGAACAATTCGGTGGCCGATCTTAGCCATGAGAAACTGTTGAAGAAAATCAAAGAGGGCTCGAAAACAAACAAAGACGAAAACTATTCCCGGTAAGGCGTATAACAAAGTCTCATCCTTATTAGCGAAGATCCCATCCAAAATATACTTTATCAGGAAAGGGATCCCTCCCTCTGATGCCCCAAAAACGACCATGCACAGCAACGCCAACGCGAAAAGCGACCGATACGGCCTGAGATAAGCAAGGAGACGACGATACGAAGACACTGGCGAGAGCCCCCCAATTGAGAAATCATTCTCGTTGATGACGTCCTCTCTCATTTCCCCAAAGCTGCAAGACGAAAAGCCCTTTCCAACTCAGGAAAGCGAGAAGTCCAAGAACCGGCATCTTACGGGGTATTTGGCCCAAAATCACGGTTTCCGGGGCGGTTTTCTTCGGCGGCCTAATAGGCTATAGCTTGTCTCTGCCCTCATTCCCGGTCCTCACTGGACGAGTGAGCGTTCCTTTTCGCAAAGAATGAGGCACTTCACATTACGGAATATATGAAGAAAAAAATTTTTCTGATTCTTGGACTCCTTGTTGCCGTTGCACTTGGGGCAGTGTTCGCTCTCATAAGCTACGTTGCGACGAACGCCAATTCTCTTATTGAGGCGTATTCACCTCAGCTGGAACAAGAAGTTTCCGAGAAAATCGGTATGCCGGTCTCTTTTGGAAAGATCGATGCCTCGCTTGCCTCATTCACTCCTTCTCTCACGGTTCGGGAACCAAATGTCGGCGGGAAACGCGACCCAAAGATCCACATTCAGGAGTTTCGAGTTCGGTTGAGTCTTTGGGATCTCCTCTCGAAAAAGCTCACAATTGATGAACTCACGGTCGTCTCTCCTTCAATTGAACTCCTCAAAGACAAAGATGGGATAGTGCTCCCTTCAAAATTACAAAAATCCAAGAAGAAAGACGCAACGGCGCCGGAGCGTGCAGAATCGCAAGCTGCGTCTTCAACCCCGATCGAAGTCAATTTAAAGAGGCTCTCTCTCGAAGATGGGTCTTTCGTCATTCGCGATCAATCCAAGGAAAAACCAGACCTCGACTTGCGTGCGATACAGTTCTCGGCCCCAGTGCTCTTCAAAGATGGCCTTTTAGTCGTTGAACAGGCAAGCATCGACGCAGTTGCAAGCGAGCTTGGCAGGGTGTCAATCTCGACTAGGGGAATGACGATAGATTCGGTCAACCAGCTCATCTCACTTCCTCAATTCGCGATAGAACTTGATCCCCTCGGTAAGCTCGAAACTGTCGGCAGAGTTTCGGTCGCGGGCGGCGATCTTTCCTTTTCCCAAAGCCAGTCTGCTCTCACTTCTGGGGCAATCACAATTTCGAGCTCATCCTTTGGAAAGCTCGTGGTGCAGCCGACCTACTCGCTCAAATCGAAAAGTGGAGAGCTACAAATTCCAACGATCCAGCTTGCCTACCAAGGACAAGAGATTCTTGGTGCTGGGAGCGCTTCGGTGAAACCGAGCGGGATATCCCTCGACCAACTTGCGCTCTCTCTCCTTGGAGGAAAAGCCGATCTCTCGGGTTCGCTCACTCCCGAATCAAAGAGAACCCAAGGGACGATCATCCTTCAGAATATTCTTTTGCAGGATGCCGTAAAACTTGTGCCGTCCGATCATCCGATTCCGGTCACTGGAACACTCGCCTCCCTGCAGGGCACTGTTTCTACTTCACTCTCTGGGAATCCCCTGGCGGCAGCGAATGGAAAGCTCTCTTTTCAGGTCAAGGATGGCAGCTATACCGCTGCCAACATCGCTCAACAGACGCTCGGAGCACTGCTGAAGCTTCCCTTTATCGGAGATCGATTGTTTGAAGCCGTTCCTGAAGAAGACCGCACAGCTCTCAATCGATCTGATACTCCGATTGAGAGACTTGGAGGCGATTTCGTCATTGGAGATAACGGGATCACGACCGAGAATTTTGAACTCGTGAGTCCTCTTTTCCTCCTTCGAGCAAAAGGTCGTATCGGATTCGATCAACAACTCAGTCTCCGCTCGTCTTTTATAGTTGAAAAAGGACTTTCCCTTGCGCTTGCTTCCAAAGCAAAGGAGCTTCGTGGGCTTATGAGCAATGACGAGCGAATGACTATACCCGTAGCAATTCGGGGCGCAGCGAGCGCACCGCAAATTACTCCAGACACGGAAGAAATAATGAAGCTCACTGCCGGAAAGGCGCTCGAAGAAAAAGCGAAAGATTTCCTCGGTGGAGTTTTGAAGGGAAAGAAGGGCTCGGTTTCAGGAGAAGTCAAACCGAACATCGGTTCGCTCTTTGGATTTTAGTTGCGCTCTTATTGAGCGCTGGAAAGAGCTCCCGTGCGGTGTTTTGTAAGCAGTGAGAACCTTTCTATTATTTCGGAAGGAGAAATGACTATGGTTACCTACTTTAATGATTTGCCAAATGTACCAAAAGCGATTGGACCTTACTCACAAGCGGCGCAGATTGGGAGCACCGTTTTTCTCTCTGGTCAGGTTCCTCTTGATCCAAGCACGGGTAAAATCGTAGAGGGGGGAGTTGAACAGCAGATCGAACAGGTCATGAAAAACCTCTCTTCGGTACTGGCGGGACTCGGCCTTAATTTTTCACATGTAGCCAAAACAACAATCCTTCTGAGCGACATGGCGCACTTTCCTGTCGTTAACGAGATCTATCAGAAGTGGCTCAAGGACTCGCGTCCAGCACGCGCCACATTTCAAGTGGCTGGTTTACCGCTCTCTTCGCTCGTTGAGATCGAAATGATTGCAGAGAGAACGAGCTAAGCTATTACTTCTATCGTCGAGAATTGAGCAGCCTTTCAAGTTTCTCTGCTACTTCAGGAGGGAGTCCCCCGATCAAGGATTCGGGATCGCCTCCGAGTAACCCTGCCCGCTCCAGTTCTTTCGGGTTACTCCCGTGTGCAATCATGCTGAGTGCCATACTGAGGAAAACGACGTGGTGGTTTGGGACTCTCCCTGAGTAGTGGAGGATATCGCCTTTTGTGCTGGAAACCTTCGCAAGTCCGAGCTTATCCAATTGAGACTCGAGCCATCGAATTCCCTTTCCACTTTCAAGCAGTACTGCAAGCGCTTTGCTTCGGTCAACGTAAAAGCTCACAGTAGTACGTTCATCCGATCTCCTGGCAAACGGAAGAATTCGTGCAAAAGCCGATTCCTTTGGAGGCTCGGAGACTACGACGAAGGGAGCATCCCCAAGCAAGAGAGGAATATCCTCTGGACGAGTTCTCTTAATCTCTGAGAGAAAGCGAATGTGTTCACAGCTCGGCCCAGCTGGCGAATATTTCTTCATAACCTCACGGAGTGCCATGACGTCGGGAACTTTTACTTCATCAGGTTTTAGTTCGATGTCATACGCCTTCCCATTTGCCCCCTGACGGAGCGAGAGTCGAACTGGCTTCGCGCCTGTTCGTGCGAGCGATGCGTAGAGATCAGAGCCTTGAACGGCTCTTTTGCCATTAATGTGGGTAATGAAAGCAGTTCTCTCAAAACAAGGCTTTTCCTCACCTCCCATCAGGCTCCTTTCGAAGGAGATCTCTGAGAAAAGGCCGGCACGGTCCGCTGCACTTCCCGCCTCAATATGAACAATTGCTAAGCCATCTTTTGTTTCGGCGAGTGTAAGACCGAGAGATGGCTCGCTGATTTGTCCTCCTCCTAGAATCTCCTCAACTGAATTTGCGACAAGGTCGATTGGAACTGACAGGGCGAAACCCTGGTGCCCTCCGCTCTTTGTGAGGATGATTGTATTCATGGCGATGACCTCGCCACGCTCATTGAGGAGAACACCACCTGAGTTGCCGGGATTCGTGACGGCATTGTGCTGAACGAGACCAACCATTACACCACCCGGACCGTGCATCGTTCGCGCCGGACCCGAAACGATTCCCTGGCCAAATGTTCCATCAAAACCGAACGGACTTCCAATCGTGTAAACTCGCTCACCAACTTTAGAGGCTAAGGGATTGCCGATTCGAACAGCAGGCGGAAATTCTCGCTCACACTTTACCTGCAGGACGGCGAGATCCAGCCGGGGGTCAACCCCGAGGACTTTTGCCTCATACGTTTCATCTCCAATCTCAACGAGGAGCTTGTCTTGAACTTCGGCGACATGCCAGTTTGTTACGATAATTTTTCTTTCCCGATCATAGACAAACCCGGAGCCATAGCTCGGAAGCGGGTCATCGAGATCCATTGAACGGTGTCGAGGTCCCTCTTTCTCTTCAACGATTTTCATAGCTACTACGGATGGCGAAACAAGCGCGTAAATTTCAGACGGATTCAGTATCCCTGGTACTGGGGGAACCCGAAGGGCAGAGAGAGCCTCCTCCGAACACCGCTCGGGAGCAGGGCAAGTACGATCAACAGGAAGCTGAGATGACGGCATAACACTCCTCCTAAAAGAAGTGTATCATCCAGCCCACACTAAGCTAGTTTTACTATTATGAAAAAATGCTTTGCTCAAATGCTGTAAAAGACTCAAAAATTGGGCATCCGCAACGCCTCAAAATATTCCAGTGTTGATATCCACTCGGGATAAGAACACACCGAATGCCCATTTTCGTTGCCGCATGGAAATCGTGATCTGTGTCACCAATAAGAATAACTCGATTGGGATCGAGCTTCTCCTGTCGAAGCCATTCAGCACCCCGCTCGACTTTGCTCCGAGCATGGCAGTTCGGGAGCCCCACGATTGCCCGAAAATGGCGGGTCATTTCACACTCTTCAATCAGCTCAACGAGATCCTCTTCGCGGTAAGCAGAGAGCACTGAATGGGTTATCCCTTTTTCCGACAACCGTTCTATAAAATGGCGCACCCCAGCGCGAAGGCCGGCCTCCTGTCGCCGACGACCATAAGCAGCATGAAAGTCCTCAGAGAGTTTGCAGAACTCTTCAGGAGTCAAGACAGCTCCGAGCCGGCGATAATACTCCTCAACTGGATGTTGAAACACCATTTGGTGAGTCTCAGAACCGACCGGTTTTAACCCAAGATTTTCAAGCTGGATATTGGTGAGTTCCTCACACAGATGTGCGTCGTCGAGGATGGTTCCGTTCCAATCCCAAACGATATGATTGATGCTCGAAAGATCGGTTTTCTCCACGGCATAGAGATCTCATACGCATTTCTCTCTGTCCAGGGAAGAGCGGATAATACACTAAGATTTTCCTCGAACTCTCTTCTTCCTCATCAGATATTTATTCCCGAGCTGCATGGCACGGGAACGCAAATCGCCAGTCCTTTGCTCCTGTGCAAGATTAAAGTTGTTTCGAGGAGATCCTAAAGGAGGATGCCTGTGGGATCAGCTGGTAGGGTAAAGACAAATCGGGCACCGTGTCCTGGCTCAGATTCCACGCGAATAGTGCCGTGGTGGAGCTCTATAATTCGCCGCACGATAGCGAGCCCCACTCCAATTCCGTCTGTCTTTGAATGTTGATCTTGTCCTCTCCGAAAGAGTGAAAAGAGCTCTTCAGCCTCATCTGGAGAAATCCCTGGGCCGTTGTCGGCGAAGACAAACGAACAGAACTTTCCATTGATGCCAACTTTCTCCTCAAGACTGCGAAACGAGATTCGAATGGGGCTCTTATCACTGTACTTCACTGCATTCGATACGAGATTCAGGATGACCCTCCTCAGGAGATCTCGACTTCCCCATATCGTCGGTACCGGCTCGACCTCAACTTGAATATCAAGCTCCTCTGGGAACGCCAAGTCGTGAAAGACCTCCTCGAGAAGGACAATCAAATCTAATTCTGTGACATCCTTGAGGCGAACTCCGAGCTTTGCGTATTCATACATCGACTGAACCATCTGGGTCAGTCTTTCTGCAGAAGAGAACGCTCGCGCGAGGAGCAGCTTTCCCCGCTCATCGAGATCCTCCCCATAGGTTTCAATCAAATAGTCGAGCTTCATCGAGATCCCCCCGAGAGGACCCCGAATATCGTGAGCGATAGTGGCCGTGAATTCATCAAGCCGTGCGTTTTTCGCCACGAGGGCCGCGTTCGCCTCAGTAAGTTTCGCTCTCAGGATAAGGTTCTCCGAGGCTACCTTTCTCAGTCGCATAAGGTAATCGACAGCTGAACCAAGTTCTTCCAGCCAATGGGCGTCTTTGACGATGCAACGGTGGCATCCGAACTTGTAGAGTTCGTTTACAAGCTTTGTGTCCGGGTGTCGTGCTACCACGACGACGGATGGATCGTAATCTGCTGTCTTAAGACGAAACAGAAGCTCGATAATCTCGGCGGTGGAGCCGAGTTCTTGATCAAGAACCACGATATCGAATTGATTTTCTCGAAGCTCGCCCTCCGAGATGTTTTCTTTGAGCACCACCGTACTGTTCGGGAAATAGGCGTGGAGGGTCTCCTGAGCCCGTTCTCGATCAGCTTCTGAGTGATCAACGATCAGAATTCGATCCTGTCGATACGGTCTTCTCTCTTCCATCAAAATACGCCCGCGGTTTTTGTACCGTCACTCAATGAGGTCCGTGCTCGCTCCTTCCTTTCCCCAAGGAGCTAACCCGCATTTCGAAGGTAGTTCTTCAGGCGAATGAGCGCCCGAGAGCGGATTTGAGAGGCCCTCGACTCAGTCACACCAAGAATCTCACCTATTTCCTTGAGATTGAGTTCTTCATAGAAGTAGAGGCTGATTACAAGCCGCTCTTTCTCTGGCAATCGATCAAGCGCTCGAGCAATAAGGCTGACCTTTTCCCCACTTAACAATCGGTTCAGAGGGTCGGTTGTCTTAGCGGCAAACCACTCGTCGGCTTGAAATCGTTCCTCTCCGTGACCAAAGCCGAGCTCTTCAAAGCTCAACATCACGACACTTCCCACTTCGCCGAGAAGCTTCTGAAACTCCTCAACATCAACGCCGAGTTCTTGAGCAACTTCCTCTTCGGTTGCAGCTCTGCCGAGGCGTTGCTCTACACGCTTATACGCACTTTCGATTTTGTGAGACTTAAATCGAAGTGATCGAGGCAACCAATCCTGAGACCGGAAGCTATCAAGAATCGCTCCTCGAATTCGGAATTGGGCGTATGTAGAAAAGTTTGTTTCATGTTTGGGGTCGTACTTCTCGAGTGCGTCAACGAGCCCAATAATTCCAGAATTGAGCATCTCTTTAATATCAACGTCTTTCGGTAATCGCCCAGAAAGTCGATGCACTACCTTTTTTACAAGAGGAAGATAGCTCTTAATGAGCTCCTCTTTTTCGTAGTCATCCACGGTCTTGTAGGCTTCTACCGCGGTCTTCTTAGCCTTCGCCACTGTTCATCTCCTCGTGGGTTACCATGATCTGAATAACAACTCGTGAGATCACAAAAATACAAAGCAAAACAATCGTCGCTCGAATCATGATGGTGCCAACAGAGAGCCCTGCCATCATCCCGGCGACCACAACTACGAGAAACGCGAGCAACGCCACAGCAGCTTTCAATCGATGAATAAGCTGATAGCGTGCTGATACCTCATGAAGCTTTGCCATACTGCTCGGCCTCTACTAACTGTCGAAAGAAAAGCTGCATTCCGCCCTTCACTCGACTCTGATAGAAATCACCATCAAGGGTCTCACTCACCTTGCGAAGAGCGCGACTCGCTGGAGAACTCGGAAACTCTTTGACGATTGGACGACGAGCTGTGATCGCCTGTCGAACTGCTGCGTCACGCGGTATCCATCCTGCATAGCGTAATTGCACAAAGAGTTTTTCATTCACGACATCTGCAAGACTGCGAAAGGTCTTTGATGCCTCGGCCTCGCTTGCTGCGTTATTTACGAGAATATTGACCTGCCTCTCACCGAATCGGCGCGAGAGTACTTTTATGAGAGCATAAGCGTCAGTGAGAGACGTTGGTTCGGGAGCAACCACGCACACTATTTCGTTTGAAGCAGAGTTAAAGAAGAGCACGTCGCTTCCTATTCCGGCAGGAGTATCAATGAGGAGATAGTCAAATTCGCAAGCTATCTCTTCAATCGCCTGAAGCAACTGACTCCGCTGCTCGAAACCAAGACTCAAGATTGATTCGACACCGCTTGCGGCCGGAATAATCTGAATCCCGTCCGGTCCTTCAAGGAGAATTTCTTTTAAGGTACGATTTCCCTGGAAAAAATTTTGCAATGTCTCTCGCACTGGAATTCCGAGAACAACATCAACATTTGCAAGTCCAAGATCTGCATCGAGAAGAAGAACAGATCGTCCTTGCTCAGCAAGTGAAACCGCGATGTTCGAAACCGAGTGCGTTTTTCCTACACCCCCCTTCCCACTTGTAAAACTTATCACTCGAGTGTGCTCTTTCATGGTCCCGTAGCGTTGTTTTCGTAAGGTACTTGCCTGATCGTTCACGGTTTACTCCCTGTCTTAAGATTCCGTTTAAATTTGTGTTGGCTCAGATTTCTCATTGGCCTTCTAACCTATTGATTTTACAACTAATGCACCTGCCTCATGAGCATCCAAGCGAGCCTTCTCGCGGTTGCAGGTTCGATATCCTCAGGTACTCGCTGCCCTGTCGTGAAAAATGCAAGAGGTTTTCCGAGTGCATGAGCCGTGTTGAGAACCGGGCCGATATATCCACTTTCATCAAGTTTTGAGATTGTCACCCGAGAGACCCCGAGCCGAAGAAATCTTCCTGCCGCCGTGCGAAGATCAAGCTCGTTGCTTGGTGCGGGAAGCACGAGCACTCTCTCAATTTCTGGAAAAGGCGCGAGGTTGTCTTCGAGCCTCGCGAGAGTTTGTTCGTCTCTCGGGCTACATCCATTTGTATCAACGAGAATGAGATCTGCATTCGCAAGGGCGCTGATTGCGCTTCTCAATTGGCTATGGAAGTCGCCTTCGGGCGAGATCACTCGACACGGCATCTTAAGAAGAGTTCCATAAGTATGTAATTGATATCCTCCACCGATTCGATAGGTATCGGCCGCTATAAGAGCAATTCGAATTCCGTATGCTTCTCGAATCCGGGCAGCAAGTTTTGCTATGGTCGTGGTTTTTCCCACCCCGGTCGGTCCAACCAACGCAACTATCCTTGCAGCGTGGGGAAGTACTGACGAAAACGAGAACGTATGAGAGAGGACTTTTTCAAGCCGCGTACCTCGCTGTCCTCCGTCTGATTCTCGAGAAGCCCGAAAAGAGGTCTGAAGAAGAGTTTCAAGCAAACCTTGGGCAAGGCCCTGCCTCTTGAGCCGAGCGACTACGGAGCGGGCAGTATTCGACGATTGCGATCGAGCAGAGTTTGGATTGAGAGTTGAATTCCTCGAGGCATGTACCTCAAAACTCCCCTGAGAGAGCTGACGAGTTCCAACGATTACCGCATCTTGGCCGAGATCACGCCGCACAGCTTGAAGCACCTCTTGCATTGACTGACCTCTATACACCTTCTCTTCCATTCTGCTTCCTCTTCCTTCGTCTGAACTATCCGAGATCAATACTGATTACACCAAGCGACTGAACCTTCGTATTTGGGGCGATCTCTTGATGAGAGATCACTGCATACCCGGGAACAAATCGCTCTACAAAGTGAAACAGGGCACTCCTTATGTGCGTTGGCGCGAGTACAACTGGCGTCAAGCCCTTCTCTATAAATGCGTTCGCTCCATTGTTGAGCTTGTTGATCAGCATCTGTGCAAATCCGGGCTCAAGAGCAAGAAAGGACCCCTCGTCATTTTGCTGCACGGCATTTCCGAGTTCCCTCTCGAGAGAGGGATTCAAGCTCGCGATCGGAAGAATCCCATCCTCGCCGGTATACTTTTCAGTAATTGCCCGACACAGCCTTCTCCGCACATAGTCCGCGAGCTTCTCTGGATGCTTCACATTTGGCCCCCAGTCAGCGAGGGTTTCAAGGATCGTTCGGAGATCGCGAATGCTAATCTGCTCACGAAGGAGGTGTCGAAGAACCTGTTGCACCTGCCCAATTGTAAGAATTCCAGGAACAAGCTCTTCCACAACTTTTGGGAACTCCTTTGCAAGATTATCAAGAAGATGTTGTGTCTCCTGTCTTCCGATCAACTCATGCATATGCGCTCGAATGAGCTCGGTAATGTGGGTGGTAATCACGGTTGAAAGGTCAACCACTGTATAACCGGAGAACTGAGCCCTCTCTTTGTCGCTCTCTTGAATCCAGAGGGCATCGAGCCCAAATGCCGGCTCCGTCGTACTCTCTCCCTCAATCGGCGCAGAAACCGTACCGGGATCCATCGCGAGCAGATGGTGACTCTTGAGTTCGCCTCTCCCGATTTCAGCTCCTCGAAGAAGAAGGCGATATTCCGGGGGGCTCATCCGCACGTTATCCCGAATGTGAATCGGAGGAACGATGAACCCATAATCCATAGCAAACTGACGACGAAGAGACCGTATTCTCTCGACGAGGTCGCCTCCTTCAATGAGAGTGACGAGCTCATACCCAACTTCGAGTTCGAGTACGTCGACTCCAAGAAGTCCAGTCACCTCTTCCGTGCTTCCGGGCTTGGGTGCATCATCTTTGTCCAATTCCTTGGGTCCAGCACCGCTCTTTTCTTCGGCCTCCTCAGCAGAGATCGAACGACGTCGTACAATTGCCGTTGCGCCACAAGCAATGGCCAAGCACATGAAGGGGACAAAAGGGAGTCCAGGAACGAGGGAAAGACCTGAACATACCATAGCCGAAAGCGTGAGCGGCTTTGCCGATCGCCCGAGTTGCGACAGCACTTCATTTCCGAGATCGTCCCCCGATGCTGCCCGAGCAACAATCAAACCCGAGGACGTGGAGATAATAATGGACGGGATCTGACTTACCAGCCCATCCCCAATTGTCAACAGCGTGTAGGTTTGTGCTGCGACCATCCAATCCATGTCCTTCTGGACGATCCCGATAAAGAGGCCTCCAATAATGTTAATACCGGTTATGAAGAGACCAGCGATTGCATCTCCGGTAACGAATTTCGCCGCTCCGTCCATAGCTCCATAGAACTCTGATTCCTGAGAGAGCTCTTTCCGACGCTTCTTCGCCTCCTCGTCACTAATCAATCCGGTGTTCAGATCGGAGTCAATCGCCATCTGCTTCCCGGGCATAGCGTCCAGGGTAAATCGAGCCGCAACCTCAGCGATCCGGCTGGAACCCTTTGTGATAACTTTCAAGTTCACGATACTGATCGCGATAAAGATCACGGTCCCAATAACAAAGTTTCCTCCGACAACGAATTCTCCAAATGCCTTAATAACTTCTCCCGCAGCATCTAGGCCGAGATCACCGTTCAAAAGGATGAGTCGGGTCGATGCCACGTTCATGGCGAGACGGAACATCGTTGTGATCAGGAGGAGCGCTGGGAAAGAGGTAAAATCGATTGCTCGCTTCATGTAGAGCGAAACAAACAATACGATAAGAGAGATGGTAATATTGAGAGCGAGGAAGATGTCGAGAAGCTCCGTCGGAATAGGGATGATCAGAACCGCAAGAATTCCGATCAACGCCAATGGTACTGACGAAGCTTTGAGATTTCTCTGTTTTCCCTCTGCCATCTCTTAAACCCTACTGTGAATACTGCTGCTTGTAGCCGTACGGGTTCTTCAAGCGGTACACATACGCCAGAACCTCAGCCACCGCTTTGAAGAGTTCGTGAGGAATTTCTCGACCAACTTCAACTGAGGCATAAAGTGCTCGCGCGAGCGGTTTTCGTTCGAGCACCGGAACGCCAGCTTCCTTGGCAATTTTTCGAATTCTGAGTGCGATAAATCCTTTCCCTTTCGCGACTACCTTCGGAGCAACCATACTGTTTCGGTCATACTTCAACGCGACTGCATAGTGAGTTGGGTTTGTAATAACCACATCGGCCTGCGGGACACTTGCTTGGATCCGTTCCATAACTCTCTGAAGACCCTTTGCCGCGATCTTTCTTTTGGTAACTTCGTCTCCCTCCGTGGACTTGCGCTCGTCCTTTACTTCTTCTTTGGTCATTTTGTTCTGCCGATACCACTGGAAGCGACTCCAAAAATAGTCGAAGATCGCAAAGGCAATCAGGATGTACATGATTTTCCAGAAGATAAAAAAGATTGCATCCGCGGTGAACGAAAAGATGCTGTCGACGCTCAGGTGGATTAGACCAATCATCTCTGGCGCAAACCGTTTCAGAGCGTGATATCCGACGGGAAGTATGAGTATCAGTTTGAATACCGACTTTGCGGTATTCATAACTCCATTCGGTGAGAGGATTCGCTTTATTCCGTTCGCAGGATTGAGTTGGTCGAATTTGGGCTTAATCCACCTTTTCTTAACGTTGTAGTTTGTTTGGAGAAAAATCGCCATCGCGGCAGTAAACGCAACAACAACTGTCACGAGAGCAACTTCGGGTGCAAAGCGAGCAAACGCTGCGACTGCCACGTCATATGCAGTTCGGCGAGTAAATGCCTGGTTGTCTGCAATACGCGAGAACGTCTCCTGCATATAGAGCACCATGTCGTTGAGAATCCATCTGGAGACAACGAGAAGTGAAAGGAATCCAGCAAGGAGGCTTGCAACTTGAGCCACCTCAGTTGATGAGTGGAGGGCCCCCTCTTCTCCCAACTGTTGGAGCCGACGAGATGTCGGCATCTCGGTCTTTTCTTCCGGGGTGGCGTGTTCTGACATTGTTCAGTACTGAAAGGTAGACAGAATAAGGAAAAGCAAAGCCCGTACCAGACTGGCACCGTGGAGCTCTCATAAAACCGCCTGAATTTATTGATATTTTAGCGGCTTTTCGCTCTTCTCATGTCAAAAGAATGACTTCTCACAATCAGAGGGTGCCCTGTATATGACAAGAGTCATGCAAGGAGTCGCTCTCCGGAATCGAACTGGAAAAAGAAGAACTTTCCCAACCGTATCTAAGGCGTCTTGGGCGCTCCGGGGTCAGGAACCTGAGGAAGGGTCTTTGTATCTTCGACGAGAACAAGAAGAGAGTTTTCAACTCCAACAATTTCCCGTTCCACGAACACAAGAAGCTCTGGCAAAGAGAGCGCTGAGAGGACGAGTCCGATTCCAATAGTAAGAGGAAAACTCACGATAAAGATATTGACTGACGGGACCGCTTTCGTGACCAGTCCCATGACAAACTGAGTCAAGAGCAGGGCAACAATCACTGGAGCAGAGACCATCACCCCAACTCGAAATATATCTCCTGTGCGGTCAATGAGAAGCTGAGATGAAATCTCTGAGAAAACAAATGTCCCCGGTATAATGGTACCCCCAAGTCCTGAGACGGCCTTAATGACAACATAGTGGCCGCCCATAAGGAGAAAGAGCACGGCGGTCAAATCACCGAACACTCGTCCAAGAGAGGTTGAAGTCTGTCCAAGAGTTGGATCAATCAGCTGAGAAGCACCTAGGCCCATCGTATTCGCTGACAACTGTCCCCCCGTTACAACTCCGGCAATGAGAAGCGCGGGGAGCAACCCCATCGCGAGGCCGAGAAGGGCTTCGGAAAAGCCTTGGACAATCATCGTCGCCAAATCCGGTGGCAACGTCGCATTTGGACTCGTGGTACTGCTCGCGAATGCCATCATGAGTATTCCAGCCGTCCGCACATATCTCCCCTGAGGCCCTCCGTTGAGACCTGGGAGGAGCATCATCATTGCAAAAAATCTGATAGAGAGAAGAAAAAATGTCCAAATGCTTGCTGCATTATCTACGAGGAAGTTACCAAAATTAAGAACTTCAAGACCTTCAGCCACGTTCTCTCCTACAGCTGTCCGATCTGTTGGAATGTCGTGGTAGTAAAAGCTGCAATTCGATTGATCATAAAGTGCCCAAACAAGACTAGTCCAATTACTGCAGCGGCGATCTTTGGTATGAACGCAAGAGCTGCATCGTTAATCTGTGTCGCCGCTTGAAAAATACTCACCGCCAGTCCCGCAAGCAGCCCAAGGATGAGGACTGGAGCAGAGACAAGCACCGCCGTTTCAATGCCTATTTGACCGAGTCGGAGATAATCATCAATTTCCATACTGAGCCCTTTTTCACTATGTTACGTGATATGTTTGAACGAGAGATCCGATTATGAGATGCCAGCCATCTACGACAACAAATAACATGAGCTTCAGCGGAAGTGAGATGACCACTGGCGGAAGAGTAATCATACTCATTGATGTAAGAATTGATGATACGACCATGTCGAGTACGAGGAATGGTAAGGCAATCAAAAATCCGATCTGAAAAGCTGTATTGAGCTCGCTCAAAACAAAAGCGGGAACAGCTACATGAAAAGGCACATCCTTTGCTTCCTCAGGAAACTCCGATTTGGTTATATCGAGAAACAACGCAAGGTCTTGCTCGCGAGAATGGCTCACAAGAAACTGCTTTATCGGCTCAGAGCCTTTCTTCCACGCCTCCTCTCCTCCCATCTGTCCGTTCATATAGGGCTGAATACCAGCATCGTACGATTTTTGAAGAATAGGATTCATGATGGCGACAGTCAGGAATAGCGAAAGCCCGGTGAGCACCATATTCGGTGGTGCTTGTTGGGTACCGAGCGCAGTTCTCGTCATACTGAGAACCACAATGATCCGCGTAAAGCTCGTCATTGTGAGAATAATTCCCGGCACAAACGAGATAGCTGACAGGAGAAAAACAAGCTTCATAGCCGATGAGATACCTTCGTCGCCCTGAAGGAGATCCTGGCCACCGAATTGAATCGAAAACGCGGGTTCCGCGGGAACTTGCTGCGCATGTACCTCTCGCGGCACAAGAACGGCTATTGAGACCACCAACAGAAGCAAAGGGACTATGCTGAGAGTTTGAATTCTTCGGCTTCGCATCCTACTTCTCTCTCCATCAAACTCGTCATTACCGGAAGCCCTTGATCAGCCTCGGAATGATTCATCTCCACACTCTCACTCTCCTGAACCATGCTTACCTGCTCACTTCCGCACGAAACGAGATAGCGGCAACCGTTTACTTCAATATATATGAGGGAACTTTTTGCGGTCAGCGGGAGCCGCTCGAGGATCTTCATCTGCTTTTCACCAATGCCGCCCGGGGACTTCCGAAATCGCTTTGCGACTGCCGTGCCGATAAAGAACACGCCGAGGCAGAGCATAAGCCCTTGCAACATCCGGGAGAGAAGAGATTCTGAAGGTTGCTCAGCCTCCGTACTGGCGACGGATCCATTGCCGCGGTCTTTCGCCTCTTGAAGGAGTTCTTTGGTGCGAATCAACTTCTCGCTCATTATTCCGTCATTCCCCTCCGCAGTAACAAGCGACAAGTTCCCCAGAAGGAACACGAGAAAAATAAACGAACAGAAAAATCTTCGTATCATCGAAGCCGTTCCAATCGAT
>JAGRAO010000071.1 GCA_020434565.1 Bdellovibrionales bacterium
CGCGAAAGCCTCCCTCACCTGCTGTCGTATAGAGGTACTCCCCGCGGTGTTGGATGGTGTTCGTTACCCCGCCTGCCCCGTGGTGCAGATGTGACTCTTGGAGTTCAAGATGATTCTTCTCGACATGCTCCTTAAAGTAATCAGGATATGAGTAGCGGTGGAGGTAACTTCCAATTACCGCCTGAGGTTCGTCAATCTCGGTCACTCGTACAGCCTCAACTCCATCTTCTCCCGTGCCGACATAGGTATACGCGCCCATGAAGTTCACGAAGTTTGTACCGTACAAGAAGAGCTGGGCCATGATCGCGTTGTTATCGTTGTCTCGAGAAATATGACAATCAACGCAGTGTTTTGTCTCTTTCGTTCGCACAGTATGCGGGAAATGTGGTGCAAACGCCTGTGACGAGTGTCCAGATGCAGCAGTTGGCGGTTGCTGCATATAGATTTTTTGGCGATTGATATCGGTTGATGTGAGGATCAGAGCGCTTGAGGAACGGATCGGGACGATGCGGCCATTTTTCGCCGGACCGTGTTTCCCAAGCTGAAACATCTGATCTCGAACTACTTGGGGATTGTAGGTTGCAAAGTTTCGCGTCTGTTTTCCGTCATAGTGTTTTGATTTCTCTTTCCAGTTTGCTTCAATAGGCAAGTGACACCCAGCACAACTCGTTACCCAAGAGCTGTGACACGCGAAACAGCTCATCTCATCGTTATTATGAGCAAGGAGCGCATCAAGATCTGTTGCGGAATCGATGGCCTTGAGGTCGCCCCACCGTGGGTCTTTATCCCCATCTCGGAATGCTTGCACTGTTTTTGCTCGAGCAGACGCCTCGTTATAGTGAGGATGGCTTGGATCAATCGAGTCCCGAACCTGTCGGACCTCCCATTCCATTCCCTCCGTAACTGACGAACGCTGATAGAGTTTACTCCCCTTCCAGATAAAGCGAGCATCTCCGAACGGGGTACGCATAAGCGAGAGATCAGTACCTCCCTTTGGCGAAGCAGGCCCACTTGTTTTAAGAGTCGCGTAGCCCTTCACGCTTCCGTGGCAATCCTGACAGCGAATCTCAACTGACTGAGCAACTTCGCCATAAATATGCCCATCTCCGTGCGCATCCTGCTGGAAGTGGCAATCCATACAGTGCATACCTTTGTCGAGGTGGATATCCGACATATGCACCGCTTTTTTGAATTTCTCTGGATCGGTCGAAGATATTTGGTTTCCGTCAGCATCGAGGAGATTTCCTTTACGATCTTTCTTGAATACTGCACGAAAATTCCAACCGTGGCCGTGGTAATCTGCAAACTGGGTATTCTTGAGTTCAGAATTCAACTCGCTCACAGCCTTTAGGAAATCAATATCCTTCCACTTTCCTCGAGCAGCCGCTCCCTCTGGGTTACTGCGATAGGCAGTTATGCGTTCCTCATGCGTCGGATACTGCTGCTTCTCTGGCCACATAAACGGAGCATCTGACTCGTAATCCCACATGGTGTATCCAAGGTAGGAGTTCACAAACATGTTTGGTTGATGCATGTGGCACACCATGCACTGGCTCGTCGGAATGGCACGGGTAAAGACATGTTTGATCGGGTGGCCTTCTTCGTCCTTTGGAATAGTCGGGTCAATCGACTGAGACTTTCCTTCATGCCCAAATTGCCCGTAAGGGCCAGAGTGTTTCGTGCTTCGATCGTTAGCATAAACAGCGTGACACGCTGTACATCCACTACTTCGATAATCCCCTGGGTGATCGTTTGTCCCAAGAAATGAGAGATGCGGGTCGTTCAAGCGGGTCTTGTGAATATTCAAAACAGGAACGGCTATTCTTGCTCCTGTAGCCGGACCTCTATTTGACTGCAACACATCGGGTCGACCCGGTTCTTCGAACGGATTCGGATTCCCAATTTCTGGGAACTGAGTTCTCACAAACTCACCACCCCGCTCAAAAATTCGAAAGACGTCGCCAGGCGCAATCACCTCCCACTGAGGCATTGCGGTGAGACTTGGGAGCGCTCCTTTAGCCTTGCGCTCTTCAGAGATCTCGCTCTCATCGACGATACTCTGGGCTTCTCCATCCCGCCCGTAGCTCTCTCCGAGAACATACTTCTTATAGGGCAAGATGTTGTTGTTGTACGCTCCCCCACCCCATAACATCGCTGAAGTGGTCATGAGACTCTTTTGAACGGCCCGGACGATTTTGGCGTGACACCCTCCGCAAGATTCAGCTGCGACACGCAGGTCTCCTGGATTTACAAATTTTACAAACTCAGCTGGTTCCTTCAGTAGGTTCGTATAGCTGTTCACTGGGTTTCCTGAATTCGGCCACCATTCAGGGTGAGTTGGGAGAACATGCGCGCCGGCTTTTGCCTTTTCATATTCCGGTCCATCCGGCTTGAGACCTTCGGCTCGAACAGAGGCGTCTCCACCGTGGCAATGGGTACACCCGATGACGACTCCGGGGTTTTCATGCATCGTCGGAGCGTCAGTCTTCAAATGACAATCTTTACATCCGACACTCGCGAGCTCCATCTCCTCGACATTCATACCTGAGGGGACGGCTTCGACAAGATGCTCTGCCAGCGCAGGCACAGATATAGCCAGAAAGAAACATCCGAGAATTGAAACAACCCAGTCTTGAAACCGCTTGTTTTGAAGTATCTGACCCACTGAACGCATCACGTAAATCGCCTAGTATTCGAGAATCATATTGCTAAACACACTGTACAAAGTTTTGTCCCCGTATAAGGTCTCAAGTCCATCTCCCGGAACGAGCGAAGAAGCACCGAGTCGAAACTGCACATTGTTGTTGAGAAACGGACGATAGAGTACCCCTACCGAGAGGTCCCAACCGATCTCACGGTCAATTCCTCCAAGTTGCCGCACCTTCTCCAACGTTGCTGTGTCATCAAACTGGAGGTAGCTCGCGTTCGAGATAACCTTCATCTCCTGCGTGAGCTCCACATCAACCCCGAGGTTATAGAGACGAATCCCCGGGTTTACAAAGTTTGACTGTCCCTCTTCTTTGCCTGGTCGCAAGTTTGGAATAAGGCTTCCAAGATTTACGAGAAAGACCTCACCACCACCGATAAGAGGAATATTCTGTCGCTGCCAGTACGAGAGATCTCCTCCGGCAAAGTTTGGCAGATCGAAGATCGCATCAAATCCCTCAGCTGTTCCGTCGTCTGGGTCACTATCTCCAGATGACCAAAAGAGCGAGCCTCTTAATCGAAGCCAGTCAAAATCATAAGAGAGTTCCTGCGCGAACATGAACGCACTGATATCCTGCTCTCGACCTGCGATCTGATTGTGCGTCTCGGTTCCCGTAACATAGTAGAAAGCAGTTGTCGTGTTCACGCGGCCGATATGGCCATCCCCATTCAATCCAAAGTAGGTCGAGCGAATGTTCTTTGCCCGTTCGTCTCCGATAGCTGCTGGTCGAACAAGTAACCCATTGTCGTTATAGTGGTCGCCGTGGCTGCCTGCTTGATCATCGCGATAGATGATGCTCGCCTGGACCTGGTGTCCGGGAACGATAAGATCTTGCCGGTACACGTTCCACACAAAGACATCTTCGTGGCGGGTTTCAAATTCGTTCACGAACGTGTTTGTTTGCTTCTCAAGTCTTGGGAACCAAGCAAAGTTGTACTGGTACATATTGTTATCCCAGTTCCCAAACAGCCGAACCCCAGGTTGTTGGTCGTTATAAATGAACCCCCGAAAGTCACTTGAAAATTTCTGAACGCCGATTCGTGATGAGATAAAATCGTAGCGTTCACTTATGTTTGCCAAATGAATATCTGCAAACGCTTCAAGAAAAGAGAGGTCGCCCTCGCTCCGATCAGTTCCTCGAGCTGGGTCAACTCGCACAATGCCTGTCTCAGAAGCTTCGACGTTTGTGAAACTAAATACCGGTGTAAATCGAAATTCAATTTCCGGCGGCATAAAGACGGTATTCCCTCGGATAAGGGAGATCGTCGGAATAATCTGCTGAACGAAAACGGAGATATTCCCGTTGCCAAACGTATCTATAGTTCCAGAGTTATTCGTGGAAGGAACTCCTACTGGGACGGGAATTTTGAGCCGCTCAAGAAGGGTTTCAGAAATTACTCCCGTCTCCAAGAACCATTCATGTCCGGGCGATCCAAAGACTGGGACATCCCCCTTTAAGACATTCTGATTATACGGGTCATACCACTTTCCGGCATAAAATTGTCTCCACCGATCCGGTACTGGAACGAAATCAGAGGCCGAGGAGTTTATGTCTGGGACAGATTCGTAAACATAGGCAGGGAAATGAGGGGCATCTTCACCAGGCCTCTGACGGGAGACAGGAGCAGAAAGATCGAGAACCTCCACCGGTTCTTCAACTGGATCAACGTTAGGAGCCGGGTCCTCAGCAAGCGCTCCGTTCGAAACGATCAGAGCAAGCATCAATGAGAAAATATCACGTTTCCGCATAGCTCTCCGAAGCTACCCCTTATAAACCGCCACACACCTGTTGCTCTGAACTATCTCGAAACGGAGATTCTGGACAGTTCACAAAACGGAGACGGGTGTTCTCGATCGGTCCCTGTAAATTATCAGCCCGAATTTCGGGCGGAGCGTTAAAACCAAGGATCGGGTCTCCGATACCAGTTCGGCCAATCGCATCGAGTCCAGGTCTGCTCGCCCCGTAAAATGCGATCAGATCATCCTGGTCAACTCCGTCCCCACTGATTCCAATACCGCCGATAAGGGTTTTCCCTCGATACACCGGAACAGAACCCGGAAAGATCTGAATTCCATTCCGCAGTCGAGTTCCGAGCACTCCAGAATCTGTACAACTATCAGGCAGAGAACTCGGAGGATTTACAGGAACACCAAGCGGTTGGACCAGTCGTTGAAAGACGAGATCAAGCTGCAAACCCGTATTGAATGGACTCCACGTACGAGCTGCAACCGATGTTCCCGGAAATGGATGCGAGAAAGGACCATTTGCTCTCCCATTAATTCCATCGGGGAAAAATGGTCGAGACATATTCCCCCCGGCCCGGTCAGAAAATGCGTTTGTTCCAGTCAAAGCATCTGGGCCAAGAAATGCGCGTACAAGAGAGACATAGTCGTCAAATGCGCCGACTCCATTTCGAGACCGGACCTCATTTAGTCGATCTCCAGCATCCGTCGAACTAAAAAACACCGCCGTTCGGGCCTTTTGCAACGCGACGTCGATCCCAAAGAGAGGTGCATCGCCAGATCTCACCATTCCAAGCACAACACCCTGTGTGTCTACAACAAAGATCGAAACTTGTGCGGGCGAATTCTTCGGATTTCGAATCTGGGCACGCGTACGAAACGAAGTGAAAAGAATGCTGTCCAAAAGCGCATCGACTTCAACTGCCGAAAGCTCGATTCCACCAGCGAGTGGAGTTCCGGAGCGAGGTGGAAAACGTGGATTACCGGCCTCGTCAGTGAGAACCGCGGCAGGGACTCCGGCACGCGAGGTCTTCGTTATCCCAGAAGCTGGGTCACCGAACCGCGTACCGCTTCGAATCGTTCCGTCAGTAAAAAGGGTTACCGCAGTTAAAGCAGCGGGGTTCAGCTCCGGAAGAGGTTCCTCAGCGACCTCGACCTGATCATAGCTTAAGTCGGTATATCGAAACGACTTCCCAACGACAAAGATACTATCACCCGCACGCTCCGATGGCGCCTCGAATCCTCGGCTTGCGATAAGAGCTAAGCGCTCTTCGATGTTATCGTCAAAATCAAATACCTCTCGATCAAGCGAATACTGGCCATCGAGCTCAACTCCGAGACCGCCGACCATATCTCCGAGTTTGTAGAGCGGAATCCCGCCGGGATCAGCCGACAACCCGAGAGGAAGAGGGCGAGGACCACGACCTCCAGTCGAGAGAAGATTGGATCCTGTTGATATACCTGCCGTAAACAATGGGTTTAATACGGTAATGTCAGAACAGATCAATTGAGAGAACTGAACACCAAAAAGAGGACCCCCAGGTTGGTTCATCTCTCCTGGATTAAAATTCTCCTGCACGATCTGACTCGCTGTTCGGCTTGTAAAGCCATTCCCTTGAGAACTTAGGTATGCTCCAGTGCCAGCTTTCGAAATTGCTGCAAGAGTCGCTGGTACTGTGACGCCCTCAAGGCCCCCAACCGCACCGATCTTTCCGTTGATAGTCGTAGTCGCATTCGCACCGGGCATCTGATACACAGCGAGAACGTTTCCAACCCGATCGAGCACTGCAAACGTAGCAGCCACACCAAGAATCTTTGCCCCAGCCACGGCTTGACGTAAGATTCTTTCGACTTCGCCAGATGTGAGTACTTCGTTGGGACAGGTCCCGTCACATCCAAAGTTCGCCGAATCTGATCCGCCGAATCCACGTGACACAACATCGGAACTTCCTGAATCTCCACAGCCTGCAAAGGTGATCAAGAGCACAAAAACGACGACAAAGAACTTAACAATTGACACGCGATAGCTCCACTTTTGCAACACCACACTTTTCACCAGAGAGACAACCCACTTGAGAAGGTCGGTCTGTGTTCTCTCTCCGGAGGGCACTCCCGAGCAAGTTCAATGCCCGGATGTGAAAAACATCTTCACGAGACCCGATTCACCACATCAACGATATCTTCGATCGCCCGTTTCTTTGATTCAGGGAGCAGCACCTGATCGTGGTACGAATGACACAGGATACAATCCGAACCAACTTTCCCGTGTGCACCAGCATCCCCGTGACACGACTGGCAAGTTTTTACACCTGGCAAGAGAACGTCTGTCGTTTCAGTCGATTTTGACACCCCTTCGTGGCACGACTCGCATCGAACCTCTTGATGCGCTGCATGATCGAACAGAGCAGCCGACATCCAGGATGAAGGGATTTTTGGCCGCATGACTTCATAGCGACCCTCTACCAAGCGATCGAAACTCTCCTTCTCTTGAATATCGTGGCAGAGGTGACAAGCAGTCTTCGTAAACAAGAGTTCCTCTGCATCGCGGGCAGCGCGATCAACTTCGTCTTTTACAAACTCTCTCTGATCTGGCTCGCGAGGTTCAGAGCCCGGCTTGAAGCGCTCAAATCCAGGGACCGGAGGACCCTGCTGGGCATCCAAAAAGAGTTTCGCGTATTCGGCGTAAGCAAAGTGGTAGACTGTGTCAGCATCTCCGTGTGGGACTTCGAGTTCTGGCAATCGGTCATCAAAGCCTAACGTGTGACACGATGCACAATCATTTTCATAAGTAATCGGCTCAAAGAGTTCAGTCTCGGGCGTCAATCTATGGCAATCAGTACAGTGGAGATCGGTCGGACCGTCAGGTCCTGCTATTCCCTTTTTGAGGTGAACGTGGTGATTCAATTTCAATTTGGTCCCATCGATGAGGCGCTCTCTATCGGAAAGTCGAATCCGTGTCATATCGCCTTCATCCCCGACCGGAATCGATACCGAGAACTCTGGATGGTCGGCAAAACTCATAACATTCGGACTCTCGGCGTCTGCAAAAGTCGCGCGGATGTTTGCGTGACACTCGGTACAGAGTTTGGCCTGAGAAACAGTGAGCCCTGCGTCTCCATTGTGCTCCATGTGACACGCTGCACACCTGGGCTCCTCATGAGAATCAGACATGCTCGCATGCTCAAACGCCTCAGCATGAACTGACATCTCGTGGCATGTGAGGCAAGCTTTGTCTTGAACCGGTTCAAAAGGCTCTACGTGGCAGAGAGAGCAGTCTGCTTCAATCATCTTGTGGGCATTTGAAAGGGGCCCGCTATTCCAACTCGGCTTGCCTGGAATTGAAAGTGGATAACCAAAGAAGCCAATAAGCACCAGTGCCGCCAAGAAGATCGAGAGCAGCGTCATACTCGGGAGATTCCTCTTCGGGTCGAGTTGTTGCACAAGTCGCTTCACTCGAACGTCACTATCTTCCTTCTCTTTCTGCCGACGCTCTTCGTAAAGCTCAAACGTCTCCCCAACTTTACGAATGACAAGCTCGATTTCTCCGAAAGTGATCCTATCCCCGACTCGCAGCTCCTGTCGGCGAGTCTGTTTGCCATTCACGCGAACGCCACTGAGGGAATCGAGATCTTCAAGGAGTAGTTTGTGTCCATCTCCGGAGATCCGAAGATGCTCAAGTGAAACGAGAGAGGACTCATAGATCACATCAGAGGAGCCACCCCGACCAAGGACGACAGCGTCTTGATCGAAGTCTGAGTGGGCAGTTTCTTTTTGCCCTTTTGCTCCTATGACATCAACGACAAATCGAAGCTTCATCCTCTTCCCTTTCCGCGACGCACCTACCAGAGGTAAAACACACTAAAAATGTGGACAGTGACACACGCGACCAAAGCAATTGAAACGGGCACGTGTACATAAAGCCATACCTTGAGCCAAAACATAGTAGCCACATCGTCTTGAAGCTGTTTCATGAGTGCGAGCTTCTTACTAACAAGTCCAACAAGAGAAGCACCCTCTTCTCGTTCACTTGATGGAAGATCAGAAAGCAGCGCACCAGCCTTTCGACTATCAAGAGGATGCACGCCCTTTCCTGCAACATATCGAGAGAAACTCGGCTCGAAGGGCACATCAACACTTCGTACTAGCTTTGTAAGCGAATCGCTCTTTTGACCACTCAACGCTTTCTCAAGCTCCCTTGATATCGAATCGATCTGCTCAATGAGTGCCTTTGATGTTCCGCCGCCTCGGTGGGCCTGAATTTCGTCCGCGAGTGTCGCGTAGTTCAAGGCTCCCCAAATACCACTCCCGATTACAAACACCATGAGAACGTAGGCAAGAGTGTGCACGTTCAGTCCAAAACTAAATCCAGAGTGCAATGGGACAATAAAGAGGAGCGCAATCCCTACCCAGATATGAGCGGCGAGACACCCTTTGAGAGTAGTGTGCTTTGCATAATACGATCGCTTGCGGATCCCAAACCACATGAGATAGAGAATCCCAGCGGTGGCAATCCCACCATAGGTATAGCCGAGGACCGTCCCGCCACTTGGTCCGCCAAGCGGCGAGTCACACAGGTACACAACCGTAAGAGCCACGAGTGCCGCAAGGGTTATCCAAAACCAACGGTACTGACGGTAATTAATAAAGGTCTCTTGGCTCACGCAGCCGCTCCCTTTTTCTCAGACAAGATCTGAAGCATCTTGCTTGGGTTTACCCTCATTGCAGCACCCGTGGGACACGCTCGTACACACGCTGGCCCACTTCCAAGGTTCTGACACATGTCACATTTACCGGCCTTTCCAACACCGGACTTTTTCCCTGAGGCCCCGCCTTCACCGGCAGAGAATAACCAACTAAAAAGCCCAAACCCTTTTTGCGGTTTCTCGTATACCATCTGGATGACTCCGTACGGGCAGTTCCGAACACAGTTCCCGCAACCGATACAAGAATCCTGAATCACGACTTCACCATCCGGGTTTCGCATCAACGCATCTGGCGGACAGTCGACCATGCATAGCGGGTTCTCACAGTGGCGACACGAAACTGGAATCTGGAGCGCGTTCAAATTTTTTCCGCCCTTCCGATCAAGCCGACTGTATCCCCCGTGAGTCGCAGCGCATGCAGCTTCACAATTGTCACATCCAACACAGAGGTCAGAGTCGATCAACAAAACGTTCTCTGCGTCGGTCAGTCCTTGCTGTACAACAAAATCAAGCATCTCTCCGGTGTATTCATCCCTCGCTTCAGTGAGGTTCTGGACCCTTCGCTCCTCAGCGAGCGCCACTACCCGTTTTCGGACCTCCGGGTTCTCACGGAGAAGCTCAAGGAAATCCTGCTTTTCAATAATTATGGTTTCACACGGAACAGCGGCTGTGACAGTAGCACTCCGAGGCAGTGGCTCTTCACTGAGGAGCGCCATCTCTCCTACATAGTGCCCTGCCGGGAGGTAATTGAAGGCGACATCCATCCCTCCCTTGTTCTTACGGGACAGCTTGACTGAGCCTTTCCGTATCACATACAGCACATCACCCTCTTCTCCCTCACGAGCAAGAACTTCGCCCTTCTTAAAGGATCGCATCTTTGCTCTATGAACGAGTGAGGTGAGGAACTCAGGATCGATATCTGGAAATACAGAAGACTCGAGCGCATTTCGCATGAATCGTTCATCAAGCGCTCTTTTCAATGCCTCAACTGAGTTGTTCAGCTTCAACATCTGGTTCCGAGGGGTCTCAAGAAAGAGAGAGTCTTTCCCGGCTAAGACCGTCGCCGATCGTCTTCGCCCAGAAAGAAGACCCATTTCTCCAAAATATCCCCCAGCTGGCACAACGAACTTGCCACCATCAGGAAGATCGATCTCAGCAGAGCCGCGAATAACACTCCAGAACGTATCCGTGTAATCGTTTCGCTCAAACAAAATCTCCCCCGCTTTTGGCTTGTGAAGCGTAGAGTCAATGATGAGCTCTCGGAATTGCGGTTCGCTTAAATGCTGAAACAGGGGGAGCGAATTCCGAACCATCTTGAGATTCTCATTCACATCCCCGGGAAGTGACCCGAGCGCTTCCTCGATAAGCACTTGGTCTGCTGGAACAACCTGGTTCCCCATGAGATGCTCAATTACTTCATGCCCCTGATTTATCGCCTGCTTAATAAGCGGATATCCGATCAAGGCGCCAACAATGAAAAGCCCCGGTACGTTTGATTCATACCGTTCAGAGACCACCGGTACAGAGTTCATGTCAGCGTTTGGAAACTCCACTCCACACCCCTCAACAAAGCGACGAGGGAGGACTGCCCCGATACGAACGATGACGCGATCAGCCTTAACCGCCACCTCTCCCTCTGGACCATCGATATAGGTAATACCGTGTTCGATACGGTTAAGGTTTGAGTTGATGATGTGCCGGATCTTGTCTTCTTGGATAGCGCGGGTGAGAGCGGCCCCATTTGCTTCCTTAGCGCGTGGAAAACTATCTTCACGATTTAGAATGCTTACGCGGTTTTTAGCCACGAGGGCCAGGGCGTTTTCAATCGCGGCATCACCTACCCCAACGACAAGGATGTCCTCATCTTCAAAAGCATCGGGGTCAGCCAAGGTGTACCCAACGTGATCGAGGCCATCACCCGGAACACCGGGCTTTCGAGGAGTCCCCTGACACCCGATCGCGAGCACCACGTTCGTGGCCGTAACCTGGCCCTCGCCATAGGTGATGACGAACTTGTCGCCCTCTTTCTTAATCGCCGAGACCTCGCCCTTTCGAACATTCACGCCGAGTTCTTTGAGAGAGGTATTCCAACTATCGAGGATCGCTTCGCGAGTACCCGCCTCAAAAGAGACTTTGGCCCGAAGGGGCAGCTTCCCCGGCTCAGCCATCACGTGCTTTCGAAGTTGGTAGTCAAAAATGGTGTTGGCGATCTCCTTTTTCTCGAAGAGAACATGAGAGAGCTTGTGAAAGGCGGCGTTGGCAGCAGCTCCAAGTCCCCCTGGTCCAGAGCCGATTACAGCGACATCGAAATGTTCTGACATGAGTTGCTATTACATGAACGTTCCCAGACGTACGCGAGCCTAATACATGATGGCGCGCTTGTGCAGGTAATATATTCCCCGACGACAAAATTCCCGGCTCCCATCACACAAATTAAACTTGAATAAATTATTCAAGTTTAACATTCAGCAAAACACCGTCTCTTGAACCGCGTTCTTATTCGATGTGAGCAACGTCACACCGTATATTTTATTTTCTTCGTTGCATCGAGTGGGGAGGAAACGAACAATACGCGGGGCTGCTTCTGGTTTGCGTTCGATATGATTCACACTTATTACCCGTCCTTTCGCCTTTCCGTATTCACCCGACTCGCTGTTTGGGGCGTTGCACTCGCTGCAATCTGCGCAGCTCAAGCAGGTGCAGAACCTGCGAAGCACCTTGGGGTGGCTTCGTGTAGCTCTTCTAATTGCCACGGCAGTACTTCTCCGCGAAAGGGAGATGTGCTGCAGAACGAATTCACGACATGGTTTCGTCACGGCCAACACAGTAAAGCGTGGAAAGTGCTGCTGGATCCCGACGCTCAAAAGATCGGAAAGAATCTCGGGATGTCCTCACCCGAGAAAGAGCCATTGTGTCTCTCGTGTCACGCAACATATGTCCCGGACAAATCTCTGCAAGGAGACAAGTATACGGTGGAGGATGGAGTGAGCTGCGAGAGCTGCCACGGTGCTGCGGAACACTGGATTACTTCTCACACCGCGAAAGACTCATCCCACGCTGATAACATTTCAAAAGGGATGGCAGAGCTGACTCCCTTGGATGATAGGGCGAAGCTCTGTTTGAGCTGTCATTATGGAACGGAGGACAAGGCCGTAAACCACAGACTCATCGGTGCCGGCCACCCCCGACTTTCGTTTGAACTTGATACGTTCAGCATGATTCAACCGCGCCACTGGGAGGTCGACCAAGACTATATTGACCGGAAGGCCAAATATATCTCAGCCAAAGCATGGTTGGTTGGGCAGGTCACGCTTTCAGAAGAGGTTATTGAAGCTCTCGCTTCAAAGAAGAGATCTCGTAGCGGGATGTGGCCGGAGCTGACTCTCTTCACATGCTATTCGTGCCACCACAGCCTCAAAGAAGATCAGTGGAAAGTACGTGACTACGATAAGAAGCCGGGCGAACTTTATTTGAACCTCTCTTCTTTGTGGGTCGTATCTCACGCACTGAACGCGGTGAATCCTGATCTCTCGTCAAAGCTTGCTCAACTCCTTCGGCCGCTCCACGATCTCTACAAAAGTGGCGAAGCCTCTGAGCAACTGAGTCGCATTAGCCGTTTTCTCTCCGGAGATGTCACGAAGGCGCTCTCTTCGCTCACCTACAGCGATCAAGAGCTGTTGAAACTTCTTCGAGCAATGTCGACATACGCGACGACTCCTCACTTTCAGTATGAGGATGCCGAACAGATCTTGATGGGAATGTCGAGCATCCTCGCTTCCTCTCCCGATCTCCAATCACGGTATGGGGACGATCTCAAGGATCTTTACACGGCGCTTCGAGATGACGAGGCATTTGTCGCTGAAGATTTCACGACAGCGGCCAATACGTTCCGGAAAAGGATTCACTGAGCGCAGCGTCCTTTACCTTCGATCCGCTCTGCAGGACCAGTGCGAGCAAACTCATCTTGGTGCAACTTTCGAACGGCTCTCTCGGTATCATTTTGACTCTCAAGAAGAGCTCGTAATTTAACAAGTTCCGCTGAAAGCGAGAGAGCGACTGTTTCTCGTCTGTGTTGTGAGCTGCTCTTCGTCTGGAGCAGGAGAGGAACGAGGAGAAGGAGCAGAAAATTTCGATCCAGAGCTCTCGGTAAATCTCTTTTCCGCAGGAGATTGGGAGCTCGTTCAGAGCTTCTCTTAGGATTCACCGGCGGGTTTTTTCTGAATCAGAAAAATTTTTGTACCAAAGCGAGGAAAGTATGCTACTCTCTCCCCTTCACACTTTTTTTGGTGAAACCATGAAATTTCAAGCGGCAAAAGACATTTTACGGCAGAGCATTCTGAGCGTTCCGTCAGCTCTGGTGGCTCGCGCTGCGATTCTCAAAGAGGCCGCTTTCGAAATTTTTTGCTCGTGCAGATGGATTTCGATGGGCCGTTATCAAGGATGGCTCTCCCTGCGAGAGGCTCGGCCTTCGGTGACCGATTCCACCACCCAGAAAGTCGCGAGCGAACAGAACACCGAGACCGGGACCCCCACCGTCCATTTCAAATATCTGACTGAGTAGTTTCTCTGAGATTGCTGAGTCAGGTGTTTGACCGGACTCAGAATTTTCGGAGCTTTTCCTCAAAAATTCTCTCTCGTCGCCCACCTGACAAACCCCTTTTTTGGAGGCCGATATGGCTTATACGCCTATCGAGGAGCTGTGCCCTTTGCGCCACCGCCTCCTCGAGAGAAACATACATATTATTTGGACAGCAAAGTGTCTGTTCCCTGCACTCGCACTTGCGGTTCCTACTATCGTTACGTTTTGGGGAAACCACGGCATGGACATGTTCCAGGTCATGGTTCTCGAGAGCTTCTTTGCGATTGTAATGGTAGTTGGCGAGGTTCCCGCAGGGTACTTGGCGGACTTCACGGGGCGAAAGCGCGCGCTTCAAGGCGGAGGTTTCTCTCTGTGTCTTGGAACTCTGTGGTACACAGTTGCTTCAGGGTTCAATGAGTTTCTGATCGCAGAGCTCTTCATTGCGTTCGGCATGTCTTTGATCTCCGGGGCGGATGAAGCACTCCTCTTTGACACCCTCAAAGAGCAAGGTCGTGAAGAACACTTTAGCCGGATCTGGGGCGAAATCAGCTCTATCGAAATCGCGGTTGGAGCGGGTGCGCTGTTAATCGGTGGCTTTCTCGGAACACTCCTTAGCTTGAGACACCCTTTCCTGTTTGCAGCGATTGCGTACGGAGCTTTTACAATCGTGGTCACCTTTCTGGTAGAAGCAGACCATGCTGCCGAAAAAGCATCTCGTGCAGGCATCCGCGATCTCGTTCGGGTTGGGAAACAGGTGTTGTTGCAAAACCCAAGGACGAGGACCTTGATTCTGATAGCGGCTTCTCTCTTTAGTGGGAGTCAAGCCTCGTTTTGGCTCCTTCAACCGTACTTTAAGGAGTGTGGACTCGCTCTCTACTTGAACGGAGTTGTACTTGCGGCGCTCTCTCTCATAGCAAGCGTTCTTTGTTGGCACATTGGTCGAATTGAACGTGAGCGTGGGTTTTCGCGAATCGTCTCGGCGTTAACCCTCCTTCAGACAGGAACGCTTCTACTCGTAGCCTTATCCTCCTCGGTCTGGCTGATCCCAGCGTTTGGGTTTTTACAGGCCACGAGGGCATTTCTGAGAGTAACTGTGACACAACGGCTCAATTTCCTCGTAGATCCACATCGCAGGGCAACCAGCATCTCTGTAAAGAACTGCGTGGAAAAGCTCTCGTACTCTGTACTCCTCATACCGTGCGGAGCGGTTGCAGACGCGCACGGGCTTGGAGCAGCGTTTCTGCTTTGTGCGGCTACTACAGGAGTTGGAGTCGGATTGGCATTCCTGGTGGGTGATGCCTTTCTCGAGCGAGCAGTTTCGCAGACTCAAGAAGCTCACTAGCCAACTTCACCTGCCTTCCTCGAACGACAAGTTCGGGGGAGGCCTTTTGGATTGGTGGACTAAGGAGAAGGAGAAGGAGAAGGAGAAGGAGAAGGAGAAGGAGAAGAAATGCGATCTCTCAGTGGCACACTGGGAAAGGGATAAAATGCTCTCTTTTCGAAAGAAGTTCTCGATTTCAGAGGGAACATCTCTGGATAGAGACAAATGGACAGCGATCCCCTTATACTCTTGTCAGAACATCGGTATAGAGAGGAGACCATGGGGTTTGAACAATTTATATCTGAAAGTGAAGCAGCTTCTTTGGCTGGAGTATCGGTTGCGACACTGAACCGTTTTGCTGAAGCGGGCTACCTCGAAGTTGAGACCGAATCGGATGGTCTTCGAC
>JAGRAO010000072.1 GCA_020434565.1 Bdellovibrionales bacterium
TCTTCCTTGGTCGAGATGTAATATGAAGATATCAAAGTCACCAGACTTCCCTGAGGCAAAGACGATTTTTCCGAGACTACTCATATGCTCTCCCTTCGATTATTTTCCCGGGCGCTCGATAAACAAATTGTTTGCCCAAGGTATACTAAGGATCGTTGCTATCGGCCAGGAGCAAGTTCTGAAAAAAATGCCCGCCCCCCCTGTCGAGTCAATGAAGCGAGATACAACAGACAGATCAGAATAAAACTCACGACCCCAAAAGTGCTCGATTCGTGGGCGATAAGCTCGCTTCCGGTTTTAAGGGTAAGATACAGGACCAAGGCATTTACGAGAAAGCCGATCGCTATCGCGATTGAAGATGTTAAGACAGCGAAAAGAATTGCAACCCTTTTCCCATGAAGTTCTGAAAGAATTCCAAAGGTGCTGATGTTTGTCGCCGGTCCGGTGAGGAGAAAGGTGAGGCCCGCTCCCGGAGAAACCCCAGAGGCGATAAGGACTGCAACTATTGGAGTTGCTCCAGAGGCGCAAACATACACAACGACTCCTACCAGGCCAAAGAGTATGATCTCCAGGTTAAAAGGGAGGGACAACGGGATTACCTTCAGCAACGGATCGGCGAGCGCTGCCAAAAAGAGCCCGAATAAGATCCATGGAGCGGTCGAGTCAACAAGTTCGACAAGGGAAAACTTTGTTCCCGCTTTGAGTCTCGCAAGCACTGTGGAAGGGCCATCCTCATTTTCTTCATGTGCTTGAAGCGCTGGAATATATTTGTGAAGCAAGAGAGAGACAGAAAAGGCGAGCACCGCCGCGGCCACCAATCGGATAACAGTAAGGTCTGCTCCGAGCAATGGATAGGAGATGAAGAGAGCATCAATACCGAGTTCAGGGGTCGCAATAAGAAAGGCGAGGGCAGCAGCAGGAGGAGCTCCACGCTTTACGAGTGTTTGATAAAACGGGAGGACTCCACAGCTACAGATCGGGAGCGGAAGTCCTGTTGCCACTCCCTTAAACGCTTGCGTGAGTGGCGTCCCCCGCTTGAGCCAAGCGATCTGTGCTTGGGGGAGAAACCCAAACACAAAGATTGAAACACAGTAGGCAATAACGAGAGCTGGCGCTGTCTGAAAAGCGAGCCCTAAGAAAACGTCTACAAAACTTCGACCAGCGGAGTGGAGAGAGTGATGGTGAGCAAGCTCAGCAACGGCTTGAGAGTGCGAATCAGATTCAAGGAAAACGAGAGCGGTGAGGAGCGCGATTCCAACGAGATTTCCAACGCTTTCGAACTTTGACCGAAAGACCGGTGAGGTATGGCATTTTTTCTTCCCGATTTGGACAAGGGGAGGAGGTTGATCCTGTGGTGGATCGAAATGAAATCGAAAAAAGACCACGTGGAGAATCATGCCGGCGACAAAAGCTTGAACGTATTCAACGGCAAGAGGAGAGACGAGATGGTTGAGATCCTGACCGATAAAAAAACCGCCTGTCGTGGCGACCCCCATACACAAGAGCAAGCCCCAACACGCGACAAGAGAGAATCGGGGACGCGCAAGCCACCACAATGTTAAAACCACTGGAATTCTGTGGACAATGATTGCAAACGGAAGAAAGCTGCTCTCGGCGTGGTGATGCAGACTTTCAGGGGCAGACAAGCCTGTTCCATCGAAAAGCGCGTGTAAAATTAACCCGAGTACACCGAGATACAGCGTCGTCTTGTGAATTGTTGCATGGGCTCGGTGAAAGAGATTTTCAAACAGATTCGGGCCAAGAAATCCAAAGAGAGTAACTGCAAAGACTGAGAAAAAGTGTTCTGATTGAAAGCTCGGTTGCAAGTGAAGGAGTACAAGTCCACCTACTGCAATAAATACGAAACCATCGAGGGCATCGAGAAGATGCCTTCTCTGCTGAAGGAGAAAATAGATCGCTGGCGCGAGAAAAAGAACGAGTATGCTCGTAATGAGGTAGGGCACAATGAAACTCTCAAAGATACTTTTCCGAGAAGCATATCGAGAACGTGCGGTTTGAACCAGCCGCTGACCGTTCCCAAGCTCTACACTTCTGAGGAAAGCAGCGCCTCTCTGAGGGCCGCTGCCCCTCGATCAGTGGGTGATGAGCAAAAGATCTTGATGAATTCTTAGCGGTCGAATCCCTAAATTCTCAGTTTTTTTGAGAGATTGCTAAAAGTCGATGCCCAGCGGGGGCCAGGGAGTTGCATTGTGTGGGTGAGTTTTGCTTAAGTTTGCGACCGGCTTTACTGTGTTTGATCTCTTGGGAGAGAAACTGCAGCAAAGAAGGGACAGGAAAAGAGTAGTACTCATTATGATCGAGGCTTCGCGACAGGTATCAAAATCTCAGGCTGACATAACCCCTATGGGAGCTCTCCCGGAAGAAGTGAGGGAGTATCTTGATCTCATGTCGAAAACATATCGTGAGGGCCTGCGACTAATCGAGAAGGGCGGGTGCTTCTCAACCGAGTCATTTGGACAGATTCAGGTAACAGGATTTGGTCCCTCGATCTCACTTGAAAGTTCAGCTGGAGAAAGTCGAAGCACCATAGAGCGTTTGCCCGAAGGGATCCTCGTACTCGAAGGAAGACCTACTCTTCCATTGAACATTGAGTTTGTCATAGGAGACTACCAAAGAGACGATCTCGGTAATCGAGAGCAGGAAACGCTCGAACCTCACGAACAGAAAACCGTCGATCGATATCGTGAGTTTCAGAAGCTTGTCTCGGACCTCAAGATTGCCGTTCGAGTAGTTTCTGAGTGCTCTGAGGGCAGACTCCTGAAGAATTAGCTCAGATACGACTCCTCATAATCTCGTTTTTCTCTTGTCGCGAAAGAAGGTAGTATTCGGTGCGATTCTCACAATACTTTTGGATTCATGCTTCGAAGAGGGGAGCTTTTGAGTTTCACTTCTCTTTTTGAAATGAAGTATTTTTGAAGTCACGTATCAGTAGAATTTTTCCAAGTGCGCGAGCATGGCTCTGTCTTCTCTTTTGGATGCTGAATGGCTTTTGACGAATGGCACTGGTGGTTATGCCAGCTCGACGCTTTCGGGGAGTCATTCTCGTCGATATCACTCCCTTTTATGCAGTCCGAATCCAGACTCAGGTGAGAGAGTTAACTTCTTAAGTCGACTAGACGAGTGTGTACTCGTCGGAGAGCAACGATTTGAACTGGCTACGCGGCGGTATGAAGCCGCAGTCTTTCCGGATGGGAGAGAGTATATTCACTCAGCGGAGTGTTCCAGTGAGCTTCGAGTCGAGTTTCTGATCCCCGTTGGCAACACGAGAATTCGGATCTTCAAGGAACTTCGATTCATTTGGGGAGAAGCAACTCTTGAGATTTCCTATCGCGTCCTTGAAGCGCCGGAGCCTTTTGTTCTAGAGCTTTCTCCGTTTTTTGCTGGGCGCGGTTACCACGAACTTGGATGTAAAAGACCCCAGGCTGTTCTCGAACAGATCCAAGCTCAGAATCAGGTTCGATTTACCTTCCCCAGGTTCTCGCAGGCCGTTCTGCTCGAGGTAGAGAGTGCACGCTATATAAGTGATCCTGATTGGTATTATCAGTTTTATTACGAACTTGAGCGGGACAGAGGGTTTTCGTTTCTGGAAGACCTGTATTTGCCGGGTCGCTTTTTGATTGAGCTTACCTCCGGCGCTGAGGTCACTGTCTCCTGCCGGGTGGAGGCTCAGGCGAAGACCGTCCCTCAGCTCATGGGAGTATCACCGAACAGGACTTTTCCGTCTGAATTCAGGACACGTCTTTCGAGTTCCTCGAGTCAGTTTCTCACTTTTGGTCGTGACGCTCATTGGCGCATTCTCGCTGGCTATCATTGGTTTACGGATTGGGGAAGGGATACTTTTATCTCCCTTCCCGGTATCTGTCTTTGCGAAGGGAGGCTTGAGGTTGCGAAGTCAATTTTTGAACGGTTTCTTGATCACGAGAAAGATGGACTTATTCCCAATCGCTTTTCTGATAGCGGTGATAACCCAGAGTACAATTCAGTCGATGCGACGCTTTGGCTTTTTTACGCGCTCGAAAACTATCTCAAGGCTGGAGGCGAGAAAGACTTTGTTTTTGATCGGTGCCTTCCGGTTCTGGAGCGAATCGTTGAGCGATTCACGGCGGGAACGCTCTATGATATTGGGGTTCGAGAAGATCTCTTGTACGCCGGGAACGAATCAACTCAGATCACCTGGATGGATGCGCGAGCGGATGGTATTCCCGTAACTCCGCGCTGGGGAGCTCCTGTGGAGTTGAATGCGCTTTGGTTCAACGCCTTAAAGACAATTGAGCTGTTCTATCTGTCGCAGGGCCGGAAAAGAGATTCTGAACAGTGCCGGGAGAGAGCAGAAGCCCTTCAAGAGAGGTTTCTAAAAGTTTTCTGGAATTCCGAGCGGGGTTACCTTCTCGATGTTTATCGGGAGGGATTTGAGGATGCGTCGTTGAGGCCGAATCAACTGTATGCTCTCAGTCTTCCCCATCCGATAGTTACAGAAGAGCCACTTGCACGATCTGTGCTTGAGTTTACACGGAGAGAACTCTTCACTCCTTTTGGGATGAGAACTCTTACTCCGCACGATGCTCGATATTGTGGAAGATATCAGGGGGCCCCGACTTTGCGGGATCGAGCGTATCACCAGGGAACAGTGTGGCCCTTTCTCTTGGGCGCTTATTTTGATGCGCAATTCCGGTTTACTCCAGAACCGGGAATAGCTGATCTGAAAAGGGTCGTTGAAGCGTTTGAACAGCATTTAGATGTTGCTGGAATTGGACAGATCTCTGAGATATTTGACGGAGATTCTCCGCACACCCCAAGAGGAGCCATTGCTCAAGCGTGGAGTGTCGCTGAAATCATTCGAATTTTTGACACCTATTCCGGTTGGACACCTTAGAAACTATTTCTGAAGTGGCCTCTGGGCCGAGTATTTTGTTAGTTTTTTCGTTCAGGCTACCATGCAAAGAAGACTACTCAGATAAGGTACTAGCGTGCGGATGTTTGTTGGTGAGGAAGCGACCAAGCGTGCAATTGCGGAAGCGCTTCATGTTGCTCCGGAAGCGGTAGATCTCTCGAAATATGAAATCAATCTTCATGAATTTAGAGATGGCTCTCGGAAAATGTTTCGCCGAGATCAGGTAGAGATGCTCCTTGACGGATTGTCTCGAGAGAAAACCACCAAAATTCTTGATCGAGAGAGCGAATTCGAATCTGCAAGTTTCTCGGGCGGCGACCGACTCCTTGGAACCAAAATGTTCGTCAAAGAATCAGAGGCTGCTTTTCTCCTCGGAAAATCAAATGATCAGGTAAAAGCCCTCGGTGCATGTGGACAGCTGCAGGAATTTCGCGATCGAAATGAATTACTTTTCAAGTCTGAGCAGGTACTCCTGTTGCTTGATCTCGAATCGCCTGCCATAAGAGCTCGTGTCGAGTTTGTAAGAGAATTTCATTCTTCTCGAAAAACTGGGAACTTTGACGCCTATCTTGGAGAAAGACTCCGGAGTGATCCTGGACTCTTTAAGAGGCTTTTTAGCTCTGAAGTCGAACCTCTTTCGCTCGCTGATGACTTTGAACCTGGACTTCTTGCGCTTGAAGATGATCCAGGAGGGAGTGGCCTGCTCTCAATCTTTGATAGCGACTTTGAATTGTCGGACTCAAACGAAGATACCGCGCTTGGTGCAGATCTCTTTTCGGGGGGAAACTTCGATGAGAGAGACGAAATCTCACTCTTTGATTCAGACGGCACCGGATTGTCTCTCACACTTGAGGATTCGTCATTGTTAGGAGAGACAGGTATCTCTCTCCTCGATCTCTCCGATACCTCTCTTGATGGAGAAGAGGGAACAGGTCTCTTTGCCTCGCCCAAAGTCTTTCTTGATGATGTTTTACCAAAGCCGCAGGAAAAGGATCTGAAGGGGCGAGTTTCCGTGGGGGATACTCCCTATCGTCTTTCCGTCTATAGAGATTCGAAAGACAATGGAATCTACGTGACGATACGTCACAAAGACCGTTTTGATGAAGTCGCTCGGTTCGAGCTCAGAACCGGAGGGCATCGACCAATTCAGGAACACAAGCAGAATGGATGGACCATCGAGTCTTCCGGAACTGGTCCGGAACTTAATCTTGTCTTTAAACGTACAGGTTTGGGATCGCTCTTTACCTGGAAAACCCGAACGAACGTTGAGGTTCAGCTCTCTGCACGGGATGAAGTTGAGATTCTCCTCGGGAACGATTCTGCTTCGATTCGGACATCCTAGTTCTTCTCACGAATAGCTTTTTTTAATCTTCTGAAAAATCGAAGCTCCACCGAGATCGAGTTTGCATTGAGGCCCTGTTGGGTTTTATCGAGTGCTAAACATCGAGGCATCCGAATTTCTAGGAGATCGAGATTCCATCTTCTTTGGCACAAACCGGCATGAAGAATTAGGGCGAAAGGTAACTAACTCTCTGTTTTCCTTTGTAAAAAAGAGTCCGTATTCTGGCTGTTCCATAAACTCACCTAGTTACCCAAACGAGCATAACATCTTGTATCAAGGGGAGTATTTCGAAGAAGGGCGAAGAGAGGTTTTCAGCATGGAATGGCTGCACAGGTATCAACTCTCCGTTTGGACGCTCTCGTGCGTTGCGTTCCTTCCGTTTTGCTACTTTGGCTATCAGACCAAATATCGCTATCGCCCTGATATTCGAAAACGGCTTGATCTTGTCTTGCGGCTAGTCGCGGTGGGAATCGGGGGATTGATTCTCTTAAAACTTTCGCGTAGCTCTATCCCTCATGGAGAGGAACTCCTCCTGACGTTGCTGCACTTCTCGTTCCCTATTCTTACCCTTCTCATTGTATCTCAAGTTGGACTTACCTATGGGCCGAAGCGGAGCCAGAGTCAAAATGTTCGTAATGGAGAGGCGAGTACAGTAGAGAGTATTAAGCCTCTTAAAGCCGAGGTCGAAAAGGTTGGCTGGGACGATATTATTATTTCTTCCGAGCTTAAATCTGAGCTTCTTTCAATTATTGAGCTGTTACGAGAGCCCAAGAAAGCAAGCAAATACGGAATCGAAGTACCAAAGGGAATACTTCTTCAAGGACCACCGGGCACAGGGAAAACGACGATCGCAAAAGCGATGGCTCATACAGCTCACCTCTCTTTCTTTGCGTTGCGAACGGATGAAGTGATCTCGAAGTGGGTTGGAGAGTCGGAAAAAAATCTGAGCAAACTCTTCCAAGCTGCCCAAAAACACGCTCCTTCTGTGATCTTTATTGACGAGATCGATTCGATTGGAAAACAGCGCTCCGGTAAGGGACAGCAGTGGGCTGAAAATCTCCTGAATCACCTTCTCCAATTGATCGATGGGGTCGTAAAAACTGAAGGATTGTATGTGATTGGAGCCACGAACCGGGCCGACCTCGTCGACAGCGCGCTCAAGCGATCTGGTCGACTCAATCGAACCATTGAGATTACCCTTCCGGATGCAGAAGCGAGAAGGCAGCTCCTCGAAATCAGTCTTCGAAAGCTTCAACTTGAGCACGATGTAGATGTTTCATCGCTCGTTGAGCTAACAGCTGGATTGTCGGGAGCTGATATCAAAGCAATCTGTAATCAAGCCGGGCTCAACGCCTTTAAACGAGAGTCCGGAACAGGACGGAGGAAATATACGGTGAATTGGTCTGACATGGAACATGCTTTGCATGAAGTATCTCAGGGAGTTTCGGTAGCGCATCAACACTGAGAAGTTTTTTAGGAAGGTTTTTTCGTGCCTGCATTTGAGAACAAACCACGGGAGGTTGAGCAAGAAGCCCCCGGGACAAATCAGCACCAGCTCGACAAAGAAGTCGTCACGACCAGCGCCGTAGACCGTGTCCATACCGCTATGCAAGCTCACATCGAATCTCAGCTTGCCGGGTTCGAAGCATCCCAAGGTGCGTTTGACAATCTCCTCGGAGAATTTTCGGGTGCTTTTTCGACTGATGGAGCTTCGGCAGCAAATTCGGCGCGCTCTCAAGCGGCGAAAGCAGCGGCGTATCAGCTCAACCCAGGAGCTTCATTGGCTTCTATCTCAGCTGTGGAGCAGGCCGCGTGGAACCGAGAGGTTTTACTTCGCGATGGAGCGTCGTTCGAGGCTTCAAACTCACCGGATGTTGAGATTGAACCAGAAGTTGAGGAAAGCCCGGTTGGTGAGCTGTTGCCGCATGAGGAACACGAAGTCCTAGGGGAGGACCTGCCGCTTGGTATTGAGGAAAATCTGGAGTCAGAGAGACTCTCAAGTGACTTGGGAATCGACGAAGACCTCCCGGAAGGGATAGCGGTTGATCTCTGGGAAGAACACTCAGCTGGCCAGGAAGTTGTTCAAGGGACGGGAATTGAGACTCAGACTGAGATTCCTTGGGAGGAGCAGATTTCGGAACAGCACGAAGAACTCGTTCTCGGTGATGACGTTCCGGAGGGAATCGATGTCGAACTTCTCGAACACGTAGATGAGACAACAGAAATCATGGAAGAGCGAGGAGCAGACCTCGGTGTGAGTGAATCCAGAGATATCCCGCCGCACTCTCTCCAAGGATCGGACGAGCAAATCCCTTACGAAGAAACTGAACACCTTGAATTAAAGCCAAGCGAAGAAATGAGAAATGGACCGGAGTCTCGGCGAAGCGAGATGGTGTCGGCACTTTTTATTGATCCGTTTGAAGAAAGCATCGAAACAAACCAATCGATTGACTCTCAATTCGAAACAGAAGCCGTGACTATCGAGCAACTCATGGAAGGCGAGATTGAGTTTGAGTGAGGCGAGTTTGACCAAGGTTTCTACATAAATTCAAATAGTTAATTGCCCCTGTCCGATGGCATATTTTTCGGGTTTTGAGTGAGGGGCTGCTTCCTGACTATACTGTCGAAGCCGAAGGACGTACGACTGAGTCAGGGCTCCACCCCTCCTGTGCCTTTGCTTTAAATTTGCGGATTTTGGTGAAAGCGACTCCTCAGTTAATCACCTCAGCTGTACGGAGCGAGCCACACGGCCGATTGTTCGCTTCACCTTCGGCTTTTTCGATTCTTCGCGCTTTGTGACCAACTCAGAATCCCGTTCGGAGGGTACGTTTCCAGAACGCTTAAAGGTTGCTCGCGAAGCTGTTCAGCTTTCGATATAGTCCCTCGGAGCGAAGTGATTCCTCTGAAATGGGTTTTTGAGTCCGATGAGCTCTCATCTGCATCTTCTAGCCGCTTTTCTCCTGTCGATACCGCTGTGGTCTCTCTCCCGTGTCCAAGCGGAGGCCTCTCATTGGAATGACTCAAAGCCTCCGTGTATCACGGAGAAAGGGATTGCGGAGGCTGACCAGTCCCACCCGATAGTTCAACGTGCTTTGAAGGCGTTTCAGCTTCTTCCCGCAGACACTTATGCCGTGTACGGGAAGAAGAAGAAAAATCGTCCGAAGCAGTTTCTCGATCAGATGTGTCAACTTTACGCTGAGAATCCCGAGCTTGTTTTTCATCGGCTATCATTGGTGGCAAATATTGAGATTCCTCAAGAGAGACGGAGAACCGATTCTTCGTTCTCTCGTTTTTCGTTTTTGGATTCGATCTTCTTGCATCGCAAAATAGCTCTTTTCCGGCTGAAAGACTCGCTCGATAGCGGTTCAAAAGTAGAGCAGGTGGTGGAGTATCCTTCTTCGCTTTGCGAAGAGAGATTTGTGGTAGAGAGACTTCTTTCGAAGTATAAGGGGATTTGGTCTGAATCAGATTGGAGTCTTTTTAAAGCGTCTTTTGAACTTTTCCAGAAAGATTGCGTTTCTGAGGAGCAGAATTCGGTTCTCCTCTATGTCGGCTTCTCCCGTCTCTCTCCGCTCCTCTTCGAAACCCCAGTGATGTCGCGATCCTCAAGGCAAGCTTTACGGTCGAATACAGACCAAGAGAGAAATTTGCTGGCTCCTCTTCATGTTCGAGAGAAATGGAATTCTGAGTATGTCTCAGCCATTTCAGATCCGAATGTGGTTTCTCATTATTCCATAGGAGAGAATCCTCCGCGGCTTCTCTTTGTGCCCGAGGAGAGTGCAGATCTCTGTTTTGAAGTGTACTCTGTGAATCTTCAGAATCCGACTGGATGGGCGTTAAACGATTTGCTTGGGAAGAGAGAGTCCGCCGCTTCAGGGGGGATACGGCAGACAGTTCGTCTCCTTGATCGAAGTATCTCAGAAGTCTTTAAAAGCGAGATGAATGGAGAACTATCGGCATTGAGAAAACTTCGCTCGTGTCCGAGCGATGGACCTTCGCTTTCCCCGGCGCAATTTCTCCCGTATGCCGTAGCCCTTCATGTTTTATACGAGCGGAGCTACTTTGTTGATCCGACGAATTGGCACGTACAGCCGCCGTTCTCACCTTTCACTTCGGGCTCTACTCTACCGAGCGTATCTCTGAAATTTATGCTTCCCGGATATTCTCAGGGGCGAACCACCGAACGTCGATTTGGATTTATGGCAATCGTTGAAGCGAAACGAGAAGAATTTGAAGGGAGATCGGCTCGGTGGTTTTCTGAAAAAGAGTATTTTAACCATACGCTCACACGTGATGAGCGAGCATGGTCAACAATTGGAATGTTTGGCCCGAGCACCAGAATTCGAATCATCTACGCCGGAGGCATCCCCCCAACTTCCGAACTCCTCTTTCTGGCGGGCCTAAAGGAAGGGGGATAATAGAGGGTGTGCTAATTTTTCGTAGGGAGGAGCGTTTGCACTCTTAATCCTTATGAAAGTGGCTCAGTTTGTCGAGTTATTCGTTGGGGATGGGGCTTCAAAGCAGGATATTCGATTCTTACCTTGCTCTGACCTATAACTCTTGGAAGACTGAGTACGTGAAGGAGATTGATGCTGCGGCACGTTCCTTCCTGGTTGAGAACCTTAACAACTCAGGGCTTGGTTATCGACGGTATCTCGCTTTGGTGCCCCATAGAGGGGAAGGACTGATCGGCAGAAATGCCTTGTCCTTGAGATGCGTTGACTTAGAGCTGAAGAAGAATACATGAGCTTTAGGTTTCGGCGTCAGAAGGGATATTTCCTCTCTCAGCTCTCGGATCCAGAGACATACGTCAAAGAGATCGTGCGGGCCTACGAGCGCGAAATTCAGAAAGGAAATCGAAGTTTGAGGAAGAGAGAAGAGCTTCCTCTCTCTGCGATCTATCTTAAGCGACGGAGCCTTTCCCGAGCCCTCGCGAAATCTGTGCCAAGGGGAGAGTATCGCTTCCGTCCTTTTTTTCGTACCCATATTCGAACCGCGACAAAATGGCGGGTCGTTCATCAAACAGTCAAAGTTGATCACATTGTGTGTGGTGTGGTCGCACGTTTGCTGGGAGAAGCGATAGAGCCGCTTTTGTCGGACTCCCTCTATTCTTATCGGACTGGGAAAGACTGGTGGAAAGCCATTTCTCACTTTACAACGTATATCCGAGAACACCGTAGTACATTTACGAATGTGCGAGATCGTGGGCTCTATGTTATTCGAGATGACGTTCGAGAGTATACCGATAGTATTCCGGTAGGAACCGCTGCACCCCTCTGGAAAATGTTGAGTCAAACTCTGGAGAGTTTCGCGACCTCTCCTCCTGATCTCGACGCAATAACTGAACTTCTTCGAGCAACGTTGCGACCAGTCGTCACCGAAGATCGACATTTCCCTTATTGCCACACGTTCGGAATTTCAACTGGAACCCAAGTGAGCAATGTTGTGGCAAACTTTTACCTTGTCGAGCTTGATTCGAAGCTTGGGCAACTCGAGGGTGCGTTTTACGCTCGATACGGGGACGATCTGCTCTTTGCTTCGCCGAGCATCGCGGTCGCTCAGGAGGCTAGACGGCAGATTGATCAAACGGTCGCAAAACTCAAGCTAACGATGAACGCAGCCAAGAGGGACTTTCTTTTTTTTAATGGGGCAGGTCGAGAGAGTGAGAGCGTTCCGAAAGTAAAAGGGTGTTCTCAGATAACCTTTCTCGGGTGTAGTGTTCGATTCGATGGCACAGTTTCATTGAAACGTTCGGAAGCCAGACGATTTTTGCGGTCTATTCGTTATCGAGTGCGAAATAGTAACCGTGTCTTACACAATTTGAGAGTTGAGCAGAGAGCCACTGAGATCTGCCATATGCTTGGAAGAGTATTTAACCCGATGGACGTCATCGCAGATCCTTCGGCGGGAATGCTTCGGAGGTGCGTGACCGATCGGTTGCAGTTGAAAGCTTTTGATCGTGATATCGCTCTCGAGGTAGCCAGTGCACTAAGCGGGAGAAGTGGGCAGTCAGCTTTTCGTGTGTTCCCTTACAGAATGCTTCGACGGGAGTTTAAACTTCCTTCGCTTGTAGTCTTGAGAAACCAATGGCGGAGCTAAGAGTTTCATGACCGCTATCGATGAGTGGTATGCCAGCGAAAAGCGGTCATTTGACCGAATTGTCGGACTGGAAGAAGCTCTTTTGTTCGAACGTCAATCTGCTTATCTCTGGTATCGACTGAGATTTTTGGTGCTCCGTCTTGCTTTCCATACGCTGTCTCACTTAGTCGAATTGTTTCTCTTTCTGGAATTTCTCAATCGACGAGAGTTAAGCACCTTTCTCTTTCTCATTGTTGCGTTTGGCTTGTGTCACGGTTTCTGGTGGGGAGCACTTGAGTCATTGCGGGATAAGGCTCGAACCTTGAGTAGGGAGGGAAACGGTCGCAGCATTCCGCGGCTCGTGCAGCCGTACATTCAGCTCGGAATTTTACTTTCTCTCGTTACTCTCGTTGGGGGAGGAGCTGGTCTCCTGCTCATCTTGGCACTTGGAATCTCATTTTCGAATTTCTCGCTTGTCTTAATTGTCCTCTATCTTGTTCGACTTGCAATCCAATTTCCTGTGCAAGCGCACTACGCGGCGGTTTACGCTATTCGGAGAATCTATCGGCCTATCGCGTCTATTGTGGCGGTGGACCTGATCGGATTCCTGCTGGTGGTTTCACTTTACCCAGTTGCTGGTCACTGGGTGTTCCCGATTGTCATAGCAATCTCTACTCTTGTTGGAACGTGGTTGACTCTCCATTTCACTTCTGAGATGCGCGCAATTCTGGGTTGGGAGCCTGTTCGTGAATTTCCGCTTTTTGACCGCCCACGCTCTCTTGCTCGAGACATACACTCCAAACTTTTTTACTGGGGAGGGTTCGCCGGCGCAACCTTGCGCTTTGATGCGATTGTCATTCTCGTTGCCGGGATAGCTCATTTTCGCGGGGCAGAGATAACACCATACATTTTGCTTTACTCAATATCTCCGCAGGTACACGCTTCCCATGATTGGAGTCAGATCTTTTATTTTGATTTTAAAAAGCTTGAGCTTGATCTCTTTTCGAATTTTCATACTCGGTTTCTACGGACGATCCGAAGAGTTTCTGTAGCGTTGGCCCTCTTGACGTGGATGTTTGCTCTCCTCACGCTAAAGGTTTTCTTTACTGATTTGTCGGCAATTGTTTTATGGAGTTTGTTCCCGTTTTTTCTTATTCGGTCTTTTCTCTCGGTTGAGCAGATTACTCAATTCGTTCAGTTTCGGTACAGCTCCTTAATCCTTTCAGGAGTTGTTTTTACGGGAGTATTTGCGGCTGGCATGTGGATCAGCACAAACTTGGTTGAAGTTTTGCTCTCGATTACATTTGCGGCCGGTGGCGCTTGGCTATCTCTCTCCTACGTGCCATCGACAAGCATGCGCCGCTCTGAAGGGATGGCTATCCTCCCTTCGGAATTTTTCTCTCGTCTTTCCGATGATTCTCGCGGCCCGGGGATTCTTCTTGCGTCTTTCAGGTGGCAAGATGGATTTCAATCTCTTTCGGATATGCTTGAATCGGTTTGTGAGGAGATTGGGGATTCAGGATTCATCTCGCTCTGGGGGAGGAATTCGCTTCTGCTCTGGAGCCCCACGGGCCTAGATCCTGAATCGCTCAGTAAGACCCTTGTTCGTGAGTCTGGAGGGAGCCTCCTAGAGCTTCGGGAAGTGAAACAGGTTAACGGCCGCTGGAATCCAGGAGATTTCGGCCTCGATTTCGCAGTTGGCGGAGATGGAGAGCGAGAAGAACTCTTGAAAAAAGTCCAGGAGATCTGGCCGTCTGCTGTCTTTGTCTCTGTCGAACCTTCTGAGGGCACGGTACGTCTTCCAACTGAACTTGAATCAAAACTTCCCCGATTTGGGCTCCTCCGTGATGCAGCATATTTTGCAAAACGACTCTCGTTCCGTCCCACCCGTTCCGAGTGGTTTGTTGCAACGATCTGTCGAAAGAGTGCGATTGAGGGCCTCGTTTTTTTAGAAGCGAGTGAAGATTGGGATGCAAACTTCCGTAATCTTCAGCGGGTCGAAAAGACCATTCAATCTTTTGAGTTACAGAGACGCTCTGATTATGGCTTTTAGGTTGTTCGTTTTCGCATACGTGTTGCTACTGCCTACGTGCTCATTTGCGCTCGCTAAATCTTGTTTGAATGTCTTAGGACCGACAGGAGTTCCACTCCTGAACGCGGCCTCAGCCGCCCTCACTGCGGTGCCGCCCGAGGTAATTGGAGTGCCAGGGAGGAGCCCCGGCAAGAGGGTTGAAGACTTTTTGGAAGCTCTCTGTTTCCACTATCGTGACGTTCCCGATATTTTGGAGACGAAGCTTTCGCTGCTGAGCAATGCTCACCAATTCCCAAATTCAATCGTTCAAATTGGGAAAATGGACCTCAGGAGAGAAGAATTTTTCGATCTTGTCGTCTTTCTTAGGTATTTCGAAAAAGAGGAATCTCAGACTCTTTTAACTCAGTGCGACATGCGGTTTATTCTCGAACAGTACGTTTTGAAAAAGAAGTTTCCGTTTCGTTCGGATAAACTCGTTGAGGATTTTGTCTTGGCGAAGTCGAAGTTTTCGAGAGAATGTTCCGAATCAGAGAGAAACTCGTTTGTGTTTTTTCGTGGCGACTCAACTCTCTGGCCTCTCTTCGGTGAACCCAATGTCATGCGGTTCATTCAGAGCGCATTCCATGTGACCTGTTCGAAGCCTAAGAGAGATGCTGTCCAAGAGAATTTTTGTGGATCCTATCGCAGTAGGCCTTTTGCCACGCGCAGAGCTGCTTGGGATACGGTCCTCAATTCGTTCTTGAAGTGTTCTGACGAAGATCTCGCTTTCCTGAGCAAAGTTAATCAAGAGCTAGTAATTTCGCTCGGCCGGGAAGGTGCGCATCTCTGGATGGTACAAGAGACTGAAGACCCTTTTTCGCTTGGCTCTTTGCTCAAGACGTATACTCGAATGAGGGGAAATACTTCGGTACAAGGAGTCAGAGCTCAAACGAATCTGCGGTTTTCTATCCGAGAGCTTCTCTCTGATCCCGAGAATGCGAAGAAGACCAAAGCGGACTCGAGCGGAGAGATTTGTCGCTCTCCTGTTCAAGTTGATCAAAACCGAAATAT
>JAGRAO010000073.1 GCA_020434565.1 Bdellovibrionales bacterium
TCCGACCGGGTTCTCTCCGGTGCTCTTGCCTGGTGGCCGTATGTTGTTGGATGCCTCGTGTACTTTGGAAAAAGCGATGGATTTCGGAAGTTTCTTTCTCTTTGTTTTCTTACGCTCTTTTCGTATCAGATGAGTCTAAGCTCCGGTCCAACGGCACCGTTTCTTCTTCTCACATGTTTTGCTCTTTGTTTTGAATTTGAACGAGTTTCTCATTGGCGGTTGGTGGCGATTTTCGGGATAGTCACACCCGGCATTCTTGTTCTCTCTCAATACCAAGTACCTCCCTGGCCAAGTTATCCCCTCGGCGCAACTATTGCCCCGGATGATGGTTTAGCAGGGATTTACCGTCCTTTTATGGGATTTGCCCCAAATCTTCCGAGCATAGATCGACCAGCGGTGAAGCTGTTGTGGTTCTGGCCTGCTCTTGCTTTCACAATCTATGGCACGGGGGTCGGATTGCTTTCAAAGAACCAGAATAGGGGAGTGTTTGTCTTTGGAATTCTTCTTGTGGTTCTCAGTCTCCTTGATACCGGGTTGCCCGAATGGGCAGCTTCTATCAGTCCTATTGCTTCCTTTGAGAGAATCCTTCCTCTGGCGAATCTTTATCCTCTCGCTCCAGTATCTCTCGTGGTAGGTTCAGTATTGATTCTGATTTCAGGAAAATGGAGCAACACCGTAGGTGGTGCTGTCCTATGCATGATCACAATGCTGTATTCGCCAAGGCCCCCGATAGCTTGGGGAGTCGAGGCTGCATCGCCATCCGCTCGACTCTTTAGTCGGTTCGGAAAAGAACAGCTTTCTCAGTTTCGTGATCGGCCGCCTTATAGAATTGTGAGCGCTCACCGCTTTCATCCAGATTTGGAGAGTTCATCGAATAGCGACAATCTCAAGCGAATTTTGGACCGAGATCGAAGTACGCGTTGGGGAAATGGTGGCGGCAGACAAAAGGGAGATGAGTTCATCGTTGTTTCGTTGAAGTCGCCAATTGAAATATTAGGTTTGCAGCTTGATCCCGGTTCATTCTTTACTGACTTTCCAGCGGCACTTAAAATCCGCGCGAGCGATGATTGCTCTTCAAATTCAGACAACTGGCCGGTCACTGTTACTAAAGATCCGTGGCTCGGTCCAGTCAAATTCACTATTGAAGGCGCTCCTTACTACGGAAGCCAGAGCGATGTCTCCATATTCTTTGACACCCCTGTAAGATGCTTGTGCTTAAGAATTGAGCAAATCGGGTCGAGGAATAGCTTTGATTGGTCGATTGCGGAGCTTTCTTTTTTCCGGTCTCTTGATGCTCCCGCACACGAGTAGTGTTTGTTGATCCTTTGAGTTTGCTTAACTTGCATTTCTCTCTGCCTTTGTGGGCGAGAGAAAATCTCTTGCCTTCACAATGGAAAATCATTCTTGATGAGTGAAGAGGAAGGCTCTCGGTTGGTAGCAATCCGACTTCTTATGAAGAGAGGTTTTTAAGGGATCACGTTCTCTAAATAAATTGGGTTGGCGGTAAGAGGAGTCATCTCCAGCAAAACCGCCTGCGATTTTAATCGCCGAACCTCCGATCTTTAGATCGATGAAACTCGATTCTCGTTGACATTCACTGTTGCAAGCGAACCACGAAGTTCTTCAAGCTGCGCAAAGAGCGAATCGCTCAGCTGCATAAAGCGCGAGAACTTTGTCCTCACGCCAAACACCTCGACCACCTTACTTGTCATCAGCAGCACCGAGAGGTGAGTCTGGCGAAACCAGAAGTTCCCGAGAATTCCTATCGCAGCCATACCACACAAGACAAGTCCAGCCACTTTCCATCCGACAACCCCGAACAGTGCAAGGGTGACGAGTAGGATAGCGACCGCTGCATACCAACCGACCATGCAGAACGTTCCCCAGATGATCAGCTTGTACGTCGTTTCATACTGCTTCTCAACACGAGAACGGGCGATGTGACTCGCTAAACGAAGCGGCGCAAGATGAAGGAGTAGCGCGGGATAACAGACAAGGGCGCTCAAGAGCGTGAGGACCCAATTGAGCTTTGCGCCACGCTCGTCACCGGGGGTGACTCGCATCTGAAGTGCCATCTCCTCGTGCCTCTCAAGATCTCTCTCAAGCTGGGCACGAGTTTCTGAATGAGCCGGACTGAGCTGACGAACAACTTTCCCGACTACACCCGAACGCTCGATATCATCGTGCTCTTCGACGCGATAGAACGCACTGATTCGAGTGACGAGATCGTCATCTTCGCGGGGGATACGATCGATCTCCTCAGAGAGTCGCTGGTCGATCAGCTCCGTAAAACTTCGTCGAATAGCGGGTTCCGAAGCTCCGGCTTCGACAAACGTCTCACTCGTGAAGGGCTCAGAGAGCCTCACGGTGACAGTACTCTTCCACGGATACCTCGTATTCGATGGAAAAATCCGAGCGATCTGATAGGTGATCTTGCCAGCTACTCCCGCAGCTTCTTCGGCAGCAAGAGCGATTCGCCCGGCCATGGAACCCTGCTTTTCAGCTTTCCGATGAGGTGGGAGCTCTTCGCCTCCACCCGGAAAGATCACACCGATATGCCCATCAGCAATGAGCTTTCCAAACTCTTCCGCTGTCGCTCGGTTTGCCATCTGAAAAGACTTTCCACCTCGACCATCTTTGGCGCGGTGGGCGGGAACAAATCCGGCGCTCTGGAGCAAGAAGCCCTGTAGACCAGTCTTCACCCTCGTAAGAAGCGATGCTCCCTCAGGTGCAAGCATCATCTCAGAGGTCCCGATGAAAAAGATGTCGTCTCTCGCACCCCAGACTCGCTGGGTAACGAGAACATCATCGAGGTGATTCGGATGCGATGGAAGTACCATCACTCCACCTTCGAGATGTGGTGTGCCGTAGATATAGATCTTCGGTCGGAAGACACGTTGGGCGATGTCAGTGATCCTTCGAAGGATCCACCGCACAACCCAGACCTTTCTGTTGAGGCGATCCACGGTGGGTCCTTTCTCCCGCCTTAAAGCGGGTCAGATTTTTTCTGAAGAACTCTTCGAATCCCAGAGGAAGAAAATTGGAGTACTCCCCAACAAATCCTTTTTAATGACTCCTCTTCCCAAATACGCGAATGCAAACGAGCGAGAGTAGGTGAGAAAATACCTACGTATCGGCATCCCCAAATTATACTGGCGATAAAGAGCCAAATCAAAACCAAGAATGGCTCCCAAAAACTCCCTTCAACAGGAGTGGCTTACGCTCTTCTGGCTTCAACAAAGAAACTAAGCCCCACTGGAAACAAGGGATATACCTCGACATGCGCGTACCACCAACGGAGCATGGGGCCAAGAAGAGGGCTTTTCGCTTCAGCTCCTGCATAACGTACCGAGTCATGAAGGCGGATTTTCAAAAGTTTCTCAACGAAAAGGTACGGAAAAAAGGCTAGAAAATTCCATGCTCGACAGTACATCACCTCAAAGCCACTTGCTTTCAACAATCCTTCTATTCCTGCCTTGCTATAACGACGGAGATGGCCAAGAGAACGATCTCTTGCTCCTTCAAGCCAAGGATGCGCCGGCACAACGAGAAGAAGCTTTCCCTCGGGCGAAAGGATATCATGAATCTGCTTCAGGGTAGCCCCATCGTCCGGAACATGATTCAGAATGTCGACGCAAACGATACTGTCAAAGGTTTCCGTCCGAACTAACTCAGGCAGCTGCTGTAAATTCCAGTGCAAGACTACGGCATCAGGGCATCCCTTCTCAGCGAGGACTTTCCGACACTCCAAAACAGCTGGGGCAAAACCGTCGATTCCAAACAGTTTCCGATTTGCAGAGACAAGGGGCGCCAAGAGATCTCCAGATAGACAACGGAGATCGAAAATACGATCTCCTTCTACTCGCTTTCCTACAAGCTCAACCGCTCCCAGGCGGCGGTAATCAGTTGGTGCATAGTGGATAGTGACCGACTCATGTGTCTGCATCGCTTCGTAGGTCATATTGGTTCTCTTCTCATGTATGCGATGGTCCGAGTTGAATCTCGATATGAGAGCAAGACTCCTGGGAGCAGGGCTAAGCAAAGCAGAATGTGGTGGACAAAACCAACGGTCAGGCCTATTTCAAGTGGCACTCCCACCTGAGAGAGGAGATATCCGATACTTGCTTCATACCATCCAAATCCTGAAATCGTTACCGGAACCCGAGAGAGAAGGAAGTGGACGGGAATCACCAAAGACACGGCAAGGAAATCAAAGTTCTCCACAAACGCGAGGCAGCAGAACAACATCCCAAGCACTGAGAGGACAAATTCAAGCCCCGTTAAGCTCGCAAAAAGTGGCACTCGAGGACCCATGCGAACGAGTAACGACAAAAAGTCTGAGACGACAAGAGGTTGTTCAATCCTTCGCTTAAGTTTTCCCTGAAAGATCACCAAAGCTCGATTTATAGCTCGAGCTTGAACAGAGCGGAACGAAAAACTCAGAAGAAGCACAATTCCAAAAAGAAGAAGCCCTCCAAACAGATAATCAAGTTGAAGCGTCGCATGGTCCGAAAAGAAAAAGACCAAGATGCCAGAAGAGGCAAGTGCAAAGAGCATAGTAACGCCAAGCCCAAGCACGCGTTCATACAGGATCGAGGCAATAACAGGAACGAGTCGGTATCCTTTCTGTTTTAACAAGAGTGCTCGACTTACATCTCCGCCAACGGTAGCTGGAAAGAACTGCCCAATAAACGAGCTCACCGAATACACATAGAATGATTCAAAACTTCCGATTTCTTCTCCAATCTGCCGAAAGAGATATCGCCATTTTAAGGGCATGAGAATTCGGGTACAGAAGAGAAATGCAAAAGATAAGAGCAAATAGACCGGCTTCCCATTCTGCAAGGTTTTGCAAGCGGCGCTAAGATCAACTATCAAAAAGATTGCAAGGAGTAATCCAAGAGTAACAAACATCTTGAGAATAAACGTGTTCATAACTCTCTTTGCTGAGAAGTAACATCATCATTTTTCCTGCGAAGATCATACACAGTGTATCCATTATTGTGAAAGGCTACTGGAAAGCCGAGTTTGTGAGATGCGGTAGTTACAAAATAGTCGGCATTCCAAATGGAGCCTAGTTCTTTCACCCGAGTTTCAGTGAGTTGTCTATACTGGCTCGACAGCCATCGAGAGAAGTGAAAGCCAGTCGTATTCCAAGGTTCCTGATTCCCTCCAAACAATGTCATCTTCTGATACCAGACATTCAGACCGCCACTCAAAGGTACCTGTTTAAAGGTTCCAACAATTTTGCGACGGGCAAGCCAAGGAAAAGAGAAGGTATCATGGGGATTAGTAATGAAGAGGGTGTCTCGCTTAGTATTCTGACGGGCCCAGGAGCAGAGCTCAAACCAACTAGCAGAGACTCCCGGAGTTCCAAGGGGAAAATGCTCATAGCTCTTCATCCCCGACAGAAACGGAATGCTCGAAAGCAAGAAGAGGGTGAGGACAACCCCTTTCAACCACGTGTCAAGAAAGCTTTTTTGAGATAACTCAAGGAGCCGTTCCAAAAAGACCGCCGCCAGAAGCACTGTCGTAAGCGGAACCATCACATCAGCTACACGAAAGAGATACAGCTGAAGAATCTTCCCTTCATGATCAAAGAAACGAACCACAAGTCCGAAAGCGAAAGGGAAGCAGGTGAGCGCTGTGAAGGTCACAAGAGATCGAACAGCAAACCGACCATCTCGATCCAATTGAAATCTAGGGAGTTGGTAGAGGCAGATGAGAAGCAGTACAATGAGAGAAAAACATATTGCGGCATAGTACCACCACCCATGGGGCCAGCTCCAAGGGTCAAGATGATGAGGAGTTCTCAAGAAAACATAAACAAAAGAAGAGTTCGGACTCTGGGGAGAGGACTGATGGAGATGAGGCTGAAAAAGAAATTCGAGAACGGGACGTACGGCAAAGATTCCAGCAAAGAGGAACATGAGGCCACCTCGAGCGAGGTTTTTGAGAGAAAAAGCTACTGACGGTTGCATGAGGAGGAGCAATCCGAAACCCGAAAGAGAGCAATACAAGCCGACCAGGGGATGAACGCTTGTAGCAAGTCCAAACCAGAAAGCCGTGCCCTGAAGTGATTCAATGGGCCTAAGGAGTTTTGACAATCCGATGAAGCAAAAGCCATAGCACCAAACTTTTGGCTCTACTCCAAGAAAGATCCATTCCCCCGCTACAAGAGATTGCCGGGGAATGAGAACTGCGAGAGCGAAAATGAGTAAGCTCGTCCTGATACGAAGAGCCTTTCCAAGTGAAATCCATCCAAAAGCGAGCAACAGAAAACTGAAAAGCCTTCCAACCAAGGCTGCGAATCCAAAGCCTCCCGTCTCAAGCAACGGACGCATGAAGTGCTGAAAGAGCCATTGACGTTCAACGAAGAGATTCTTGCTCAGTGAATATGCCGGAATCCATGAGGGATCAATTTCCAACATCGCATCGGTGAACTTAGAGATTTCATTTGAATTAATAAATTTTGAGAAAAGAAGGGAAAGGCTCAGATAGACAAATGTCAGAGCCACCCCAAGGAAATAATTCTCACTATGGACTTCTCTCTGTCGCATACAATTAAAGCAAGCACATTCTCTTCTATCACACGACTTGAAAGAGTGTCCCTGCCTACTGGGGAACACCTCACACACGAGAAGATAAATGGACTATAAGGACTCCCCAGAACAAGAACCTTCATCCCATCTGAGAGCTCAGTCACAAGATCGGCTCATCGTGCAGGAGAAGATACTCGAATTGCTTCGCTACGGCACGTTCATTCCTCCTGGGAGAAGTGGTTAGTCCTCTACAATTTCTCCCATCTGAATGACCTCGAAATCGCGACCTTTCACGCTTGAAAGTTCCGAGAGCTCGTCGTCGCTCCAGCGAGAATCGGGCGCCCCGGAGATGAACCAATCGCTCCCGTTGTCAGCGAGAAACATGCCGTAGGTTTTTAACGCCCGAAGGATTACCTGCACGTTTTGGGAGTACCCAGAGATATCAAAATCAGACTTCAAACGAACTCGCATCCCCATCGGCGGGAGATCTTCATCGGTTCGGCTACCTGCATGGTGACGTGCTGGAGCGACATAAGCCTTCCTCGTCACAGAGGCAGTAAAGCGGAGCGCGTGCTTAATTTCAGCCCGAGTGACGACTTCGTCATACCGAACCAAACCGGGAAGAATAGGAAGCCCCGCTGCATCGGCGCTGGTCCATCCTTCGGGGCGAAGTTCATTTGAATTTAAATCAAAGATAGCCCCCGAACCAGCGGTCCAGCGACCAGCACTCTTCCGTGCATCATACAGCTCGTACAAAGTCCAGTTATCGGAATCGAGGATAAGAATGTGTCGATCTCCTGTCCCATTCTCCCCACCCTCAATTGGCGCATTGTTTGGAATAGGATACGGACCCGCGTCGCTTTCATCTTGGTAGTAAAAATCGACTGTACTCTTCTTTTGATCTCCGCGAACTGCTACATATGGAATCCCATTTGGAGCTCCCTGCCAAAACGTGCCGAAGTCTGGGTGAAGGCCTGTGTTACGCCCGATGCTAGAGATCAGTTCATCGGAGTTCAAATCAACTGGCATTGCAGAGATATCTTGATTCCACGGGTTGTCAGATGGAAAGAGTCTCCGACCATTCAAGTCAGCTCCCACTGTTCCCCCGACATCTTCGGATGAATCTTTCTCTGAACGATCCCTACGACTTCTACATCCAGGATCGTCTGGATAGTCCACCAAGCCGTCGTGGTCATTATCCTTTCCATCCCGGCACTTAGGCTTTTTGCGCTTTCTCCTTCTTCCGAATTCACTGAGAGAAGCAGGTGCTATCTCTTCTCCGGATCCCTCAACAGTCACCAAAACAGCCTGGGAAAGCAAATCGCTCATCACCGCAAATGACGGCAGAGAGAGAAAGGCGCTAACAAGGAGGATATACATGGATTCTTCTCAATCGTCAGATCCATTGCTGCTGCCAGATATTCCTATGGCAAACACTGTGCCAGGGACCCCAATCGACAAAAGCTTCCGGGATAAACCTCAACAATTTCTCTTCAGTATATCTTTCAGATAACCGATCTACCTTTTAGGATCTTGCTTTATGAAAAAATCTACCATTGCTCCTGTCGACCGGTCTCGTGATTTCAAGCTTTCGGAGCTTTTCTTCTCAACTACAGATTCGAAAGGAGTCATCACCGGATTTAACGATATCTTTGTCAGCATTTCAGCGTTCCAGAGCAAAGACCTCTTACAACAACCGCACAACGTTATTCGCCACCCCGACATGCCCCGTTGCGTCTTCAAGTTACTCTGGGACTACCTCCTCGCAGGTAAGCCGATTGGGGCGTATGTAAAAAATATGGCTCAAACTGGAGAGTACTATTGGGTATATGCCCTCGTCACACCAATTCAAGGCGGATTTCTGTCGATGCGCCTTAAACCCTCAACTGATATCTTTCCCGTCGTTAAGTCACTCTATGCAGAACTCCTCAAAACAGAGCTGTCTTACGGCAAAGATTGGCGCCAGGGCATGATAGAGGCTGGAACTCTGCTTGAGAAAAAGATCAAAGAACTCAATTTCGAAAGCTATGATGACTTCATGACGATTTCGCTTCGAGAAGAGATTCGCTCTCGCAATGCGCATCTTGGTAGGGACCAAGCGGTCACAAGAGGGTCCTTTTCTTCTATTTTCAAAGAACTCGATGGACTCTTCAAACTCCGTGAGCAGATGTCAGAAATGCGGTCCTTCTTTGATAACATGGGATTTCAAATTTCTCGAGCGGCAGTAAACGCAAGCATTGTGGCAGCTCGCCTTGCGGAGAAGGGAAGAGCACTCGGAGTCATCAGCGAAGAAGTTTCACATGTAGCAACAGGTATAAACTCAGAGTCAGAAATATTTACGAAAGAGATGAACCATTTGAACAGTGCTCTGCTGGAGACATCCTTTTCAGTCTCATTCTGCACCTTGGCAAAAGAGATTCAAGAGTACTTCCAAGAAACAAAAAAGCAGAGCTCGCTCTCACTCCACGAAGAGCGCTTACAATTCGGAGCTTCTATTGATGAACTGATGGGTCAGGTACAGGAGGGCTTTGAACACGCCCTTTCAACCTCGATAAAAAACATTCGCTCTCTCATAAGCACGCTCCACGATTTTGAGAGCTTCAGGGAGGCTCTCGCAAAGTTGCTTCTCAATCTTCAACTTGGCTACGTGACTGGAAAAACGATCTCTGTCCGGATGGATGGAGGTGAGCAGTTCGTGATGTTGCTTCAGAACATCGTAGAGATTTCCGAACAGGCCCGAATTCAACTGGGGCAGGTCGAAACCTCTGTAAAGAAAGTGACGAATCTCGCTTCGAACTGGGAAAAGACCAGTTCAGCCCTTCTTCGCTAGAAAAAATTTGCACCCTTGCCATTATTGTTTATAACAACCGGAAAGCGACGCTGATCGACTTCGAGAAAGCTTACTTCCGCGAGCTCTAGTAGCCCTTCATAATATTTCTTGACCCCGGGGCGATAATAGGCGAATACCGAGGCTCTTCCAGTTCCCCTTTGGTACCTTTGAAAGGAGATATCACATGTCTCTCCAGAAACTCCTTCGACTCTGGTTTGGACTTCGAGAGCCAGTTACTCCTCGAGCATATCTCTCTTCGGGAGTGGGGCTGTTCATTTTAAAGTACCTGGGAGAGGCGTCTCTTTACTATCACTATAGTGGCGGACTCACTCTCTCACCTCTTCAGTTTCTCTCGCCTCTTGCGAGCCATAGACTTGGGTCTTCTCATTTTCTAACTCCGCCGATTTATCTCTTTGCTCTTACTCTCTGGTCTCTCCCTTTCCTCTGGGTGGGCTTGAGCATGTCAGTTCGACGAGCCCTAAACGCTGGCTTCTCGCCATGGGTCGGATTTGGATTGATTGTTCCCCTCTGGAACTTTGGCTTGATGCTCATTCTGAGTCTTGCTCCAGAACGACCAGCGCCCCTCATCGACCAAGCAAGTCATCAATCGACAGATACCTATAGAAGTATATTGGTTTCGCTTTTGTATGGTGCTCTCTTAGCGCTGCTTGGAGCGCTTCTCGCTTATTTTGGCTACAGTAATTATGCAACTGTACTTTTTGTCGGATTTCCGACGGCGATAGGTGCGCTCGCTTCTTACTCGTATAATCAGAGTTCTCATGCAACAACTGCTGGAAGCATTAAGATAAGCCTCCTCGCGCTTTTATGCGCAAGCTCTATCGTCCTTCTCTTTGCGCTCGAAGGGGTATTTTGCATGCTCATGGCTTTCCCTTTTGTCGCAGTAGGTGCCCTTCTCGGAGGACTACTCGGCAGGACGATAGCGCTTCGGACAAAGCCGGTACCGGTGCAGATCCACTTTTTAACTTCTGCGATAGTCCTCGTGGGACTCATTCAGCTCGAACGTTTGACTTTCTCGGAAGCACTGCGCCAAGTAACGACTGAAACCGTGATCGAAGCACCTATTGATCGTGTCTGGGAGAATGTAGTTGCATTCCCCGAAATTGATCCCCCAACTTCTCTTCTCTTCAGAACCGGAATCGCTTATCCGATCCGGGCCAGAATTGAAGGAGTCGGGGTTGGGGCGATTCGTTACTGCGAGTTTTCAACGGGGGCTTTTGTTGAACCGATTACAGTGTGGGATGCTCCTCATAGGCTTGCTTTCGATGTACGCAAGCAACCGAAGGCGATGGAAGAGTTCTCTGTCTGGGGACAGATCCACCCCGAGCACCTCTTCACATTTCCCAAGAGCCAACGAGGCCAATTTAAGCTTACTCAGCTTCCCCATGACCGCGTTCTGTTACAGGGGACGACATGGTATCAGGTTGGACTTAAGCCCAGTGAATATTGGGGAATTTGGGCAGATTATATTATTGGACATATTCATCAGCGAGTGCTTGACCATATTCGGATTCATTCAGAAAAAGGGTCTCTACTCATCGAATAGTACCGCGACCATTAAATTCTTTCACTCGTACAATTACTGCGCGGTACTTTTCCCGACCGTAGGGAGGCAAGACTACAAAGTGCTTCGACCAAAGAAAAATTAGCGAAACCGTAGGTTTTTCCATTATGTAGAACACTCCTTCCCAAAGTTTCGGGTGTATCTCACCGTGAAAGAACTTTCTGGTTGAAGCACGAGCAATTCTTTCAGGCTCAATGAAGCTCTTGTGATAGTCTTCCTCTATGTCCCCTTCCCAACCGCTTTCCCAACCTGAGAGAGATGGAGAACCTCCGGAACTTCGTCTTGAGAAGGGCTCGTTCTCAGCTCCGATCGAAGGTCATTTGTCTAGAATTCTTCGTGGGCTTAGGGTCAATGAAAAGTCGAGTGAGATTCTCACGTTTGAAAAGGTTTCTCTATCCGTCCTCCATCAACCTGATATTCGTCTGAACCGCTTTCATCTTTGGATCAGGATCGATGAGGGGAGAAGAGAGATCCCTGTCGAGGGAATTCATTTTGGGGTTGTGCTGCGGGAAGCAGAATCGTCTGAAATAGTCCGAATGCAGTTGTTTGATAACAACGGCCGGATCTGTTTTGCGAACTTGGAGCGAGGAAAAGAGTATGTGCTCGAAGCTCCGTTTCCGCAAATTCATTCGGTGCATTTCTTTTCTCTCTACGAAATTCCTGAAGAAACTGATGGATCGGTAGCCGAGTTTTTCGGGCCCGGTGTCAAATGCGAATTCCTTCAATCAGAAGACCTCTTGCTCTTAACTCGATTGGGAGATTCTCGTTCTCCCGTCAACATTTTTCTCCTCTCTTGTTTAGGTGAGCTCCTCCATTCGGGAACAGCTCTTTTCGAACCGACGGGCGGGAAGGCTCGCTTTCCGATTCCTGAGCACATAGACCAGGAGTTCTCAGTTGTCTTGATCCCCCTAGAGCAAGACTTTCCCGGCCCAAAGAGCAATCCTTAAACGTCCATTTCTTTAGGTTCCGAGTAAGAAGTGGTATATCCAGTTCCGAAAATAAGCGTGCTTTTTACTGGAGGCAGCTATGCGTCTTTTCGTTTTATCGATGCTGAGTGTCCTTTTCTTCTTTGGTTGTGCACCAAAGAGCCAACCCCCGAGCGCTAACGACGCCCCTCGTCCTGAAACCTTTGTAAGTCACACGATTCAGTATCCAGGAGAGACTTTGGGTTTGATTGCACGCTGGTACACTGGAAACTCTTCGAATTGGGAAGAGATCGAAGCTGCAAATCCCTTTATTCAAGTCAAGAATCTCCAGTTAGGAGAGACAATTCGAATTCCCGACCGTTTGATTACGCGACGCGACCCACTTACTGAAGACTTTCTCAAGGAACAGGGTCAGAAACAGAACGAACAGGTTCAAGTTGCCCAAACTGAAGAGCCTTTCGTTCCTGATGCCAGTCAAGAACCAGCTGGTGAACAACGAGAAATCATCGGGGAGATCAACGGTGAACCGCTCTTTGCCAGGGAGCCTAAGGAAGAGACACCCAACGATAAGCTGATAAAGGCTTCGATGTTCGGGGACGCTGGTCAAGTGAAAGCTGCAATTGAAGCCGGTGCCGATCCGAATACAAAGGAGAACAATCGCCCTGTCATTTCATGGGCAGCCCAAGCAGGAAATCTAGAAGTTGTGCAGGCGCTTCTGAGTGGCGGCGCTGATAAGGATCTCGTGGATGGGATTGGACACACTGCCCTTCTTCGAGCGGCTGATATGGGGAGTGTCCCGGTCGTAAAAGCTCTCGCCCAAGCCGGAGCAAACGTAAACCACAAGGCCCCAAACGGAACGACTGCAGTACTCATGGCTGTTCAAAATGGCAATAAGGAGCTTCTTGAAGCGCTCCTTACTGCTGGCGCAGATCCAAATATTGCTGATTCGAACGGAGATACTCCGACTCTTATGGCAGTCCAGAATGATCAGCCAGAACTCCTGGCAGTCCTCGCTACGGCCAAAGCAGATCTCAATCCTTCGAGTTCCTATTACACTCCGCTTTCCTACGCCATAAGCCAGGAAAATGCTTCGATGGTAAAAGCAGTTCTCGAAGCGGGAGCTGATCCGAATGCAAAGCCTCAGAGCGGAGGAGCTCCGATCTTTCAAGCTCTCAATTCGCCCGAGATCCTTGATCTCTTGCTTGCGGCAAAAGCGAACCCAAATGTAACGAATGATTACGGGCAAACTGCTCTCATGGTCGCCGTTGAAAATGATTCAGTTGAGACGACCGAAAAGCTTCTCAAAGCAGGGGCCGATATGAACGCAAAGGATCAGAGTGGCGGAACAGCCCTCACCTTGGCTCAAAATCGCTCCAACTCAGAGATTGCAGATCTCTTGAAGAGAAGCGGAGCTACTGAGTAAGCACTCTGAGGGGGCTCGAGAGTGGGGAGAGAAGAAAAACACGCCTCTCTCCACCCCCTCGTTTTCGTGTGAAAGCGCTTGTGGCAGCATTGCGCTATCTCGACAGAGAATCTCGGGAATCTCTGACTCATGAAGAGCAATTATCAAGAGAGTAAGGTCTCCTCAATCGGACGATCAAAAGGAAGATGAGTGCTCCTCTGTGGGATTCTCACCTGAATAGGAGCTATCGGTAAGAGCGGAGAGGAAGCTCAACAAGGCCAGCTTCTCATCCTTGGACAGGGAAAATGATTCTAGGGTCGGGTCTCTCGGAGCTCCTAAGAGTCCTCCACGAGAGTAAATCTCGACTACCTCTGAAAGAGATTCGATACTCCCATCGTGCATATACGGTCCAGTAATTTCTACGTTTCGAAGAGTTGGAATCCGAAACTTTCCATGGTCCCGAGGATCTCCCGTTACACCCTCGAGGCCTCTATCAAATCGACTGGTCGTTTCTCGATGGGAGTCGATTTTTTCGAGAGCGGTAAATCCGTTCTGGCGGAAATACTTCTTCTCGTCCCCGGATGGCTCATCAAAATCTCTTCCTCCGTGACAGTGAGAGCAGTGGAGGCGCTCTGAAAAAAAGAGCTTTTCACCTAGGGCAGCCAAATTCGATAACGGGAATCCAATAGGATCCTTGAGATATCGATCATACGGAGAGTCTCGTGATTCGAGATAACGGACATACTCAGCAAGTGCACCGATAATAAGCTCCCAATTCAATTTCTGAGGTTCTAGTCCAGACTTCTCCAACAGCAGTTGAAACTCTCTATCTCGCTCGAATCTCTGAAGAACCTCGTCTTCGTGTCCGGATACCCCAAGTTCAATCACGACTGTCTCAAAGAGAGGAATTCGAATTTGGTCCTCAAGTCGTTGAATTCGCGGGTCACCTGCTGTGAAGTATTTGTTGTCACCCACATTTAACAAGGTCGGCGCGTTTCGCAGATGCAGATCACCCGTAGAACCCAACGAACGGCGGTAGCCGTCTGTAAATGCCATTTGAGGTGAGTGACAGCTCGCACATGATTTCGCTCCGTTAAACGACAAGCGATTGTCGTAAAAGAGCTTTCGCCCAATCTCAACTTTGGTCATTCTATCAATTGATCCAGTTGATTTCGGGTGTGAAGCTATCGTGGTGCACGAGAGAGAAAAGATACTTAATGTTGCTGTGAAAAGAGCAAAGACAACGGTCCTCATCTCTCTTTTCATTTTCTCCATTTGCGTATCCATCTCTGATTACTTAGCTGCAGAGAGCATTCTTTCGCAAGAAGCCCAAGAAGCTGAACATATCCTCAACGCGTCTATTTCTGAGATCATTCCACCGAAGGATACCCCTGGCCTTACCTCTCGAAAACGAGAAATAGAGACGCTCTCAAATTTTTCACCTTCTGTACTTAGACTTCCGAAGCTCAAGGGAAAGGCAGCGCGTGCCGAAGCACTTGCTCTCTCTGACCCGCGCTTTCTTGAATACACGATGGATGGCTCAAAGGACCTGCGTCTCAGTGAAGTCTTCGGAGTATACCCGGTCAACGCAACCGATATTCCACCGCAGTTTGCACAGATTGCTCCAAACGACTCTTTTTCTGTCGAGCTCTATAATTTTGCTTTGAACCTCACGAGTATGGCGCTGGTGGATACCCTTCATTCGAAGGTGCTCGATATTCGACACCTCCCTCAAACCCAGCCGAATATCCCTCCTCATCTCAAGGACCTCGCTATCCAAATTGCGATACATGCTCCAGAGGTTGCCGAAGCCCTTGGATTCTCGCCCACGAAAGATTCAGCGCTTATGGCGAGTACGAAAACTTCACTCAACCATACTCGATGTGAAAGGAGTCGGCACTTGTGTGTAGCGCCAACTTTTGTAGTAGGCAAAAAGGCGCTTTGGGTCATAGTCGATCTTACAGAACTTACGATCGCCGGCATCCGTTGGACAAACGTTGGTGCTACTGGCCCAAGCATTTTCACCGAGCGAAAGGTTCAGGATGACACGATTACTGAAAAAT
>JAGRAO010000074.1 GCA_020434565.1 Bdellovibrionales bacterium
ATCTAACGTATGAAGATGAAACTGTATGCAAGCAAGGGGGGGTCGCCACGTGGACCGATTTCGCTGTCTACAGAGCGTACTCACTTAAAAAAAGTTCCCGAATATTCGCCCTCGCTGGACAAATAAAATCTCCGATCCTTTTCGCGATCGAAGGATCTGAAAGGATTTTGTAGTGTCCAAGTCTCTGTGTAAGTTGTAACGATGCAGAGGGCGACCGATCTACCCATTCCTTTGTCTCCTCCCACGGAATCATGTGATCGTCTTGGTCATGGAAAACCAGCGTTTCAAGGGGCAGGTTTGGCCCAAGTGATGATATTTCAAGCGAAGAAAAATCGACGTGATATCGCTTTTGAAACTCGCCCATCATCAGTTTTGCTAACGAGTGGGAAATACCAGCAGTATCGATAAAATATTCGACTGCATGATTTACCCCGATGGCAGGGCTGACGAGTACCAGCTTCTCCGCGAGAGCAAACTGCGAAGCAGTGAAAGCAACTGAAAGTGATCCCAGAGAGTGTCCAACAACTGCAACGAACGGCCCATAAAACTTCGAGATCCTCTCAATTGCTTCATTAAAGAGGATAAGATTTGACTCTCGGCCATAAGAAAGCCCGTGACCCGGTTTGTCAAAGGCAATCACAGAGAATCCTCGCGTGAGCAACTCTCTTCCTATGGCGTGAAAGTGTGCCGCCCTTCCGCTCCATCCGTGAACGAGGAGTACTGCGGGGCCACTTCCCCAGCGCCAGCCCTGGATCTCACCACCGGAAAGAGACAGCGAGAGTGGGGCTCCCTCCTCGAGAAACTGCACCTCATACTCTTTGAGCGGTTTTCGAATTGGGGTTGAAAAGAGACGCCCGGCACAACGAGCGGCAAAGCAAGGGCTGATTGATTCGAGGACTCGAAACGTTCTTGCAACATTTCGATAGAATCGTACGTTTTGCTGAGACTGACTTTGCATATTACTGTTCATATGTTTTCCCATGCTTCATCAATGTTTCGAACGATTGGCGTAGTCGCTGGAGGCTTTTTTCGTCGCCCAACATTCTCGAAAAGTGATGGAATCCGAGGATCAGAGAGTACAATTCAAACGCGAACTGTTCCGGATCCACCTCTGCAGAAAAGTGCCCTTCCTCGATGCAAGCATGCACCATCCGAGTAATTGAATTCTGGAGTTCTTGATGAAGTGAGAGGAGGGAATCTCGAACAACTCCAGGGCGGTCGTCATATTCAATACTCGCTCCGACAATTAAGCATCCACCTTTTCCAATCGTTTCGGTCTCAATCCATGTGATCCAATTATCAAAAAAAGCTCGAAGACGAGGTTCTCCCCTGGGATGTTTTAACGCTGGACCTAGAACAGTCCTGGCAAACTTGGCCCGAGTCCAATCAAGGACCGCAACTTCTAAATTTTCTTTTGATTGGAAGTGAGCAAAGAGTCCACTCTTTGACATACCGAGAGTGGAAGAGAGATCACCAATCGTTAAGCCTGAAAGGCCGACCTCACCTGCTTTGGCGAAGGCTTCCTTCAGGATTAGCTCTTTGGTTTTAAGGCCTTTAGACATACTTAATAAAAGCACGAACGTTCGTATTTGTCAAAGAATATAATTCATTAAAATTGTTGAATTTTCTGCAGCGCTAGAGGACATTTGATACTCTGCCAAGGTCTAGTGGGCGCTTTCCTCGGAGAGAACAAAGAGAGGGTGTCTCTGAACCGACAAGGGAGTGCCAAATCAGACCGGCGCAGCAGGATGGTAGAGGCTCACCTTGAGAAGGACTTTCCAGTGATTGCGTCGCTTTTTTCAACATCTTTTCGACAAACAGTTCTCTTGCGGATATTTGGAAGCTTCAAAATTCCGATGATAGGCTATCTCTCACCACGAGTGATTAAACTGAACGAAGAGATTTGTATTCTCCGAATTCCTTTGGCTCGAAGGTCAAGAAATCATCTTGGATCTATGTATTTTGGTGCGCTTGCCGTAGGCGCTGACTGTGCGTGTGGACTTATTGCCTTCGATCACATCAAACGGAGTCGCAAACCAATCTCTTTTGTCTTTAAGAATTTTCGTGCTGATTTTTTGAGGCGACCCCAAGAGAGCGTCGATTTTGTTTGCAGAGATGGTAAAAAGATCGAAGCTCTTGTCGGTCGAGCAGTGCGGTCCCAAGAGAGGGTCGAAGAGATCGTATCCGTAAAGGCGTTTCTCGCAGATCAGTATGACGAACCAGTTGCTGATATGGCACTAACGATCTCTTTAAAGGGCAAATCATAGGAGCTTTTCTCCTGCGATGGCTTGTCTGTTACTTTTTTGAAGGACTGAGTCGAAAAAATTTCAGAAAACATGGTCAACGATACGACATTCAAAAAAAAAGATGCATTGGTCGTGTTTTCTGGTGGACAAGATTCAACGACGTGTCTCTTTTGGGCACGTGAGAGATTTCGAAGTGTCGAGGCGATGAGTTTTGCCTACGGTCAACGTCATCGAGTTGAGCTGGAATCTGCTTCTCAGATCTGTAAAAAATTTGGATTTGCTCATCGTGAGCTGCCACTGAGTGGGTTCGCTGAGCTCGGCGGTAATGCGTTGATGGCCCAAATGCCTGTTGAAGGAAAAGGCCCGCTTGGGCTTCCAAATACGTTTGTGCCGGGGCGAAATCTCATCTTCCTTACCTATGCGGCGGCGTACGGGTATCAAAAGGGGATACACGACATTGTGACCGGCGTTTGTGAGACTGACTTTAGCGGATACCCCGATTGTCGAGCTGACACCATGATAGCTCTCGAGCGAACGCTTCAGTTGGGGATAGAGATTCCAGTCAAAATTCACACTCCCTTGATGAATCTTTCAAAGAAAGAAACCGTTGAGCTTGCTCGAGATGTCGGTGCTCTTGAGGCGCTCGCGTTCACTCATACATGTTATGAGGGACAGTTTCCTCCCTGTGGAGAATGCCCCGCGTGTCGTTTGAGGGCAAAGGGATTTTTGGATGCCGGAGTGGTTGATCCCCTCCTTGCTCGAAGTCATTCAATTTGAAGAAAGGAGGGTGAAAATGAAAAAAATGTTGTTGCTTGCTTTTGTATGGATCACCTTCTGCCACGGAGTCGTCCTGTTTGCCGAACAAGAAGCCGTTCCTCACTCGGCAGACGAAGTAAAACCTCTGTCTGTAGGTGAGAAGGTACCCGAAGCGCTGGTTCGAGATGAGTTTGGAAAGCAACGCTCTCTCTCCTTTTTCTTAGAGAACAAGCCAACTATTCTCATTTTTTATCGAGGAGGGTGGTGTCCTTACTGCAACACTCATCTCGGGGAGCTTCAAAAAATTGAAGGGCAGCTCGTAAAAAATGGCTTTCAAATTCTTGCTGTGAGCCCCGACCGTCCTGAAAAACTACGCGAGAGCCGCAAGAAGCATGAGCTTGGCTATCGCTTACTTTCGGACTCTTCTATGCAGTTGGCCAAAGCTATGGGACTCGCTTTTCGTCTGGATGATCTCACGTTCAAAAAATACAAAGAGAGTTACCACATAGACATAGAGGCGGACTCCGGTGAAACCCATCACTTACTTCCGGTGCCTGCAGCATTGATCGTTGATGGTAAAGGTGTCATCCGCTTTCTCTTTGCGAAAGCAAATTACAAAGAGCGGATCTCTACTGAACTTCTTCTTGCTGAAGCGGAAAAGGTGCACCAGGCAGAGCTCCATCGAGGATAGCCTCGGTAGGCTTTATCAAAGTCTTAACGAAAATTCATTTGAAACTGGATCGGCACCTTGAAGGTAATTACCGATTCTGAGAGTTCAGGTGGAAAAGGAGGGAATGGATGAGCCCGTTTGACCATTTCCCGAACTTCTTCGTCAAGAATCTCGCTTCCCGATGACTGCTCTACAGAGTACTGCTTCAGGCCACCTGTTTTCGCAATCTCGAGGGAAAGCAGTGCAGTTCCTTCGACTCTGCGACGCAACGCTCGTCTTGGATACTGTTTTGCGTTTTCAAGTGCGGCGAGGACGAGGGTTAAGTAATCATCTCTTTCTTGAACCGATTCCTCCGGGGGAGCGAGGTGCTCGTCTTTTGTCGGAAGCGAATGACGAGGAAGAGAGAGATCTTGAACCACAGGTTGGGAGGCTGGCTCTGAAATAGGATGGATCCTGTGAAAAGGATTTCGATTCTGCTTCAGTTGAGGTTTGGTTGTTTCAGCCTCAGTCAAAATGCTTGGTGCTAAGGAGAACGTATTACTCGATATTGGCGGGGCTATGCGAAAACGAATGTGAGGAGGAGAAGCCGTCCTTCCCCAGCGAAGAGGAGAATGTGCGACAGCCACAAGGAATGAGCAGTGCACGATGGCTGATAGGAGAAAGAATGTTCGCTGAGAAGCCGCCATCGACCTAATTCCGGCCTATTGTTTCAAGCGAGATATTCGAGAAGTTCTGATCTCGCAGAGTGTCAATTACCGATACGAGCGTTTGGACCTGGACCGCCTGATCACTTCGAATAAGTACGAGGGCCTCTGGATTTTTAAAGTTTGCGAGCTCGTTCGCAAGTGTTTCCTGTGATGATATTTCTCCATTGAGGAAAATCTCGGAAGTGCCTCGAAGGGTTATGGTCACAGGAGCAAGCTCTGAAGATGAAGCTGCTGACCCAGCGAGAGGAAGATCCACCTCAATCATTTTTCGCTCAAGGAGTGTGCTCGTGAGCATGAAAAAAATAAGGAGAAGAAAAACCACGTCAACGAGCGGTGCGATGTTCAGCTCCGGTGCAATTCGCTTCGTCCCCTCAAATTCCATTTGTTGTCGTCCTGCGGTGTGCTTCGCCCCGATCATTCTGGAGGGAACGTGAATTTCTCGGTCGCAGCAGTAGAATTACTTTCGTCGTCGCATCTTTCATTGTCGAACGAATCTTGTCGATTTCGCCCTCCAAGTAATACAGCGCAGCAAGGGTTGGAATAGCAATCATGAGCCCAGCTGCGGTGGTCAGCAACGCCTCCCAGATTCCGCCTGCAAGGAGGGCTGGGCTCACCTGATTTTGTGCTCCTTGGAGCTTGTAGAAGGCGTTTATCATTCCCAAGACGGTCCCAAGCAATCCAAGAAGGGGGGAAAGTTGGGCTATTGCTGCAATCACTCGGAGAGAGTGTTCGAGCTCCCGAAGAACTCGAGAGCCAGATCGACCGACTTCAGAATGAATATCTTCAACAGAAAACTGATCGTTAAGACATGCTCGAACAGTATCAGCCAAAAGTTCAGCACTTGGATTCTTTTCAATCTCAAGATCGTGAAGGCTTTCGGAGAAATCTCCCTTTCTGAGTTTGGCGAGCAAGGGCTCAATGAACTCAGTATCTCTCAGTCGAACATGAGAAAATTGATACATTTTAAAGGCGATTAGCCCCATTGCCACCACGGATATTCCGAAGAGCACGTACATGACGGGGCCGCCTTGGACCAACAAGGAGAGAGCATTCATGGGGCACAATTGTACCTGGAGAAATAAAGTGATCAATCAATTGGGGTTCGATAGGAGAAAACGAACATGAAAAACTCGAAATCAAGCTCTCAGAGTCGCTTGAACACGGTTTAAAGTCGGGTATTTGTCCAGAACTTCCCTCGGTCCTTTTTCGTCCTTCGGAGGAATGCCCGGTTGCTTCGGCAGAAGGGCCCTCCACTTTTGTTAGTGACCCAAGAAGCCTCCCGCCCGTCGATTCGTGGCGACAGTCAACAGGAACGCTGCCGAGCAGAAGTACAAGAGCAGTAGGGCGGTGCTTGCGAGAAAGGCTCCGACCAAACTGAGGGAGAAAAACAGTGAGATTTTGAGAGTCGAAGCGGAGAGCACCGCAACTGAGAGGCAAGCCAAAGAGAGGCCCGTCGCAAATCGAGTGAACCGATAGATCTGATCCATTTCGCTTTCAGGAGCCGGAGCGCTAAATATCCCCGCAAAGCAGGCCCAGCACATAGAGAAAAACATCAAGATGAGGACAGACGAGAAGAGAAGTTCGACGGGAGGAATCCCCGCAGACAATGAAACGACAGCCGACATGCTTCCACACAAACCGCCAACTGAGACGGCACTCACACCCTTCATACTGCAAAACCCCCAATAAAACCGAAGATCAGATTACTGCCTTCATCATTAGGATACAGGAACCGATAAATCGTTAAACAGTTTTTTTCGAGAAGTGTCCTGTTCATCCTCGTGGACCGGTCGGCGGGCATCCGACCTAGCCCTCCTTCGTATCTCCTCCAATGCATCTCCTTTGCGACAAGAAAGAAGAGTTATCCCGGTCTCTTCCGACGACGTCCAAGAAAGAGCATAAATCGCTGCTCAAATCGGGCATTCTGGAGTTTTTTTGGCCCCGCGCTCTGGCTTTCGAAGTGGGCTTTTACCAGTATCTCAGAGGGTTACGGAAAGTTTGTTGAACGAGCCGTGGTCTTTGGAGGGAAAATTTCGAGTGAATGAGCGTTCGGTTCGTCAGACTGTATTGTATTTCATCCTCGGTTTGCCCCTCATGTATGTTGTGGTGCGCCAGTTTTGGATCTCGGATGACGCATTTATAACCTTTCGTGTCCTCAACAATCTTCACGAGGGATTTGGTGCTCGCTTTAATATTCATGAACGGGTGCAGGTTTACACCCATCCACTGTGGTTTCTCCTGCTTGCGGCAGGAAATCTCTCTCTCAATTCTCCAATCGTATCTTCTGTGGTTTTGAGTGTCAGCTGTATAGCCTTGACGTGGTATGTCGCCGTTCTTTCCTTGCGCCGGCATCATACCGAGACTGCTCTCGCGTTAGGAGGGTTTCTCGGCCTTCTTCTTAGCTCCAAGGCGTTTGTTGACTATACCTCCTCAGGCTTAGAGACGCCGCTGAGCTATTTCCTCGTCGGAGTTTTGGTCGCACTCACATTTTCTGAAAAGTGCAGAGTCCAACAAGTGCTATTTCTATCGGCTTTGCTGATTCTTACAAGACACGACCAAGCACTTCTTGTTGCGCCGGCCTCAGTCTTCCTTGCTTATCAAGTATGGAAGAAGTCCGGGACTGTGGCGATGCTCCGAAAGGCCTCCCCCGCCGTGTTTGTACTTGCTTGTTGGCACCTCTTTTCGCTCTTGTACTATGGCTTTCTCGTTCCAAATACTGCCTATGCAAAGCTCAATATTCCTTTCGCGAGGTCTGACGTGCTTGAGCAGGGCTGGTGGTATTTTCAAGAAAGTTGGCACTTTGATCCAGCAACTCTCTTGCTCCAAGTCGCAGCACTTGTCGTCGTGTTTCTTCGAAAAAGCATAACTGGGTTTCTCTGTATGTTAGGTGTCGTTGGTTATCTCGGATATGTTTACTGGATTGGTGGCGATTTTATGGGTGGGCGTTTTTTCGCCGTTCCGTTCTGCCTCAGTGCCTTCGTTTTTTCTCTCTTGGTGCCTGCTCGTGTGCTCGCTGGAGTAGGTATTGTGGCGGCACTTTACTCTCTGACTGTCGTGTATCAGCCGGGCACTTCTGACGTTACAACTGCCACGAGTAGACCGTTTTTTCACGGCATTTCAGATGAAAAGAGCTTTTATGCCAAAACAAACATGCTTTTTGTTTGTGGTATTCATGGATACGAAAAACACGAATTCGCGATTGCAGGCTTGAGAGAAAAAGAGAGGGACGAAAAAATCATTCTTACGGCTACTCTTGGGATGCGTTCTTTTGTGCTCGATCCGCACCAAAGCATATTTGATACATTTGCCATCGCCTCACCGTTCCTTGCTCGTATGCCGATAGTAAGCGGCGAGTATCGCCCTGGTCACGTCGAACGGCTTGTTCCAAAGAGGTTTGTTCCATCCGAGCTGAGTGGAGAGAATCGATTTCAACCCGGCAAACGGAAGGAACTGTATAAGCTGTTACAGACAATCACTCAGGGGCCGTTGCTATCGATTGAACGACTAAAAGCTGTCGTGAAGATTCATCTCATCGACTTCGGTTTTATGGACTTGTCTGAGGTTAGTCCACCACCTCAAAAACTGCAGCTCCCCATGTAAATCCGCTTCCAAAGGCTGCACTTAAAATCTGATCTCCGGGCTTTAGATCGCACTCCTCTACGGCATGACTAAATCCGATAGGAATGGTCGCTGCCGTGGTATTCCCGTATTTTTGAATCGTATTAAACACCTGTTCTTCGTCAAGTCCGAGCTGTTTTGCTACGAGGGAGTTAATTCGTAGATTTGCCTGATGTGGAATAATAAGCCGTAGATCGCGTGGCTGGCGATTCAGCTTCCCAAGCAGGCTCATGCTTACCTCAACCATTCGACGTACGGCATGCTCGAAGACGAGCTTTCCATTCATAGTAGGAAAGATCTTTCCCTGTTCAACAAGATCCACAGAAACACGTATCGGGAAGTGCGCGCTTCCAGGATGTTCGCACCACAGTTGATCGACAAAGGCTCCGTCTGAATGAAGTTCGGTCCCCAGAAGAGAAAAAACCGGGCCTGGAGCATGACAACAGTCTTTTCGTTCAACGATACAACTCCCGGCGCCATCTCCAAAGAGAACCGCGATGTCTCTCCCTCTTGTCGTTCGATCAAGTCCAGTCGAGTGCACTTCTGCCCCGACGACGAGGATCCGCTGGTAGACCCCTGTCTCGATGAGAGCTCCCGCCATCTCGAGGGCATACAGGAATCCAGAACATTGATTCCGTATGTCGTACGCAGGGATACAATCGAGATTCAGATCATTCTGAATTTGAACCCCGATACCGGGGAAATTGAAATCTGGTGAGAGAGTGGCTGCGATGATGGCGTCTACTTGGTCACAACCCGCCAGTGCGAGAGTTTTTTTGGCCGAAGCTGAACCGAGATTGCTTGTGGTGGTAGGTTCATCGACCCAGTATCGAGTTTGAATACCAGTTCGTTTCCGGATCCAATCGTCATTTGTGTCCATGAGCTTGGCGAGATCATCATTCGGGACTTTCCGAAGAGGGATCTCTCTGGCAAACGAATGGACGACTACTTTTGAAAATAAAGGTGCTCGCATGAACAAGAGCTACAAAAAACAAAAGTAACTTGATGTCGTTAAACAGCTTCTTCTTGGCGAAAGGCTGCAGAATACATCTTTGAGATAGCCTCAACCATTCTTACCGAAGCCAGCAGGAAAGAAAACGAATTTCACGAAATTAGAGGCCAAACTGAGCGGGATTCATGAGGCTTTTCTGAACCTGTTCAAGGAGATCGTCTGCGCCGCTTACTCGGAGTGTGCCAGCAACCATTGCCTCTCTCAATCTATCTACTTGTGGATCTGATCGCTGTTGTTCGGCTTGTGGACCACCACCGAAGGACATATCAAGTCCTGCCTCAAAGATCTCTTCTGCTCCCTTTGCAATTGCAAGACCTGCAAGCATAAAACCCTTACTCTTTAGAAACCTCAGTCTGAAGGAGTTATGATAAGGGGCGCTGCCGTCGTGAGCTATGTAAGGTGATACTCGAAAGACTCCGGAATAGTTCGTATTGGAACATTCGTGCCTGCTGGAGTTTCTCGGTGAGACGTGAAAAAAATCTCTGCAATTTCAGCAATCTCGTCCAGGGAGCGAGCTCGCTTTGCTAAGGTGAAAAGCCCCCCTGGGAGAAACTCATTTCGAGAAAACCAAACGCAGAACTCCTTTACCGGGCCGGTAAGTCGCCTCCCTGAGCGCCGTTCTCTCGCCTGGTATCGTGAAAGAAGAGAGAAGAAAAAATCGATCAATTCAGCTCTCCTCTCTTGAGGTTCTGGAGTGAGTCGACCGTCCTGAATATCTCGAAGAAGAAAAGGATTAATGAGGACGCCTCTCCCGCACATAACTCCTCTTACGTGAGTCGAGTCGCGGAGAAGGGCCGCTTGTTGGGCGGAAAACACATCGCCATTTCCAATCACAGGATATGGCAGCGTGTTTACGGCTTTGGCGAGATAGTTCCAGTTTGCGGGTTGAGAGTAGGCATCACATCGGGTTCGTGCATGAATCGTGATAAAGTCAAGTGGAGCGCAAGAGAGAACCTTTAATAGCTCTGTATAGTTTTCGTCAGAATCAAACCCAACCCTCGTTTTTACCGAGAGCACACCCGGGTGAACTTCCCGCACTGCTGAGATAATAGCGAGAAGCTGTTCTGGATCTTTCAAGAGTGCTGCGCCGGCACCCCGAGAATTAACTCTTTTGGATGGACAACCAACATTAAGATCCAACCAATCGTCTCTTCGAAGAATATCGTTTTGGTAAAGGTGCTCAATACAGTGGACCAGGGTGAGCGCATGCGGTGACATGAGTTGGATTTGAAGGGGGACCGACTCGTGCCGTTCAATTGGTGAAACACCTTGTCGTTCGCCTGTAATCCGAAGAAACTCAGTGGCAACAACATCTGCTCCACCGACCCCCAGGATCTGTTCTCGAAATAATGAGTTAGTCACTCCCTCCATCGGAGCGAGCATGCGAACGAAAGAGTCCCCCACTCCTTGCTGAGCAAATATGTCTGGTGATTGACTTCTCATATCAGAGGTCCACGGCTGCACTCAGCGCTTTATGAGAGATGGGTGAGAGACACCGTGTTTCCGGTAGTGATCCGCATCTTCTGGAGAAATTCTTGCATTTGCCCAAATGGCTGCCTCTTGCGGCTCGAATTCAAACTGAAACCAAACCGAGGCTTGTTCAGGAGGAAATCCCCAAGCTCGCCAAAATCCCGCTTCCTGATGGCTAACGATACCACCCTGTGCCCAACGGACTGCTTCCTCAGCCGAAATATCAAACGCGAGCCAATAACCAGCCTCGGTGGGACCTAAGCCGAGAGAGAGCCATTTTGCTCCTTCATGATCAGGGATGTACGCCTTCTGGAAAGTGAAATCACCATCGTAAATGGTAACCATCTGATTAATGTCGTGAGCCTGAGCCCGAAGCAATCCCGGAAGCGAAATCAGCTGAGCGTATAGCGTCGAGTAAAATACCGGTGATTGATCAGTTCTCGCATTATAGTCAGTAAGGAACGCGTGAGCAGCCGCGACGAGTTTTTCAGAATCCACGATACTCTGGCGGTAGAGATTCTGAGCTTCGACTCTCTTAGCGGTCTTCGCCAATTCATGCAGCCCTCGAATATAATTATCTCTCGCATACGCGTAGCGAGTGAAAATTCCTATGCATCGCCGTATCTGGTCGGGCTGCAACTCGTGGAATGACCCCTTTGAAAGGAAATCTGAGAGGTCATCACTGAGAGAAGCATTCTCTGACATGAGAAGGGTGAGGAAGTCGAAGGCTTTGGCGGGTTCTTCTCCTCGAAGCTGACCCCAATCAAGAGAAAAGAGTGGAGTTCCTTCCCAGAGTTCGTCGAGCCATTTGTTGATAAGCACCACAGACTGGCGGATCTCGTCAGGTGACTGAAGGAACTCTATTGGGAGGCCAAATTGACTAAGGACATTCGCGTGGGCAAACGCACCCTGAAACCCAGCGTTCAGGTAATTGAGAACCCCGTGGGTAAACTCGATGTCTTTCGTGACGATTAATCCCATTTTTTGCCCTGAATCTCTTCTTAAGGGGAGTTATAGCTGGATTCTCTGGGAATGTAAGCTGAGAGGATTTTCTTGGCTTTGAGAATGGAGAAGAAAAGGGGGCGCGAGTAACCAGGAGCGGTTGATCAGGGGTAAGAGTTGAGTTCCTATTTTTTTTCCACATATCAACGGAGCTGTGGAAAGTGAGGCTAAAGTAAAAGTATCGTTAGGTCTTCGAAGAATTTATCGACAGGATGTACACAGAGTTATTTTTATCGAGTGATTTCAGGTTGTTAGTGGAGTTGTTTCGACGCGGAAAGGTAATGCAGTGGGATCCCTTACGGAGAAAACAGAAAAATATAAAAAAGTTTTGATCCAAAAAAAATGTATTTCTAGTTAGTTAGATAAAGTTGAAAAAATAATTTGGGATGCTGGTGGATTTGTCGTTGTCAGGTGATAATTAATCCATATATGTAGTGGATGTGTCTGGTGCCCGACACAACATATAGTGTTTGATCGGGGGTTGCGGTTTTTTCGGCGGAGCGTTTCCTTTTTTTGCCGTATATAGAAATATTATAGAAACAGCTTGGAGCAACTGGTGCTTTTCGAGACCGAAGTTCGTGGTTCTCGAACAGGGGGGTGCTTTGAGAGTCTGTTCCTCTCGAGAGAGTTTACAAAAGTAGTGGCCGACGAAGAGAGGACGAGACGAAAAGTGCGGCAGAAGCTGGAAAGAGCAGATGCTGGAAAGAGCAGATGCTGGAAAGAATTGTCGACCGGTAAGTTTTTGACCTCAGTTTTCTTGTTCAAGAGCTTCGTGCTGTATCGAGTTTGAAAGCGCGTTGAATTTGAAAAAGGGGGAAGGACGCTTTTTTTGGGCAAAGATTTTCATCGTCCTGGGTTGTCGCTCTTTGAAGAAAGAGCCCTTGAAGGGAAATCCTTCTGGGGAAGTTCAGTGAAGAGAGACTTCGTAGGCCAAACTCGTTAGGGAATTAGGAGCAAAGAGCATGCAAGAAGGTAGACCCGGGTCGTCATCAGAATCTCATTCTTCAACAAAAGAGAACGGGGGCTCTCTCCTCGAATTTGCCCGGGGGCAGCGGATGATGTCATCGACCCCGTTTTCTTCTGGGGTACCGAATTCAATTGATGAGTGTACGGTTGTAAAGCGGAATGGAACGCTTGTTCCCTTTCGAAAAGATCGAATAGAGCGAGCAATCGAGGCCGCGTTTCGAGCGACACGAGATATTCCAGTGTCTGAGCCTCTCCCGAAAGAAATTCACCTCGCTGTCAGAGTTGTCGCTGAAGCGGTTGTCGTAGCAGCATTTGAAAAAGCAAAGGAAGGCGCGTGTCTTTCTGTCGAGGGAATTCAAGACCTCGTGGAAGAGAAGCTGCTTGAAAATGGACATTATGACGTAGGCCGTCGGTACATCATTTATCGAGATGAAAGGAAAATTCAGAGAGAGGATTCGCCAAGAAACCTAAAGCTCTTTCGTCGAGATGGCAAAACCCTCGTCCGATTTAAACCTTTAAAAATTGCCTCTGCAATTGAAAGAGCTTTTCGCGCTTCTCTCAAAATAGAAGGCTCTACCCCACAAGACGTTGTTCATGCCGTGAACATGCTTACCTCTCGGGTAGTCAATCGAGCGTTGCAGCTGAGTAAAGAAGGAGTCTCTCTCCACGTTGAGCTCATTCAGGATGAAATCGAGCGCCAGATGATGGCCGAGGGGTACTATCAGATCGCAAAAGACTTCATCATCTACCGCACAACCCGGGCGCTTCTGAGGGAAAAAGCTGGCTCTCCTCTCACAGTTGCAAAAATTGAGAGAAAAACTGTTCCGCTTGAGGTTGCCGCCGAAGAGCCTGGCCGGACGTTTGAGGCAAAGGCTCGAGACGGATCGACTTTTTCGTTCTCTGAGCGGGAGCTTCGAACGAGACTTGCGTTTGCTTGTCGCGGTTTTGAAGAGAAAACCTCGTCCGAAGAGATACTCGAAGACTCAATTCGAAATTTCTATGATGGTATTAAGGTCGAAGAGATCGATGCTTCGAACATCATGGCGGCGAAGGCCCGTATCGAAAAAGAGCCGGACTATGCCTATGTTTCGGCTCGTATCTTGCTCGATATGATTTATCGAGAAACGCTCTCGACCGATGCACATAGTCCAAATCTCGTCGAAGCGCACAAGAAATATTTTAAGAACTATCTTAAGAAAGGCATTGAGCTTGAACGGCTCGATCCTCAGCTCCTTGAGTTTGATCTCGATTCTCTCGCAAACGCGTTGAAGCTTGAGCGAGATCAGAAGTTTACGTATCTCGGGCTTCAAACACTTTACGATCGATACCTGATACATCACGAAGAAACTCGTCTCGAAACTCCTCAAATTTTCTGGATGCGAGTCGCAATGGGGCTTGCGATAGGTGAGGGAGAGCAGAAAGAGGCTCGAGCGATTGAATTTTATAATGTTCTCTCTGAATTCTTCTTCGTATCGAGCACTCCTACGTTGTTTAATGCCGGAACTCTCCATCCTCAGTTGAGTTCGTGTTACCTCTCAACAGTAATGGACGATCTGAAGCACATCTTTAAAGTAGTTTCGGATGATGCGCAGCTTTCGAAGTGGGCAGGAGGGCTCGGGAACGATTGGACTAACGTTCGAGCTACCGGCTCGTGGATCAAAGGCACCAACGGGAAGAGCCAAGGGGTTATCCCGTTTTTGAAGGTTGCAAATGATACCGCCGTTGCCGTTAACCAGGGCGGAAAACGCAAGGGGGCGATGTGTGCCTACCTCGAAACGTGGCATCTCGATATCGAAGACTTTCTTGAGCTCCGGAAGAACACGGGAGATGAGCGGCGACGTACGCACGACATGAACACGGCTAATTGGATTCCGGACCTTTTTATGAAGAGGGTCGCGGAAAACGGCACGTGGACCTTGTTTAGCCCAAGTGATGTCTCTGATCTTCACGATCTCTATGGAAGTGCGTTCGAGAAAAGGTATCTCGAATATGAGAACCAGGTTGAAAAGGGAGAGTTAAAGCTCTTCAAGAAGGTCGAGGCACTAGCGTTGTGGCGAAAGATGCTCAGCATGCTTTTTGAAACGGGACACCCATGGATCACATTTAAGGATCCTTCAAATCTTCGCTCTCCTCAGGATCATATGGGTGTAGTGCACAGCTCGAATCTGTGTACCGAGATCCTTTTGAATACATCTGCAGAAGAAACTGCAGTTTGTAACCTCGGCTCGGTGAATTTACTCGCTCACGTCAAGGAAGATGGAGAGCTTGATGAACCGCTCATGGCGAGCACGGTTCGGACAGCGATTCGAATGCTCGATAACGTGATAGACATCAACTTTTATCCAACTGCAGAAGCTCGAAATTCAAACCTTCGGCACCGACCAGTTGGGTTGGGAATCATGGGATTTCAAGATGCCTTGTACAAAAAAGAGGTGAGCTACGCCAGTCAGGAGGCGGTTCGTTTTGCAGACGAGAGCATGGAGATGATTTCGTATTATGCAATTCTTGCTTCATCAGAGCTGGCTCAAGAGCGTGGTCAGTATCCGAGCTATAAGGATTCGAAGTGGGATCGAGGGCTCTTGCCGATTGATACCCTGAATCTTTTAGCTGAAGAACGGGGTG
>JAGRAO010000075.1 GCA_020434565.1 Bdellovibrionales bacterium
GTCGCTCATGACAGAAACTAACAAAGAGCCTGGCTCTCAAAATCCTGCATCCACCACCCTTGAAAAACTCACTGAGACTTTGGAGCAGGAGAGTTCAGTACAATCTGGGCTCGACTTCCTTACCTCTTCTGACTTTGCCAATCAGCTTTTCCGTAAAGCATCAGAAGCTTTTCTCTCTGGACAGACTGTTGAGGAACTCCTTCAAGTGGTTTCAGAGTCGTTGCAGGTACTCGAGGAATTTCATCAAGGCGCCGAGCCGTTTCTCGTGCGAACAAATCGAAAAGAACGGTCACTTCGCATTTATATAGCTCTCGGCGACAGACCATTTATAATCAACTCTGTTCGACAAACCTTGGTTGACTTAAGTATCACCGTCCTCAGTTATCTTCATCCGATTTTGAGAGAAGATGGTAGGCGAATCTCGTTCTCATATATTGAATGCGCCCCTCTTGCAGAGGCTCAAGTACAAGTCCTCCTGAAAAAATTGGAGCAAAACCTTCACCATGTCGTGGTAAGCACCGATGACTTTACGCCGATGCTCGTTCAAACCGAAACGAGCGCTCGACTCCTGGAATCAATGAACGGGAGGAGTTCCTTCCCGGCAGACGAAGAAGTGGAAGCGGCGGATTTCTTACGATGGCTTACCGATGGAGGGCTCCTCTTTCTCGGGTACATGCAGTGGAAGGAAAGCGAAGGGACACTCTCCCCGCGTGCCATGCTGGGCCTTGCTCGAATTGAGGGTCAGTACGGCAAACGTCTCTTGGATGAACTTTTTCAAGACGCCGAGGGCCTCGTCAGTCGTGGTGAACTCTTGTCGGTCGACCGGATTCGAACAGAGAGCATGGTTCAACGGCGTGCGAAGCTGATGAATATATCCTTCCAGCAACCCTCATCAGACGGGAAGGTGGTTGTCGTCCATCAAATTGTGGGACTTCTCACGTCTAAGGCTATTGCACAAGAATCTTCAAGTGTTCCGCTCATTCGAACGAGGCTTCAGTACCTCCTCAAAAACGAGCTCGCAATTGAGCACTCTCACGACTACAAGAGTATCGTTAATATCGTCAACAGCATGCCGAAGGAAGAGTCGTTGCGGCTCGACAACGAATCTCTCCTGAGTATTGTTCAGACGATCCTCGAAATTCACAATAAAAATGAGACGAGAGTCTCGATTCGACTTGATCGCGCAGAACGCGGCGCAACAGTGATGATCGTTCTTCCTCGTGATCGTTTTAATTCCACCGTACGAAACAAAGTCCAGGCATACGTGGAAAAAATGCTTGGGGCAGCTCCGGGAACAAGTGAGTATCATCTTGATCTTTCAAACCAGCCTCACGCTCGATTCTACTTTCATATCCCTGTAGCAGAGGGTGGATTGGAGTCTCTGGACATCGCGGTACTCAAGAGAGAAATTGCAGAACTGACACGCTCATGGAAAGACAATCTTGAAGAGAGGATTGTACGATCTCCCCTCTTTACCAATCCAACAGATCTTTGGTTGCGATACGCTGATGCGTTCCCTCAGGGATATCAAACGCTGCAATCCGTTGAGGACTGCACCCACGACATTGGATTTATCGAGTCCCTGTCGGAAGACCGCTCGATTGACGTGAGCATGCGTCCAAGTGGAGAGGAGATTCCTCGCAGTTTCATATTGATCGTTTATAGTCTCGGTTCGGTCATTACAATCTCGCGCGCCTTTCCGGTGCTTGAAAACGCAGGTCTCGAAGTCATCAACGAGCGAACGTTTGAAATTCGCCCCAGCTCTGGCCAAAAGGTCTTCGTTCACCGCTTTCTCGTATGTCCAAAAGGCGACCTCTTTGTAACATCCGAAATTTTTGAGGATTATCTCGCCCCAGGTCTCCGCGAAATCTTGGAGGGAAATGCAAGTGATGACAGCCTCAATAGCCTATTGATTTCGGCGAATATCAACACCCGAACGATCGAACTTCTCCGTTCGTACTGCAGCTTCTTATGGCAGATTCGAAAGTTTGCTACGAGGAGTGCTCTCTTAGGGGCCCTCTCTGGTCATCCTCTCATTGCTCGGAAACTTTGGCAGATTTTCGATCTGAGACTCAATCCTAAGAATGGAAAGTCCCTTATTGAACGAAAGGAAACTACACCTCGCCTCATAGAAGAGTACCGCGAACTCATTCGAAAGGTTTCGGATATCACTCACGATCGTATTCTCCGAGCACTTTTGTCTCTCGTTGAGAGTACCGTTCGAACAAACTTTTACAGAAAGGCACCGGGAATCGCCTTAAAGGTCAGCTCGCGTGATATCGACATTATGCCTGCCCCACGACCCCTTTTTGAAATTTACGTTCGCGCCTCAAACTTTGAGGGTATTCACCTTCGGAGCGGTCCAATCGCTCGAGGTGGGCTGCGCTGGTCCGATAGGATGCAAGACTTTCGTAGTGAAGTACTTGGGCTTATGAAAACGCAAGCAGTGAAGAATGCTCTCATTGTCCCGGCTGGGGCAAAGGGAGGATTTATTGTCAAACGACTTCCTCCGGACCGAGCCTCACAACTCCCGATTGTCGAAGAAGCGTACCGTAACTTTATCCGCTGCCTTCTCTCGGTGACAGACAATCGCGTAGACGAACGCATCCTTTCACCTGAAGATGTCGTTTGCCACGATGGTCCGGACCCATACTTTGTGGTAGCAGCCGATAAGGGCACGGCCACTTTTAGCGACCTCGCCAATAAAATCGCCGTGAACGACTTTCAATTTTGGTTGGGAGACGCCTTTGCATCCGGCGGCTCCAACGGCTATGACCACAAACTGTATGGGATCACGGCGAAGGGCGCTTGGGAATCGGTAAAGCGACACTTTAACAATATAGGACTCGATTACATTGACGGAACCTTCTCTGCTGTTGGCATCGGGGATATGTCTGGAGATGTTTTTGGAAACGGTCTCCTTTTAAGTGATCGCGTAAAGCTCCTGGCCGCTTTCAACCACAAGCACATCTTTCTTGATCCGAGCCCCGACCCAAAGTCCTCTTTTGAGGAGCGCAGTCGGCTTTTTTCCCTCCCTGGATCGCAATGGAGTGATTATTCTGCCGATGTTATAAGTCCTGGAGGAGGAGTCTTCGGGCGCTTCGACAAAGAGATTCCCCTCACTCCGGAGACAAGAACGGCGCTGCGCATTCCGGAGTCGGCGCCATCGCTTCTCGATGGTGAAACACTTATTTCCCACATCCTTAAAGCCGAGTGTGATTTGTTGTGGAATGGTGGCATTGGCACTTACGTCAAGTCTCGACGCGAATCGAACGCGGATGTCAATGATGGTACGAATGACAACGTCCGCGTCAACGCAGATGAGTTGCGTGCGAAAGTTATCGGAGAAGGAGGGAATCTCGGCTTTACCCAAAAGGCACGGATAGATTTTGCTCGGAGAGGTGGACATCTCAATACCGACGCAATTGACAATTCAGGAGGCGTAGATCTCTCCGACCACGAAGTCAATCTTAAGATCCTTTTCTCTCAAGCCATCCGAAAGGGACACCTCACTTTTGATGAGCGAAATAAAATCCTTCTCGAAGTTGTAGAAACTGTTGTCGATCAGGTCCTCCAACACAACAAGAATCAGGCACTTCAGCTTACACTTGGAGTAAGGCGCTCTCGAAAAAGCATAGAATACTTCCAGACTCTTCTCCGAGAATTGACTCGTCGCGGCTACATCAATCCGGCGCTTGAAGATCTCCCAGATGAAGAGGAGCTTCGAGAGCGGGCAAGAAAACGTGAAGGGCTGGTTAAACCTGAGTTGGCGATATGTCTTTCAGCGGTAAAAATGTGGGTGAAGGAAACTCTCACCGAGTCATCCCTACCGACAGACCCGCTCCTCTCATCATACCTTTTACGGTATTTCCCGGAGCCCATTCGAAACCGATTTCACACTGAGATTGCATCTCATCCCCTGGCCTATCGCATAATTGCCACGACAGCCACAAACGTTCTCGTTGACTCAATCGGGATTACTTTTGTGCATCGAATGTGTCTCAACTACTCGACTTCGCCATTGACGGTAATTAAATGTGCTCTCGCTGCTGAGCATCTGTTACACGCAGAAGACCTTCGTCGCGCGATCTCACGCTTCGATACGTACACGGAAAACAAGCGCTACCTGAGGCTCATTGACGAGTTAAACGGTGCAGTTCGAGATGCAACAGCGTGGTTCATCAGTTATCACCATGACCTCGATCTCGCCGAAATAGTTGAGCTGTACAGCAAAGACTTTCAGGACTTGACTCAAAACGCTCCGGAACTCCTTGTTGGAGCTGAGGGAGAGATGTTTCACCTAAGGCGGGGAAAATACGAAGAGTTGGGCCTTGATCGAAAGTACGCCAATATGTATTCCGCCTTTCCGCGGATAATGGTGTTTCTTGAAATCCTTTGGGCAGCACGGAATTCTAAGAAGGAACTTGAAAACGTAGCTCGGGTGTACTCAACGGCGCTCCACGCACTCGATGTCGAGAGCGTTCTTTCACTTGAGCATTCTTTTGAGCCGGAGAGCAAATGGGATTACGAGCTTCTCTTGAGTTCGTACAAAGACCTTCGGCGAAGTATTTCTCTTTTGAGTTGCAAACTCCTTGAGGACTCGATTACTGATCCTGAGCAAATTTCGCAAAAAGTTGAAGAAAGCGAAAATTTTCCAATGGTGCGTGATACCATTCGAGAGATTAAAGAATCGTTCTCCAGCGCTGCGGCTGTTGCAGTACTCGCAAAGCACCTCCTGCGCTATCAGCTCTAAACTTCCTCTCTGAGGACATTCGGCGCTACATTCACGGGAAAGACATCGCTCATCAAACCCGTTATACTCGAGCATCTCTTGAAAAAGTGTGCTGTCTTAACTCTTTTAAAAGTTGAGTGAGCACCGTTTGTGAAAACGAATTCAAATGACGAGAATTCCTCGAAATCCCCTCGCCTTCGGTTGGTGGGCAACCGGCGGCAAGCGAAAGCTTATGTTCACTTGCTGGACGGCGGTTGTCCTTGGGGTACTCCTTACTCGATATGAATTCTATATAATATCGCAACTCGTGGACTCGGCGACCACCTTCGATCAAGGGAAGGAACGAATTGACACCCTGTGGAAATGGGCAGCTCTCCTTGGGGGAATTTACTGTATTGGGGAAGTCCTCTGGCGAGTGAGTGGCTTTTCCGCCCAAAGATGGATGACCGCAGCCAATGCCCAAGTATACGATAAGCTATTTCAATATCTAACAGGTCACAGTGCTCGTTACTTCCACAGCAGATTTGCCGGCGCGATTACCAACAAGATCTCGAATGCAGCCTCTGGGGTAATGGGCCTACTCCAGCTTACGACCTGGAACTTCCTCACTCTTTCGACGGGGATAGTCGCCGACTGCCTCCTGCTGTACTCAGCCCATTACATCTTTACCATCATTCTTGTGATCTGGTTTTCGATCTTTCTCACGGTGGATTTCTTTCTTGTGCTCCGTCTCAGAAAGCTCTCATTTGCCCATGCTGAGGCGGCCTCTCAACTGAAAGGAAAGCTGGTCGATTCTGCGACGAATATTGATTCAGTTCACCAACAAGCTGAAGAGCCGTTTGAACATCGATATGTTGGACGCTACATCGAGGGCGAACGAAACGCTCACCGGAGGAGCTGGTTCATGTTTGAATGGATACTGGTCTCAAATGGAGTTCTTCTCGGGTTGTTTATCGTTCTCATGTTGGGTACCAGCATCTATATGTTTCAGTACCGTTATATCTCCTTGGGCTCGGTGGTGATGATGATCACTATTGTCTTCAACCTCGAAAAAACTCTCTTTTTTCTCGGTGAGCAAATGAGCCGAGCTATGCAGCTCTATGGACAGATTGATGAAGGCCTTAAAGAACTCCTTGAGCCGCACGAAGTCCGCTCGACTCACGATGCTCCGGAATTAGAGGTGGAAAAAGGTGCAATAGAGATTCGAGAGCTGTCCTTCGGGTACTCTCAGCGCAAAGTTTTTCGCAACCTCTCGCTCTCAGTGGGAGGTGGGTCAAAAATTGGACTCGTTGGTCCGAGTGGAGCAGGAAAATCTACTTTAATAAACTTACTCTTGAGACAATACGATCTTCAAAGTGGTTCGATTAGGATTGATGGGCAAAACATTCGAGATGTCGCGCTTGGCTCATTGAGACGACAGATTGCACTTGTGCCTCAGTCTACAAACTTGTTTCATCGCTCAATCGCTGAGAATATTCACTACGGTCGACTCGATGCTTCAAAGGAGGAGATTCTCGAAGCTGCAAAGATGGCACAGGCGCATGCGTTTATCGAATCGCTCCCAGATGGATACGAGACATTCGTTGGAGAGAGAGGGGTAAAGCTTTCAGGAGGTCAGCGCCAAAGAATATCCATTGCTCGGGCCATTTTAAAGAACTCCCCAATTCTTATTCTTGACGAGGCAACAAGTGCTCTCGATAGTGAGAGTGAAGTAGCAATTCAAGAAGCTCTCAAGCAATTGATGAAGGGTCGAACCGTGATCGCAATTGCTCACCGTCTTTCCACCCTGAGAAGTATGGATCGGATTGTCGTTCTCGATGAAGGTGAGGTTGTCGAAGATGGGCCACACGAGTCCCTTGTCTCGCGGCCAGACGGACTTTATGCGCGATTGTGGAAAAGCCAAGTTGGAGGGTTTCTCGATGAGTCCACCCTTGAATCAGTCTCCTCTTTCTCTTAGTCCTTTTCCTCAGGCGGCATTTTATCTCCCTTTATCCGCAGTAGGACTGAATCGATGAACGGTCCTTTTTGCGAAGTATACCTCTCTCGCTCCGTCGCAAACTGGTGGGCGAGTTCACGCTTCAGTTGGCAATAATCTTGTAGGAGTCGAGAGTCTGCAAGGAGTGCATCCCGAAACGAGAGGCACTCTCTCCATTCATCACAGCCAAATTTTACAACGTGCAAGTGGTGGGTCGTATTGGGAACTCCGCGAAGAAAGAAATACCTCCCTGGGGTTTGCTCCCCCTTCGCAAGATAACCTAACGTCTCAAGTCTTTCTGAAACTTCTCCGATTCTCTCATTATCCGGGATACCTATGAGGATATCGATTATTGGTTTGGCGATCGCTCCCGGGAGAGCAGTGCTTCCTATATGCTCAATATGAGTCTCTCCAAGCTCAAGTACGTGAGAGATTTGCTCTCGCTCTCGAAGAAAAAGCGTAGGCCAAGATGGAGAATATTTTCGGAGGTGGACTCGCTCAGGATCGAGCCCGAGCGTACTTTCACCGTCATCCATGTCAGATTCCCACGTTAAAAATCCTCGCGACGAGAGGATCGTTCCCCTTACAAGGGTGCATCTGAACCTCTCGAGTGTCTACCCTGGTTTGTTCAACCGTGAACTCCCACCGAGAATCATGCAACATGCGAACAAGAGCCCCCAACCAATGCAATAACCATAAACAAAAGACGTTTAAGAAGAACACTCTTTCATTCCAAGAGATGCGTGTCTTTAAGTTGCAACGGTAAGTCGACCGCAGAAAAAGTCGGGCCTTGTGACAAAAAGTTCAACATTTTATCGAGAGGAGTCTCCTCCCTCCTTTGCAGAATTCCCGTCGAGCTCAATTCTGAGGGCGGTCATTTTGTCCGAACAGCTAGGCCCCCACCTCGACCCATCCTCTTTTCTTTATAAATCAATAGCTTATCATCACCTACTCACAAGCATAGACTCCTAAAACCTGCTACACTTCTCGGTGTCATGCCGGAACTCAAAGACCTTCGAATCGCAATTCTCTCTACGAGAGACCAAGAGGCTGTCGCCATCTCGGAGCTTGTGTCTCGTCACCTTTCCCAAGCGTCAGAGGTTGTTCGGCAGGAGTTCTCGACTTCTGACGAATTCGCCGAACTGTTGGCGGACGAGACCTTTGATCTGTTCGTCCTTTCTCTCAGTAGAAAAGGCAAGAGCGCCTCTCGCTCGCTCGCTTCCTCAATTGGCACAAGCTGTTTTAAGCCAGTCATTGCGGTGGTACCAACAGGGGCACGCCAGCTTGGTATCCGAGCTATCCGTTTGGGAGCCTCTGACTATCTCGAAGAATCAAGTGTATCTTCGGTCTCCCTACATAACACGCTGGCATACGCAGTCTCGAATCACAAAAATAGGTTAGCGATAGAACATCGCCTTGCTTTTGAGAAACTTGTATCGCTCATCTCAACAAATTTTATCAATCTTCCGACAAGCCAGATCGATCAGGGGCTCAACAACGCTCTTCAACTTATTGGTCAACACGCCCAGGTCGATAGGAGCTACATCCTGTTAATGTCTCCAGATCGGAAACTCTTCAACATGTCGCACGAGTGGCATGCCGAAGATATCGCGTCAGCAAAGAGCTTTTATCAAAATATGTCGCTCGATCAATTCCAGCTCCTTTTCGAAGAGTCCGGAGAAGAAAGGATTATCTTTTTCTCACGGGTCGAAGAGATTCCTGAACGAGCGAACCAACTGAAACAGACGCTCCAAAGCCGAGGAGTGAAATCCTTTCTCGCCGTTCCGATGATCTCTCACGGACAGACCATTGGCTTCGTGGGTTTCGCCAGCCTCTCGCGCGAACAGCATTGGCCTAAAGATCTCGTATCCCTTCTTGAGCTCGTTGGACAAGTATTCGTTAACGTCCTCCAGCGAAAAGAAACCCAACTCGCTCTCTTCGAGTCAGAGAAACGTTTTGAAACCCTTATCGAAGGTCTCGGCGAGGGAATCCTGTACTGCGATCGAAACGACAACGTGATTCACGTTAACAGCCGTTTCTGTGAACTCACTGGATATACTCTTGAAGAGGTGGTGGGGCGCTCTGCTATTGAACTCTTTCTCCCCTTGGAGACTTCTCATAGATTGCGCGAGCGAACTTTGCGACGACTCCAAGGGATCTCTGAAAGTTATGAGATCCAATTTCGTAAGAAAAATGGTGATATTTTTTGGGCTGAGATCTCTGCCACGCCGATTCGAAACCTCGCTGGAGAAATCATCGGCACCCTTGGAGCGGTGACTGACATTACTGAGCGAAGAAGAGCTCTCGAAAGGCTCCAGGAGAGTGAGCAAAAATACCGAAACCTTGTTCAGACCTCTCAGGATTTGATTTGGTCTGTCGATGCCGAGGGTCGGTGGGTTTTCGTGAATGAAGCCGCAAAGAAAATCCTCGGCTTCGAACCACAGGAGCTCATAGGGCGGAAGTTCACGGATTCCCAAACTCCAGAACAAGCGGCACGCGATTTGAAAGTCTTTGAGGAGATTCTCAAGGGCAAACCTTGCTTCAACTACGAAACCGAGCATCTGCGAAAAGACGGGGAGAAGGTAGCTCTGTCATTCAATGCTGTTGTTGTTCAAGACCCCGGTGGAGCCGTCCTCGGCACCTCCGGAACCGCTACTGATGTTACCAACCGAAAGCGATCTGAGCAGGCTCTCTCCGAACAGAAAGAGTTTTTTCGTCAAATCATCGACACAAATCCAAGCCTCATATATGCCAAAGACGTAGAGGGCCGCTACACGTTAGTAAATCGTTCATTTGCGGCGCTCTACGGAAAACTCGTTTCAGAGATTGAAGGGAAAACCCTTCCGGAGTTTAGTGAAGGCATCGGCGATGTGAGTTATTTTCGCCGCCAGGATCAAGAAGTTCTTTCAACACAGCGAATCCATACCTATGAGGAGCATCTCGATTTTCCAACTTCAAACGGTCCGGTCTGGTTTCACACCATTAAGAGACCTTTGTATTCGGAGGGTGATACTCCAAGCCATGTGCTGGGCGTATCGGTGGATCTCAACCTCAGAAAACGCTCAGAGGAAGCCCTGAAACATGTCGTTGAAGGAACCGCTGCTACGACCGCCGAAAATTTCTTCCACTCTCTCGTTCGCCATCTCGCGGTTTCACTCGGAGCTCATTTTGCTTTCGTTGCGGTCTTTACAGATCGCACGAGGTCACGGATGAGAACTTTGGCTCAGTGTGTCGGAGGAGTCGAGAGAGAGGAAATTGAATTTGATCTTCCCGGTACGATTTCAGAGAAAGTCCTCGAATATGGGTATTACCAAGTTCGAGAAAATGCGCGAAATGTTTTTCCGAACTCACAGCTCATCGTGAGTGATGCAATTGAGAGCTTTATGGGTACGGTCATCCGGGACACCAAGGGGAACCCTCAGGGGGTTCTCGCCGTTCTCAATCAGCGCCCGCTTGAAGAGTGGCCTATGGCCCAATACATTCTCACAATATTTGCTGCGAGAGCTGGTGCCGAACTGGAACGGGTGAACGCCGAGGCGGAAACAATTCTTTTACAACGTCAATTCAATCAGGCCCAGAAACTTGAAGCTATTGGTCAGCTTGCTGCCGGTATCGCGCATGATCTCAACAACGCCCTCGGTGCCGTTATGGGACATCTCCAGTTGATAAAGATGACCGCCACGATGAGTGACGAACACTCTCAGTCTCTCGAAATTGCGCTCAATGGGTGCGATCGAGCATCAGGTTTAATCGGACAGCTCCTCGGCTTTTCACGACAGGGAAAATACAATCCTGGCCCTCTCTGCGTGCAGCGAGCAGTAGCAGAATCAGTTCGCTTCCTGGATCGAGTTGTCGGGAAACAGATTCGAATCGAGGTAACCGGGGAAGATAAAGATCTTTTTATTAACGCGGATCCGAATCAACTCCAGCAAGCACTTACAAACTTGATTATCAACGCGAAACACGCCATGCCCGAGGGTGGCGTTATTGTTATCGACTTTAGTTGTCAGGATTTCGAACTTGCAGAACAGTTCAACCCAAAAGCTCGACCAGGGAAATATGTCGTGATCCGTGTCGCCGATACTGGCAAAGGGATTCCATCAGACGCACTGGATAAAATATTTGAACCTTTTTTTACTACCAAAAATGACCAGAAGGGCACTGGGCTTGGGCTCTCAATGGTCTATGGGATGATGCAGAATCATGGGGGCTGGGTAACAGTCGACTCAACAATAAACCGAGGCTCGGTCTTTTCGCTTCACTTTCCGTTCCTCGAGGAAGCCCCTTCACTCGCTGAGAGTCCCAATTCTCCCGTAGTGGAAAGTGATTCTCCTTTTATTCTCGTTGTCGACGACGAACCCTTTCTCGTTGAGCTCTGCCTAAATTTTCTTCAGCGATCTGGATTTAAAGCGATTGGGTTTACCGATCCCCGTGAAGCTCTTCGGTGGTTTGAGGAGCATTCACGAGAGGTTGACCTGATGGTTCTTGACATGAAGATGCCCCACATTGACGGAGAGGAGCTTTTCGATCGAGCCAGGTCTTTGAGGCCAGATGTTAAGGCCGTGATTCTCTCTGGATTTATCCAAGACGACTCAGCGCAGCGGCTTATTCGAAAGGGTGCGTTAAAATTCTTCCATAAGCCGCTCAAGTACCCAGAGCTCGTAGAATGGATCTGTCAGGTCTTAGATCGAAACGACATGGGCTTGCGACAGAGCGCCTAGTGCTTCAAACAGAAAGTATTTTCAACTTCAGATACACCAGGAAGGGTGGAGAGGAGATCCTTCCTCGTTGGAAGAACCTACGGTTTCTCCTCCCTCCCATCGGCCCTAGTGCCGTTCGAAGCTTTTGGGTGAAAAAACTCATTTGCGGAGGCACGAGAGGTGGCCCCTAGGGAAGCTCACCTTTCTTTCTCGGAGCGGTTGTTTAATACTCCAGGAGCCTGGAGTGTTTGAACCCTGGCCTGAAAATCAAAGTCGAAGCGCGATGACACAGAAAAAATATTCCTACAAACAGAGTGGAGTGGACATCGATACAGCCGATCGGACGAAACAAGAGATGGCGTCAATCATCTCTCAGCGAGATGCGCGAGTCCTTAACTCGCTGGGAGGATTTGCTTCGTTGATTGATTTCTCGTTCCCAAAAATAAAACATCCAGTCCTTGTCTTCAAAATGGAGGAACCCGGTTCAAAGCAGCTCCTTGCAGCTCAGATGGGAAGGCTTGATTCGGTTGGTCGAGATCTCATTCATCACCTGATAAACGACACGATTATGATGGGAGCGGCCCCCGTGGCAGTCCAGGATACTATTATCTGCGGCTCGCTCAACAAGAATGATGTGGTATCACTTGTTCGGGAGATGTCGCAGGCTTGCAAAGAGCAGGGTTGCCAGCTTGTTGGTGGTGAAACCTCAGAACAACCCCGAGTGATACCAAAGGGCTCCTACATCTTGAGTGCTGCCTGTGTTGGAGTCGTCGATAGGGAACGTATCGTTGACGGTTCGCGTATTGAAGAAGGCGACTTGGTCCTCGGAATTGCGTCAAACGGAATTCATACTAATGGCTATACGCTCGTGCGTTCGCTCCTCGAAGCAGATCCAGAGCTTGCAAAAAAAGAGATCGATGGAGAAATTTTTCTCGAAATCGCTTTGCGTCCACACCGTTGTTATAATCTCCCTCTTCAACAGATTTTCTCAGAAAGGAGGCCTTCTGGTTTGGCCCACATTACGGGTGGAGGGATCAGGGACAACCTCTCAAGGATCATCCCGGAGGGAGTTACCGCAGTGGTCAACCTCCCAGCTATCCCTGTTCCACCAATTTTTTCCGCGATCCAGGGAGCGGGTTCAGTTGAACACGATGAAATGCTGAGGACGTTTAACAATGGCGTAGGGATGATCATCGTTTGTAGACCTGAAGATCATGAAGCTGTTTCTGCTGTTTTTGACTCTTTCGAGATTCCCTCTTTCTTGATGGGGGAAATCCATTCTTTCGATCCAAAAGCTGGAAAAGTCTCTCTTCAAGGAGCGTTGTCGTTCTAGTGGGCGGGAGCAAAGGTCCTACACGGCTCCAATTGAGACCGTGGAGGAATGTTTCGCTCACATCGAGCCCGATTTCTCGAAATAACCTCATTGTCCTCATGCTCTCGAATCTGTGAAAGGATTGACCGGGCGTCTTCGAGTTGACCAACAGCGTGTAACACCACGGCAAGATTGTTTAAGAGAGTTGGATGCCCATTATAGATTTCAAGAGCCGAAGAAATCGCACAGATTGCCACTTCAGGGTCACTGAACGTCTGTCCAGGATGCCAAGGCATCTCAAACTGAAGAGCACGGAGGGACATTTGGTGGAATACGGCGGCTCGCTCCCACGGGCCGTGGATATCAAAGCCCTCATGTTGGTAAAGCTTCAGGATGTTCTCCGAGTGGATATATTTTCGCCGCAAGACACCCTGTTCGGCGACAGATGTTGAGTCACTCTGCGAAAGTGAAGTCGGTCGCTCGAGAAACGATCCAAGTACCTCGTCGACATGTACCGCTCGTTTTCCTTCGAGGGCGAATCGGAGGTTGAACTCGTAGTCTCCTGCAGCTCGAAGTTGTCTTTCAAAGAATCCAAGCGTGTTGTGAAGAGATCGCCTCCACATCGGCTGACATCCGAACTGATAGTGGAGCAAGCAATCTGGAGCAAAATACGGTTTATAGCGATACGTGATGGATCGGTCGTTTTGGTCAAAGAGCTCATTTTCCTTGGTGCTTCGAAAGACGTTTGCATATGCAAGGTCAGCGGCAGGATTCGCTTCTAACACGTTCATCATGGTTGCAAGAAATTCTGGATGATGTCGATCATCCGTGTTCGCATTAGTCAAATAGGAACCGAGTGCATATTGAACGCCAACATTCCACGCGCCATAAAGAGTCTCTCGCTCCGAAAGGCGTACATACGAGATATTTCGATACTTCCCCTGAAAGGAACGGACGATATCTCCTTCTCTCTCCGGAGACGCACAATCGACCACAAGAATCTCGGCCTTTCCGCTCGAAAAAAGGCTCTGCTTCACAAGATCTTCGAGGCAACCCGCCATATACGACTCTGCATTGTACGTTGAAACAAGAACAGAGACTTTCACTTCTCCCCGAAATGCCTCACTCTCCTTTTTCATGAACGTCCCTCGGTAACCTGACTCTCCATCGATGCAAGTCGCTCAAGGTTTGAGCGCAGGGGAAATTCAGGAACAAGCTTAAGAAGCCTTGAAGCGTTTCCCGCAGCTTCAACCACTCGTCCCTGTTCAGCATCAAGGAGGACGAGTCGGAAAAGGGACTGCCAATCCCTCTCCTTGCCCAAAGCATAGGCTTTCTGGAAGTATTCTTTGGCCCTCTCGTAGACTTTGTCATGTTCAGATCGGAGTCCAAGCCAGAGATATACAACAGCAAGATCGGGTTCACTTTCGACGATTTTGACGAGAGTCTCATCTGAAACGAGCTGTCCCGATGCAATAATTTCGTGATCTTCAAGCAGTTGATGAACCGAGATGCCGGTTCGGAGCCAACTTCTTTGAAATTCTGCGTGAGTCTCGATTATTTCGGTCGACAGTTTTCTTGTGTCGTTACCCTTTCCCAAAGAACGGGGGGAATGCTGTGCAAGATCAAGAAGCTCTTGCGCCACGTGATCCCAAGTCTGAGATCGTCCAAATCGGAAGCAGTCTTGAGACATCCTCATGAGTCGAGCTGGGTCACGTAGCAGGATAGTCAACATCTCTTCAAGCTTCGAAGGCTCTTTATCTCGAATGAGAAGGCCACAGTATCCGTCGACAAGATATTCGGGGACTCCCCCAACCGCATTTGCCACCACGGGGCACCCAGCCGCTTGCGCATCGAGGACTCCAAGACCCGCCGACTCAAAGGAGACAGAAGGAAACACAAATATCCCAGCTGACCGCAGCGCAAGAGCGATCTCTTGCTGAGGAACCTTTCCAAAAAATTTCAATCCTGGGAGCTCTCGCTCCAGCGAATCACACCTCCTATCAAGATCGGGCCAACTCGTCCGGTCCCCGTAAACTGAGAGCTCAAGATCTGGAAATTCGGCCTTCAACTTCTGAAAAGCTGCGAGCAAGACGTGGATCCCTTTCGACATCTCCAATCGACCGGCATACATCAGTCGTTTCCAATTCCGATTCTCTGGGCCGGCATATTGAAAAAGTTGAGGATTAAATCCATTTTTCACAACTCTCATCTTGTCCTCGGGAACATCGCCCCGACTTAAGACCAGTTTTTTCTGT
>JAGRAO010000076.1 GCA_020434565.1 Bdellovibrionales bacterium
ACAAAAATATTCCGATAGCGAAGACGGCACCCGCGAGTTGAGAGAACGTTCCATCCATAGCAAATATCCAGAACAACCCGGCCGAAATGAGCATAATGGGCATCTCACGCCAACTAATAGACCGAGCGATATGAATAGGAGCGAGTAATGCAGTGAGCCCAATAATGATTAAAATATTGAAGATATTACTCCCAATGACATTTCCAATTGCAACGTCACCTTTACCATCAAGTGCTGCAGCAACCGAGACAAAGAGTTCTGGGGCGGACGTCCCAAAAGCAACAACAGTTAAGCCAACAACGAGAGTAGAAATTCCGAACGCGAGAGCAATCGCCCTTGCTCCACGGACAAGCAGGTCAGCACCAAAAACGAGAATGGCGAGACCAATTGCGAGAAGGACAAACTGAGAAAACACAGGGCGAACACCGTTTCAAAGCATTACACGAGAGGTCAACTAAGTATCTCCACCTTTGATGATAGTAATACCGCGATCCAACCTCCTCTGTATAACACTCAAATTGGTGCAAGCGATAGACCAGGGCGCTCTATTTTGAGTCTCAAAAAGGGTCCTCCCGGTCGTAGGAAGTGGAATCTCGAGCCAAGATAGAGCAAAATGGCGACAAGTGGTTTCAAAGATACGTCTGCTGCGAGCAGGCTGGATCTCTTATCGTCGAGCTTGTCACGCTCCTGTTAGGCTGGCCGCGCTCTCCTCGAGATCTTCTGTCCTGTCGCTTCTCGCGAGGAAGTATTTTTGAACCCACTTCTCGAGAAACTTTGAACAGGTACCGATCTACTACGACCGTACTTATTTAGAGCTTCCCGAGACCTTAGGGGAGCGTCATGACAAAGAATACTCACCTGAACGTTACAGAGAGCTGGCTGAACCCGGAGAATCTTTCGTCATCATCTCAGCCTGATGACCCACTCGGCATTGATGAAGTCGATCATGTAGAGTTTCTTGTTGGAAATGCCCGACAGGCTTGCCACTACTATTGTAGTGCTTTTGGCTTTTCTCCCATCGCATACCGTGGACCCGAAACAGGTTACCGAGACGCCGCCAGCTATGTCATCAACCAGAATAAAGTCTATTTCGTATTAACGACTCCCCTAAGACCCAATCATCCTTACGCAGCGAGAATTTCGACTCATGGCGACTCAGTAAAATCAATAGCCCTCCGAGTCACCTCCTGTGAACATTTCTATTATCAGACCATGAAGAATGGCGCGGTGAGCGCTGAGATACCGACTCTCCTCTCCGACGAGAATGGAGAAGTGAAGCGCGCCGCTATTCAAACGTATGGCGATACCGAGCATACAATTATCGAACGTACCGGCTATTCAGGCGCGTTTTTACCCGGCTTTGTCGAATACGATGAAATCTTTCCCAGTTTTCCGAAAATTGGAGATGAGGTTGGACTTCTTCGGGTAGATCACATCGTTGGAAATGTGGAATTGGGCTCCATGAACAGATGGGTCGACTATTACGAGAGAGTACTTGAGTTTCAGCAGATGACCCACTTCTCAGACGAAGACATTTCAACCGAGTATTCCGCACTGATGTCGAAAGTAATGCGGAATGGAAATAATAAGATTAAATTTCCGATCAATGAACCAGCTCAGGGGAAGAGGAAATCTCAGATTGAAGAGTACCTCGACTTTCACTGTGGACCAGGCGTCCAGCACGTTGCTCTTCTCACTGGTGATATCATCCATACGGTCCGAGCCCTTCGGTCGAGAGGAGTCCAATTCCTTGAGGTCCCGCGAACGTATTACGACGATCTCGATAAGCGGATTGGAAAGATAGCTGAGAGCTTTGACGCTATCGCCGAACTTGGGATACTTGCAGATAGAGATGATGACGGGTATCTCCTTCAACTCTTTACCAAACCGGTGCAGGATCGACCGACGGTGTTTTTTGAAGTCATACAGAGAAAGGGAAGCCAGGGATTTGGTGTCGGAAATTTCAAGGCCCTTTTTGAAGCCATCGAACGGGAACAAGCCAAACGGGGAAACCTCTAGTGCTTCAACCAGAAATTTTTTGAATTGACACTCGATACTATGAAGTTCGCAACGATTCGGTCGCTTCAACGAGAAGAACTTTCCCGAGATGGCATGTTTGTTCTCGTCGATCAAACACGTCAACTTGTTCAGACAGTCGGGGAGATGTCTTCCCTCGTTTCAGTTCTTGAATCGTGGGAGAGCGCACGACCGCTCCTCGAGCAAGAGTTCAACGAGTTTCTCTCGGACGGAGATCCCAAGGATGCTATTCCATTTTCTGAGGTTGAGTTCCTCGCTCCGATACCACGATCGTACTCCTTTCTCGATGGGAGCGCGTTTCTCAGCCACGTCAGAAGGGTGAGGAAGGCTCGCGGTGCGCCACTTCCTCCCAGGCTCGAACAAATTCCTCTCATGTATCAAGGCGTGAGCGCACCTCTACTGTCATGGAATGAGGACATCCCTCTCGGGAGAGACGAGTATGGTCTCGATTTTGAAGCTGAGTTTGCCGTAGTACTGCGAGATACCCCTCAGGGAATCTCTGCAAAAGAGGCGGGTGACTACATTTGTCTTCTCGTTTTATTGAACGACGTGAGCCTTCGAGAACTCATCCCCGATGAAGTTGGAACGGGATTTGGGTTTATAAAAAGTAAACCACCCTCGAGCTTTGCTCCCTTCGCGATTGAACCTCGCGATCTTGGGACGGGATGGAAGAACGGAAGAGTCTTCCTTCCCGTGACAGTCTCACGTAATTCGGACCAGTTCGGTTGTGTGCACGGAGGTGAGATGCACTTTTCGTTTGGAGAACTTATCGCGCATGCTGCAGCAACTCGTCCTCTCCCGGCCGGTTCGATCATAGGAAGCGGAACTGTCTCAAACGACTCTCTCGACTCAGGCTTTGCTTGTATTGTCGAAAAGCGGATGCAAGAGATTATCGATAGTGGCGCTGCCTCAACGCCTTACCTCAAACCTGACGAGACAATAGCAATCAACTGTCACCAAGATGGGGTTTCTCTCTTTGGAGAGATAAAACAAAAAGTCACTGCCCCTCACGAGCTTGAATTCTCGCTACGCCGTCATTGAGAGCAGCTTCTCGAACCCGTTGTGCAACGCGTTCAGCGACATCGGCCTGAAAGACACTGGGAATGACATTCCGCTCATGCAGATCGGAATCCTTGACACATTCCGCGATCGCTTGGGCCGCGGCGATTTTCATATTGTCCGTAATATCCCTCGCGCGCACATCAAGAGCACCTCGAAAAATTCCGGGAAAGCACAGAACATTATTTACTTGATTGGCGAAATCTGATCGACCAGTAGCGATAACTCGAACGATATCCTTCACCTCGTCAGGCATGATCTCAGGAACAGGATTCGCAAGAGCAAACAAAATGCGATCATCGTTCATTGAGGAGACCATCTTACGGTCAATTGAACCCGGTTTTGAAACTCCAATAAAGACATCGGCACCTCGAAGAGCATCGGCAACAGTTCCTTTCTCGTTGTCCGGGTTCGTAACAGCCATTAGCTCCTCTTTTACTGGATTCATTCGGTCGCTTCGACCTCTATAAACGATTCCAGCTCGATCACAAGGAATAATATTCTTCGCTCCGGCGGCAAGAAGCATACGGGTACACGCCACTCCCCCTGCCCCGAATCCGTTCACAACGATCTTAATATCGGAGAGCTTCTTCCCAACGATTTTGAGCGAGTTGAGGAGTCCAGCGAGAACTACCGCAGCCGTTCCGTGCTGGTCATCGTGGAACACTGGAATATCAAGCTCTTCTCGAAGGCGCTGTTCAATTTCAAAACATCGCGGCGCTCCGATATCCTCAAGATTGATTCCTCCAAACGTCGGAGCGAGAGCCTTCACTATTCGAATGACTTCTTCAGTATCTTGAGTGGCAAGACAAATTGGAAAAGCATCAAGCCCAGCAAACTCTTTAAAGAGAACAGCCTTGCCTTCCATGACAGGCAAAGCCGCTTCAGGGCCAATGTCACCGAGTCCGAGAACTGCACTCCCGTCCGTAACGACGGCGATCATATTCCCTTTGATCGTGTAGTCGTATGCCTTGTCTCGAGTTTCAGCAATTGCTTGGCAGATCCGTGCAACGCCAGGCGTATATGCACGAGAAAGTTCATCCGTGGTTTTTACGGCAATTCGAGAAATAACCTCGAGCTTCCCTCCTCGATGGATGTGAAAAGTGTCGTCCCGGGACTCGAGCAACGTGATCCCGTCTAAAGTCGGGATAGTTCGAATGAGCCCGTTTGCGTGTTCTTCGCTCTTGCAATTGATCGTAACTTCACGAACAAGGTAGTTAAAATCACTATAGAGGAGCGAAACGTGAGAAAGCGACGCATCTGTTGAGGCAAGATGCTCCATGACCCTCAAGAATGTCCCCGGCCGATTTTCAATTCTGAGCCGAACAGTTATAGAGAAACCAGCAGTCGGGATAAGATGTTTTATCGCGTTGTCAGGTTGAGTCATAAGGAACGTCCTTAAAGTGACAGCCCTCTTCGAAAATCTTGCGCATGAGAGCTGAATGTCAAAAATTGAAGAGCTACTCGGGAGCTGTTCCGAGGCCCGGGGAGACGCTAAACGCTTTTGTTGAAGAAGAAAACAATGAAATCGAAAACGGGCTCGAAAGGATGAAAAATAAGGAGAGAGACGAGGTTTGTAACCGAACGAGAGCGGACGCCGCTAGGGATCGATCGTGTCATAACCAACAGTTTCCCTGCTGCGACTCTCCTCTTTTTTCAATCGTGATACCCGCAAGAGACGAAGAGCATCATCTTCCGTACTGCCTTGAGGCTATACATAGAGCCGCAGTCCAAATAGACAATTCAATCGAAGTTATCGTAGTCCTCAACCGCTGCTCCGATCTCACAAAAATGATCGCCCAGGAATGGAACTGTCAGATCGCTTCAGACGATCGAAAAAACCTGGCCGCAATTCGAAATACCGGATGCTTTCGCGCCCGAGGAAAGATTCTCGTTACAATCGATGCAGATAGCCGGATGTCTCACAATATGCTGAAAGTCATTCGAGCCACACTTGAGAGAGAAGACATCATCGGCGGGGGCGTGATGATGTGGCCCTCTCGATGGTCCCTCGGAATTTTTTTGACAGCACTGTGTATCCTCCCGATCGCACTCAAGCATCGGATATCGGGAGGAGTCTTTTTCTGTCGGCGAGAATCGTTTCTTGCAATCAAAGGCTTCGATGAGTCCCTTTACTCTCTCGAAGATGTCGATTTCGCCAAGCGACTTCGCCTCTACGGACTCTCTCGGGGTAAGAGATTTACCACTCTCTTTCGCGCGAGTATCACGACATCTATGAGAAAATTTGATCACTTTGGCGATTGGTATTTCCTGACCCATCCAAAACTCTTCCTTCAATTGCTCAGTGGAAAAGACCAGAAAAGTGCAGACAAAGTCTGGTATGATTTCAAACGAGAGAGATGAACTTTTGCTTGAGAAGTGAGAAGAGGTTTCCTAGAGGAGGTGTTTACCATGCTCCCTGGCATTTCGTTGGTTGAGTTCTCCCATAGAAAAGCCCCGAGCATGATGACTCGTGCAGAAGTGAAACATCAGCCATCGCCTTAAATATGGAGCGCTATGAAGTGAAGCTTCTTGCAGGGAGAGAAAAACTTCAACTCTTGCGAAAAGGTTAGAATCTTTGAAAAACAAAGATTGAATCAAAGTTTCGGGCTGGGCTCGTGGCTAGTCCTGATAGGTTCTCGCTGAAACGAAGATACCGATCTCGCCGGCAAAAACAATTGTGTAAGACTCCCCACTTTCCAGAACCGGGGCAACGGTCTGGACTCCTCTTCCATCAGATTCTCTGCTAACTGAGATCCTCGTTTCGCCAGCAGGAACGACAAAGTATGAAGAAGAACCTCCAAATGGCACGGCATCTGGTGGTGCGATACCCGGAACTGCAATCTCTAACGAAGCTGCCTGGACGACACCGTGAACCACGCGAAAGGCGGCTTCACTCTGCGCGAGATCCGGCACTCCACCTTGCAACGCAACCATATTGACTCCACCAACCTGGCTATCACCATAGAAAAACAGGGTCGTAAGGCCTGCTTCAGATACAAGATTTCCTCTCCGAAGAGAAACCCGACCAACTCTATCGGATACAGTGAATTGCGCAGAACCAGGGGAAATTTCAGCTCGAGTTGGAACACCGAGGAATTCTGCCTCCGGAAAAATGATAACTCCATCTGCCGTCGCAAGAGTTACGGGAGGAGATGCGAGCGAACCGTGTATGAACCTCACATTTCCCGAACCGAAATTCCCATTTGCTTCCGAACTACCTCCAGCACCACCTCCTCCTCCGCAAGACACGAGAAAAGAGAAGATGACAAGCAAACTAAGATGACATACTTTCACTATTCTCTCCCTCCTGAGAAGGTGTTGGTGTTGGGGTTTCCACCGATACTTCGAAGCCAAATCCCTCAGCAACTTGTTGAGCAATAAATTCATAGCCCCTTCTGTTCGGATGGAGCCCCTCGGGCCTGTTAATGAGTGGACACTGCGCCGAATCTGGGCATCTCATATCCCAAGCTCTCTCTACATCGACAACATCAATGTCATTGAGCGCACCAAGCAGTCGCACCCGACTACTGAAATCACGGGTAAACGGTTCAAGTGAGGAATGGTCACAACAAGGAACTGTCTGAGTAAGTGCCACGAACTGAACTCCCAGAACATGCATGGCGTTGATGAGCTTCTGGAGTTTTTCTTGATACTCGTTCGAACTTACCAAGAAAACAGCATCATTTGCACCCTCGAGAAAAACCACGGCATCAGCAGCATTTTGTCTTACTTCGTCGACAAAGCGGTAGAACCCCTCCGACGTGAATTCCTCTCCCGGAATTCCACTGTTTGCAACACGTACCGATAGGAGACCCGATAGAAGCGCTGGGTAACTCGTACTAATAGCTGCACCCTCTACAGTTTCAACAAAGTCACTGGGACCGAAAGAACTCCCGACGCCGGCCGTAATACTATCGCCGAAGGCGAGAACCATAATCTGCCCATCTCCGTTCACATCCGTGAGTTCGGCTGCATGACACCGGCAAACAAGTGAAAGCAAAGCCGCACAAGAGAATGTGAAGATTCGGCAGACCGAAAGAAATCCGACTCGACGAGGTACAAGGAACTCCAAAGCGGATCTACGAAATTTCACGAGACTGCCTCCATTCTCCAAAGAGTCGGACAAGATTAAGGAGAGTTAGCTAGCCCAGTTCGACAGGCAAGTAAACAGAGAGCCACTCCCAAGGTCCTGTTTTCAGGGAGTTATCCAAAGATGGAATTCGTTTGAAGCAACTCGTGAAGCATTTCCGATACTTGAGAGGAGATTGTGTGATGTTGGGTTGGAAAAAGGGCCGGTCAAAACCGACGCCTGTCAGGCAAAAGACTACCGTTATCAGAAACCGCTTTGCCGAAGCGGTTCAACGCATCAAGCACCTTGAATATTACGAAGCCGCCGCAACGAAGGAGGCACCCCTCGGACACTTCGACGGTCGTCCAATCATTGGATCGAAAACAGCAATTAACGGCGGAGTTTTTGTTGGCGCGAAAAGCCATGAGGCGATCGTCGTTGACGAGTCGTACGGGGAACTCGAAAAGATTTACAACTCCCTGACAGTTGAGTTCGTCCGAAGCGAAAACGGGCGGGATTCTTTCAGTGAAAAGATATTTCCCTATGTCGTACGGGTGGTGCAGAGAACCCTTGACTATCGGCCCGAAGCTGTTCGAGAACTTGAACGAACCGGTCAGATCCAGCCAGACAGAAAGGTGGCTCTCGATTTCTTTATTCGGAAAGGATTTGGATCAAGCAGGCATCAGGTACTCCTTGCTGCATATCTCCTCGAAAAGCTCGTGCGACGTGGTCTCTTGCAGGGCAATTACTCCCTCGATGAGAAGATGTTGAGCGAACATGAATCTTCAGAAAAGCTTGAGTTTATTTCGCAAGGAGGCACACGGTTTCTTTTCAATCCGCTCGATATCCGAACTCGCGATTCACGACACATCGCAGAGGAGTTCAAACCGGTCACCTCATCACTCCCCTTCGGCCCCAAACGCTTCGACTAAAGGACCATACATCCCAGCGTTCAGGATGCCCGCTTCTTATGAAGCAATAAATCAGAGACGGTTCCTGAGTAGTCCCCATGAAATCTAGAACAATCAGACGTCATTCTGGCTCGATTCCCTTTTGCTTGCGCTTGAACTTCAGCTCGCACTTAAACGTGAACCCCTTCCCATTATTATTGGAGAAAAAGGAGAGTATAAAAGGAGACGTTCAAGTCAAGCGAAAGGAAAATAAATCACAACTGAATGGGGAGCCGTCTGCGACCGTTACGAGAGTCCCAACATACCGCTTTTAAGATCTTCGTTCGGCGGATACTTTCCGAGCCATACGAGAAGAAGTCCTCTGGTAAACTCGTCCCCTTCAATCTCTCCCTTCTCGACTCCGTTTACGAGTACTGAAACTTTCCTTTCGAGAAACGACAAGACTATCGAGGATCCCTCATCAACATCTTCCATCATCGCGTTAAACGTATTCAGAGGCGTCTCAAGAGCTGTTGGATTTGGAGCATTTTTATCTATCGCCTCTTTCCACGCATCTTGGAGTTTCTCTTTGCCGACAGATCGGACAAAGTGCAGGATAATTTGTTTTGGTTCAGGGCTGTTGAGAATCGTTTGTACGTCGTTTGTCTTGCTGGTGAGATATAACGCGCCGACATACACCCGAATGCCAAATATAGTAGCTTTTCGAATTCCGGCTCCGTTGAGTACCAAATCTTTTCCCCCGACTTGTACACTCTCACTGAGAATAACATCAGCGATATCAAGAGCGTGAACCGGGGTTGCGAAAGGAAAAGCGAAGAGAATAAGGGCAAACAATCGGCACATAGTTTTCTCCATCAACGAAATATTTTTTCCACACCAAATCAAACAAAACTGCGTTCTATAACCTTTCGGGTTCACCTACGTATTTCCTTTGACACTGCAAAACCTCACCTTCGATACTGAATGCTACGAAAACTTTGGCCACGTGGGCTATGAATTTTTCGAGGAGATGAACTTATGCTGAGGAATTGGTTTGAGCGAATGGTAAGCGCTCTGTGCGTAGCGCTTGCTGTTTGTTGTGTCGCGTTCTCTTCCCAGGCTCATGCAGCTGGATTCGCCATCTTGGAGCAGAGTGCCGAGGGGATGGGAGTAGCCTATGCTGGATCAAGCGCTGGATACGGCGATGGGAGTGAGGTCTATTTCAACCCGGCAGCGATGTCGTGGATTGAAGGAACACAGATTTCACATAGCTCCCACCTGATCATTCCGTCTGCGGACTTTGAGAATCAGGGCTCAAGTAACTCCCTTATCGGGGGTGTTCCGATCGGAGGAGGAAACGGGCCGGACGGAGGCGAAGTCGCTTACGTTCCCTCTGTTTTCTTAACCCATCAAGTAGACGACATGTTTACCACGGGGTTTGGAATCCATGCCCCGTTTGGCCTCGCTACAAAATATGACGAATCATGGGTCGGTCGTTATCATGCTGTAGAATCAGAACTCACAACAATTAGTCTTACTCCGGCGGTTGCGATACGTCCGATTTCAGATGTGGACTTTTCAATTGGCGCAGCGGTGAACGTGATTTATGCCGACGCGACGCTGAGTAACTCAATTGACTTTGGGACTATCGCTCTTGCCCAATTAGGAGCACCTACTGCGACAGCGCTTGGACTTTCTCCGCAGGCAAATGATGGATTCGGAGAGGTTAAAGGTGACGACTGGGGGGTCGGCTTTACCCTTGGAGCGGCATATCGTTACGACGACCGAGGAAGTAGAGTCGGAGTTTCTTGGCACAGCCGAGTACAAGTTGACCTCACTGGAGATGCCACATTCCGTGTTCCGACTGCGGCGCTCCCGCTTACGGGCATGGGCTTTTTCACCGACTCAAGTGCATCAGCAGGAGTAGATCTTCCGGAGTCAATTCAGTTCGGAGGAGTCCATTTCCTGGACGACAAATGGTCTCTCCTTGCAGAGATGCAGTGGACTCGTTGGGATCGATTTGATGAACTCCGAATTAAGTTCGGAAACGGTCAACCTGATTCTGTTCAAGATGAATCGTGGGAGAACGTATGGCGATACTCTCTTGGGGTGAACTATCAGGCGATGGAGGACTTGAAGCTTGCTGCTGGATTTACCTTTGACGAGGAACCGATCCCAGACGCAGCCCACCGTACCCCTCGGATCCCAGGAAACAATCGTCGCTGGCTCGCACTTGGAGTGGACTACCAGGCCACCGATGATCTCGCAATCCGAGCGAGCTACGCTCACCTCTTTGTATCTGACGGTGCTGTAATTGACAGTGATGCGGTTGGAAACACTCTCATCGGTACCTTTGACAATGCAGTTGATCTCGTGTCTATCGGATTCGACTACAGCCTCGGCTAAGAGCCAGCCTCAACTCATGTAGGAAAGATACGAAAAGGAGCCTTAATCAGGCTCCTTTTTTTTGCCACGGACTTTCTCCCGATTCGATTCCTTCCGAAGCGGTCTCCTTAGGGAGGCAAGAAAGTTCACTCTGCAGAATACATCCCGTCAATCTGCTTCTGATACACCTCCATGGCGACTTTTCGCTTCACTTTAAACGTAGGGGTTAACATTCCATTTTCGACCGTAAAATCTTCGGGCACCAGGGCTATCTTTTTTACGGATTCATAATTGGCCAAATCCGCATTGACCTTTTCGACCTCCTTCCAGATCAGATCCTTCACCTGAGGGAGCTCCACCAATTCTCGAGAATCACCTCCGTAACCCAGTTTCTTCGCCCACGCTCCAACAGCGACCGGGTCTATCGAGACCAGCGCTGCACAGAACGGCTTACCATCTCCGACAAGCACGACTTGAGAGATGTATTGCGAAGATTTCATTTTCGCTTCGATGTCTTCTGGAGCAACATTCTTCCCGTAGGAGGTCACTATGATGTCCTTTTTTCTCCCGACGATGGCAAGAAAGTTCTTCTCATCGAGTTCTCCCAGATCCCCTGTATGAAACCACCCATCTTTGTCCCACGAAGCCCGAGTAGCCGAATCACGATTGTAATATCCCTTAGCGATATTCGGTCCTCTAAAACAGATCTCTCCATCATCGGTGATAAGCAGTTCAATATCGTCCGCCAAGACAGGCCCGACAGAGCCAATCTTTTTCGAGCCCAAACGGTTCACATTTGTAGCAACACAGGTCTCGGTAAGACCATAACCCTCAAGAATCTCTATCTCGAGAGCATCAAAGAAACGTGCGGTCTCTGGGTTGAGTTTTGCACCACCGGAGATCGAGTAGATGAAGTTCTCACCGAAGAGCTGTTTACGGATCTTCTTCCGAAGCGGGGCCGTTCCCTGAAATGCAATCATCGCGAGCATCCCTGGAGAACGTCGGTGGGTCCGAGCCTCATAAACCTCGTGAGCGGATCTCAGGGTCAACCCTAAGAGCCTGCCGGCGATACCAGATCCTCTTGCCTTTTCCTGAATCCCAGATTGCATCTTTTCCAACAATCGAGGCACCACGGGAACAATCGTGGCCCCTGCTTCTCGAATATCCTTCGTAACAGAATCAGGTCTGAGCACTGAACTCTTTTTGTCACCGATCCCAGCGAAACAAAGATGCGCAGGAGTAAGAAAACCGATGTATCCCATCAGTTTTGCAAATGCATGAGCGAGGGGGAGAAACACAAGGATCGCTGACTCGTCGTTTGTCAGCCCGGAATGCACAGCTTGGCGAACATTCGAAAGATGGTTCCGATGAGTTTGCATAACCCCTTTGGGCGGTCCAGTGGTCCCGGACGTGTATACCAGAGCAGCGAGATCATCTGGTTTCAAAGACCGGAACGTATCGATTTCACCCGCCGCCGAACCCGCAACGATATCCTGAAATTGCGAAACAAGCGGGTGCTCGGATGCTTCTTCAAAACAGATAATCCGTTTGAGCCCAATCTGCGCCTGAGTTTCTGAGCGCTCCTCCGTTGCCGGAATAGTTACTGGCGCTGCCATGAGGCGAGTCAGTTTATCTATTTGCTCCTGGTTCTCAGCAAAAACGACCTTACTGTCCGAGTCAAAGAGAATATAACCGACATCATCATACGGGAGAGATTGATAAACAGAGACCGAGACGGCTCCTACGCACAAGATCGCCAAATCGGCTTCCATCCACTCCGGCCTGGAGCTCGAGACAATTGCGACCTTGTCGCCCGGCACCACGCCAACCGAACGGAGGAAGTGAGCGAGCTTCACCACTCTCTCTCTTACCTCGGAATATTTGCGAGAATACCATGGTCTTACACGCTCAGGTGAGTCGCTCTCATCAATGATGGCCTGGCGATAAACGATCCTCTCGGGTTGCTGACTGGCGATTTCGAAGAACGCGGCAGGCAAACTTGGAAAGTTATCGTAAATCACACTCATTGCTGCGCCCCCCACTCACTAAACCCTCAACAGCTTATTTTTTCCGTTTCAGGTCAGACTTTGCAATCTCTTTTCACTTTCCCTCGAATGGATCTTGATGAGATCGATGTTCGAAACTTTTCCCGTCTTCCCCCAGAGCACTGTAACGAGATCCGCATCGTCAACCAAGGATTTGAGACCCCAAGCACCACAGTCCCAAGACGGGCAGACACGTGCCCGCTGGCTACCGGTGCTCACCACGAATACCCCACAGAAAACAAAGTCTCTTTTTCAAAAACTCCGAGAAAACGTGAAATAACCCAGGTCACCTCGCTTCCAGACGGAAGCAAGAGACGTAACTCACCTAAACAAAACGATTTTTCGCCTCTCATTCCACTCCTCGGCTTCCATCCATTTTTCTCCTGAGCCTCAAGAGAAGTCACAGCTAAGTCGATGATATCTTGTAGAGTTCATGGAAAAGAATAACTCCAATCTCAATCCCTTTGAAATTCCCGGAGAAGGACCACACGAGTCCGAGGGAGATACCTTTGCCACTTGGAAGGAGGCAAGGACTATTGTTTCCCTCGTTGGTGACGCTCCACGCTTTATCTCCTCAACAACTCACTTTCTCAACATTGATGCGCAAAACGGAGACACTGAATGCAGTCTCGAATCGATGTCTTGCCTACTCCAGCTGTTAAAAAGCCCGAGCTTTAAGTCGGCAATTTACTACGCTGCGAAAACTTTTCATCCAAAACAGATTGAAGGCAAAGAACTCCACAACCTCAGAACACTTGCACGAATTCACAAACCTTCGGAGCTCTCTGCGCTAATCGCACTCCTGTACTTGTATCGTCGAATTCGAAAAGGATGTGATAAAGAACTCTTTGATCGATACGCAAAAGAGATGCACGAAGAAGCCGAAATTGCGGGTCTCTTTGGTCAAGCCGTAGAGCCGATAGGGCTCGGATTTTCACAGCTCTCTATTATTCTTCCTTTCCTCGGGAAGATGATGATGCTCGGAATTGACAAAAAGAAATTTCAAAAATACCGAACATACTGCAAGGTTGCAAAGCTTCCTCACGACATTGCGTGGGAAGAGAGCAACTTTGGATGTAACCACCTCCAGATTTCGCTTCTTCTCATCCAGAGTCTTGGATTTGGCAAAACGCTCTTTGATGCTTTCACGCTTGGCTATCAAAGCACATCACTCGAGGGCATAAAGCCAGAATCCCTCACCTATCGCTTGCGGCTGATTCGAATCTGGGTTTCGTCGCTTCTTTCGTCACTTGAGCCCCCCGATATGACTCATCGGGGCGAGTACTATCCGATGAAATCCGATCTCGATCACCTGATCGCCGCCGCCAAAGATATCCGCCAAGGCCCGGAAAAATTGCTCCGCTGGATCACACGGGGAAAGTGCGATATCGGACCGCTCATGACCCCAGAACTCTTTCGTGGAGACGCCTCAGAAGAGAGCGAAGGCTCAGGTCCTCTTGCGGAAAAGCTCGAACAAGAACTCCTCGAGGAGTTTCAATCTGCTGGAATGAATTTCTAGACGTTCTTGTCACATGGCTATCTCGCAATTGTGATGCTCCAGGATTATTCAGCGATCAGCTAACGACAGATCGGCTTTCTGAGACGGCTACCGGCTTGAGCTTTTCTTGTCCTCGTCCTTGTCCTGCTCCAAAAGAGAACCGATCTGCTGTTCGCTGTGAATTTCTGGAACAGGACAAGGAAGCAAGAAGAGGTGGAAAGAAGCCTGAAATCAGACCCGATTACCGAAATCTAGTCGCTGAGAACGGATCACAGAGTAAGACCAAGAGGAGGAAAGCCGGATCCGACAGCTATTCCCGACAGCCGATCTGCTGCTCGCTGAATGCTGGATGATCTACAAGAGGAGACAATTACTCCGCTATCAATGGTGTAAGATCAACCGACGAATAAGACGACGGCTTTCGCACTTTTCCCGAGCTATCACGACCGACCGCATAGGGCACCCCACTCACAGAGACGACATCAACCCGAACGACACTCTCAGGCCACTCGATGCCACGGTTGAGGTTCCACAAATCTCTCTCCACGGGACCTGGAGACCAGTCCTTCCCCTCGAGCGATACAAACTTTTCAAGATTGTTATCACAAACAAGCTCATACGCCTCTTCAAGAGGAAGACCGAACGCAAGAGCATTCCAATACATGGTGTAAGCCACATCTGCAATTCCGTCGAGCATCTCGAGTGCAACCGGTTGTCCCTTACTTCGATACTCAAGGGCGTTTGCGTCCGTAATTGCAGTTCCGTTGACGACAGGTTCTACACCGAGCCCTTTAATAATGTACTCAAGCACCTCGGAGAGAAGGAGCTGCGCTCCGAGCTGCCTTAATTCTTTGTCTCGATAATCAAGCTTGGGGG
>JAGRAO010000077.1 GCA_020434565.1 Bdellovibrionales bacterium
GAAAAACCGAGTGATGAGATCAGCCTAGCAGAGGCCTCTCAGAGAGGCTATCTCTTCTCAAGGGAACTTCAAGAACGTGCTCATTCAGAGCTCCCATTGTCGGCTCTACAAGAAGAACGGTAAACTTTAAAGCATGGGGAGCGAGTTACCAGAGTATATTTTCTATGATGGCGAGTGTGGCCTATGCCACTCGTTTGTTCGATATGTACTTCACTTTCAACCTGGATCGGAAGGCTTTCGGTTTGCCCCCCTCCAATCAAAAGCATGTAAACGCCTCCTGACAACATCGCCGAATATTCCGGCGGAAACGGTGGTCGTGCTCACAGCGGATCATCAAGTCCTTACAAAGAGTGAGAGTGTGGCCCATGTGTTACAGAAACTTGGCCCGTTCAATCAATTTCTCGCCCGAGTACTCGCATCGATTCCGAGGGGGCTTGCTGATTGGGGGTACGATCGAGTCGCGTCGATTCGAAAGAAGGTCTTTAAAACTCCACAGACTCTTTGCCCGATAATTCCTGCTGAGATTCGAGAGCGCTTTCTCGATGAGTGATTTCCTTTCACGAAGGATGAAGCGGCTGAGGAATCACGAAATCAAACCGTTCTACAGCCTTGATCATATCGCTTTCGGCCCCCTGTCTTAAAAAGCTTTCGATTGCTTTTCGGCCATCTGTTCCAAGACTCAGAGTCCGGTCGTTCACGTACATACCGACAAAAGTATCGGCAACTTCCCGGCTAATTCCTCTTCCGTACGTAAGAGCATAGTCGAGAGCCTTCTCCCGGTGGGCAAGTGAGTACTGAATGCTTTCAAAAAGTGCGGTTGCTGCAGCTTGCTTTGCTTTTTCTGAAAGAGAACGCTTTATCACATTAATTCCAAGAGGAAGCGGTAGAGAGTTCTCTCTCCACCACCACTGGCCGAGATCGGCGAGAAGCTGAAATCCACGCTCTTCAAATGTGAGTTGTCCCTCGTGGATAATAACTCCAGCATCGACTTGTCCTCGTTCAACTGCTTGTTGAATTTCGTCAAAGGGAATGATTACGAGTTCCTTCTCGAGTGCTTGGTGTCTTAAGAAAAGCTTTAAGACTAAACACGCGGATGTATATTGCCCCGGAATTGCAATTCTTCGGACTTCCTTAAGGGACTGGGACGATCGACAAATGAGCTTTGGGCCATAGTCCTTTTCCCCCATAGATGCGCCACAATCGAGGATCTCGTACTGATCAGCGAGGTCGGCATATGCGTGTACCGAAATCGCCGTCACATCTAATTCTCCACGGAGAGCCCGCTGGTTGAGGGTCTCGATGTCACTCAATTCATGCCGTATCTCAAACCCGGGGACAGTTACCGCCCCGCAGGTCAGTCCGTAGAACATAAAAGCATCGTCAGCATCAGGAGAGTGATAAATCGTGAGTGAATCAGTCATCATTTTCCGTACGGTTATATGTTTCCCTGTTTTGTCTCTTTCGCTCATGCTCGATGGGGGAACGAGAGTGAATTTTGTCCCCCGAAGAGTACCTTCCCAACCCGACCCTTGCTATACTCAGCGCCAGTGAAAATGCCCCCTAGTCGCAAGCACAGCCTGACGCGAAAACATATACTGTCCGCCGAGAGCGAGGAGCGCCGAGAGCGAGGAGCTTTTGACCGCTCTCCATCGGACAATTCCATTGCTGGCTGGTAGAGATGCGTGGCGGGAGAATACCGATTTTTTGTGAGAATGTGCAACTCATGGTGAGTTCCTCAATCGCTACTGACCCTGGCTCGAGTACTTCGTGTCCAGGTGATCGACCTGCTCGACTGAACTTCGAGGAGGCGATTTCTCTTTTTCGCTCTGCCCCATTACATGAGCTTGGGAAAAGGGCATCTGAAGTTCGTCAACGGCTCGTTCCCGGAGAGGTCGTGACCTACCTTATTGATCGAAATATCAACTATACGAACGTCTGTAATTCTGATTGTTCTTTTTGTGGTTTTTACCGCCCGTCACCTGATCATCCAGAGAGCTATGTTTTGTCTCGAGAGGAGATTGGGAAGAAAATCGAAGAAGCCCTTGAACTTGGCGCGACTCGGATTCTATTCCAGGGAGGGCATCACGATGGGCTCGATTTTCGCTTTTATGTCGATATCGTTCGTTGGATGTCGGAATCGTATCCTATTGAAGTGAATGCTTTCTCTCCCTCAGAGATCTTTCAAATGCAGAAAGTCTCAGGATTGAGCCTTGAGGAGATTCTTGTCGAATTGCGTGATGCCGGACTCAAGGGGTTGCCGGGTGGAGGTGCCGAGATTCTCGATGACGAAGTTCGAAAGCGAGTAAGCCCCAAGAAAATTCGAAGTGATGAGTGGATCGAGGTTATGGCAATCGCCCATTCGATTGGGCTCACTACGACAGCGACGATGGTTATTGGCTTGGGAGAGACTATCGAGCAGCGAATAAATCACCTTGAGAGGCTGCGAAAACTCCAGGACCAAAGTCGTTCCTTGGGGTACGAAGGATTCAATGCGTTCATCTCGTGGCCTCTGCAACACAATGAAAATACGTCACTCGGAAGGAGTCGACATAGGGGCCGCTATGGCGCAGACGGAATTGAATATCTCCGAAATGTCGCTCTCGCTCGAATCTACCTTGATAACATCGCGCACCACGCGGCAAGTTGGCCAACTCTTGGAACCGAGATAGGAAAACTCGCGCTTCATTTTGGTTGTGATGATTTTGGAAGCACTATGATGGAAGAGAATGTAGTCTCAAAAGCAGGTGCTTTAACCACTTCGAAATGGAGCATGAGTCCGGAGGAGCTGCAGCATGTGATTCGACAAGCCGGGTTTGTTCCAATTCAAAGGACAACGAGCTACGCTTTCGTTTAGGACTCTTACAGAAGAAATCGTTCAAAAGAGCAACCGTATCAAAAAATGTTTGCACCCGGCTCATTTCTGAGCTTCGACTTAAGGAGCATACGTGACGACCACTGATTCTCTCCCGATTTACCCAGGAGATATCCTTTCGGAAAAATATGAAGTCCTTCGACTTCTTGGTGGAGGTTGGGAGGGGCAAGTCTATCATGTTCGGGAGTTAAGCACTGGCATTGAGCGAGCGTGTAAGTTTTTTTATCCGGTTCGAGATCCAAAAAATCGTCTCTTGGTGTGGTATGCCAAGAAGCTGCACAAACTTAGACACTGTTCGATCGTTATTCAGTATCAAACGCAAGAGAAGACAGTTATCGAGGAGAGAGAATATACCTATCTCGTCTCCGAATACGTTGATGGGATTCTTTTAAAAGAGTTCCTTCGCCGTCAACCTGGTCACCGTCTCACTGCCTTTCAAGCTCTTCATCTTCTTCATGCGCTTGCTTCTGGCATTGAGACCATTCACCACCTTCGCGAGTATCATGGAGATCTGCACGCCGATAACATTATAGTGCTCCGGAGTGGTCTTCGCTTCTCTTTAAAGCTCGTTGATATGTATCGATGGTCCACTCCGCGTCAGGAAAATATTCAGGATGATGTCTGTGATCTCATTCGAATTTTTTATGATGCAGTTGGCGGAAAGCGCTTTTACGCAAAACAACCCGAAGCGATAAAAGAGATCTGTTGTGGATTGCGAAGAAGCCTTATTCTAGGGAAGTTTCGGACCGCGGGCCATCTCCGTGAGTTCTTGGAGATTATCGAGCTAGAGCCGTTGGCATGAGCCAGGACCTCACAGTCATCTCCTTACCGAATGGTCGAATTGACCAACCGCAAAGTTTTTCCCTTTCAAATGGAAATGCTGCGTATTTTATCGCTCCCTCAAGTGAACGCAGCAAAGAAAACCTCAATCAGGATTCGCTTTTGATCCTCGATATGCGCGAAGAGGGTATTGTTTTGTGTGTTGCGGATGGCCTTGGAGGAGCGCGTGGAGGCGATCAAGCATCCCGAATCGCCCTTGAGAGTCTCCAAGAGAGTGTTCTGTCAAGCGCTGGAAAGGAGCCGCTACGCGCTCGAATTATCAATGGCTTTGAGTCCGCGAATCAACGAATTCTCGACTTGGGGATTGGGGCAGGATCTACCCTTGTTGTGGTCGAGGTCGGAAAAGAGAGCTTTCGGGCATACACGGTGGGCGATTCAGAAGTGCTCGTCATGGGCCAAAAGGGAGTAGTGCTCTTCTCCTCGCTCCCTCAGTCACCCGTCGGATATGCAGTGGAGAGTGGAATGATTGAGCCGCAGGCTGCCATATTCCACTCTGATCGACATATTGTTTCAAGTGTACTCGGTTCGAATGAGATGCATATTCATCTTCACAGTGAAATGCCGCTCAAGGAGCGCGACACCGTTGTTCTTGCTACCGACGGAGTCTTTGACAATGTCTTTCGAGAGGAAGTCGTTGAGAGTGTAAGAAGTGGAAGTCTCTTGACCGGATTGGAATCACTTGTATCACTTACTCAGAAGCGAATGACCGCTGCTCGAAACGGAAAGCCCTCTAAGCCCGATGATGTTGCAGTTATCGTATTCCGAAGAACTCCATAGTTCTGCTGGATACTGACCGGTCAGTACGAAAATATGTCCAAGTACAAGGAGAAAGAGATCCTCCTTGAGAAACAAGGATTTGATAAAAGCGTAGCGGAGCCAGTAAGACTCCGAGCCCTAGTTGGCCTTTATTCTTGTATTTGGACTAAAGAGCGAATTGCCGCCACCTAAGACATCTAATATCTGATAGCGAACTCGAAGAGTTCCGCTCAAGTTGAAAAACTTCGCTCGAACCCGTCGAGTGCGTTTCTTTGCAACAAGTCGATTTCCGTCTCGAATCTGGATCAGATATCGATATCCAGGATACTCCTGAGGGATAATGACGCGGAGGAGTCTCTTCTTCTTGCGGTACACCGCTACTGGTTTGCGTGGCCGAAACGTTGAAGTCGGCTCAACACAGTCTACAATTCCGTTACTATTTGAGTCTTCATCGGCAACACCACATCCACAAGTTCCTGCCGCTGACTTATCCGCGTCTGATGGACACTCATCAATACAGTCAGGAGTTGAGTCGCTGTCACTGTCAGTTTCAGCCACTCCGCAGCCACAATCCCCAGCGAGGATCTTGGCGCTGTCGAGTGGGCACTCGTCGGTACAGTCGTCTGTACTATCTCCGTCTTGGTCCTGGGGTGTCACACCCGTCGGTTGAAGGAGACACTGGGTGTCGATGAGGAAGATGTCGTTCGCATCATTATCGTCACCTGTGACGTAGTCATTGGATCCAGACGAGAAGGCTATAAATTGGCCGGTACTATTGACGGAAGCCTCTCCACTTGCGGCGTTTACCTCACGACTGAGAGAGTCAACGCTGACTCGCGTCATTGTCTCGGCATCGCGATCATACGCGAAAAGGTCGACAGTGTTGTTCTGATCAAAGACAACTAAGTTGGTAGCCGCCGATTCAAAGAGAACATACTGGCCGTCAGAATTCAAAGTTGGGGAGAATGAAGGGCCATTGGACTCCTGATTACTTCTCCCGACACTAATGCGACTCACCGTTTCCGTAGCGATGCTATACACAAACACATCTTGGGCATCGTTCTGGTCAGAAGTGACTAGGTCAGACGCGGAGGATTGAAAAGCAACGATACTTCCGTCGTTACTGATAAAAGGGCTCCCCGATGGCGCATTGCCTGTGTCTTCAGCAGTAGAGATACTTGCGAGAGTTATCGAATCGTCAGCGAACGAGCGAAGAAACACATCTGAAGCGTCGTTGTTATCGTTTGAAACCAGATTCGTTGCATCTGACTCAAAAACGACAAGCGATCCGTCTCCGCTGATGGCTGAGTTTCTCGATGCGCCATCTCCCTCTATCGGTGTATCGTCGTCAAAGCCGACACTCGCCCTGTCAGCCGTATCGGCGTCCCTGTCATACCTGAAGACATCACTTACTTCGTTGTCATCTCCAGTGACAATATCGGTTGCAACCGATTGAAAGACCACATACTGACCATCATTACTTATACTGGGCGCGGTCGAAGCTCCATCAGCATCTCCACCGCCGAAACTGAGGCTCACCCGCTCAATAGTTTCGTCGTCGATACTGTAAACAAATATATCAGTCACGTTATTGTCATCGCCGGCGACGAGATTTGTAGCGTCTGATTCAAATGCGACAAATTTCCCGTCTGCGCTTAGCACTGGATTGCGCGAATCCCCATCGGCCTCTGAGCTGCCAAGTCCCACCGAGAGTCGCGCGATGGTGTTCGATTCGCCGCTCCGATCGACGAGAAAAATATCGCTTAAGTCATTATCATCGTTTGGAACAAGATTAGTGGCGTCCGAGGAAAAGACAATCAGCGAACCATCTGCCGATGATGAGATGCGGGGGCTTGAGGACGATCCATCACCCTCGATATTTGAAGTATTGGAACTCAAGAGTTCTATCGGATTGAAGTCAGCCAAGGCTGAGCGCGCTCCGACAGCAAACAAGAGGAGTCCAACTGCGGAGGTTTTGAGAAGTAAAGATGATAGTCGCATAGCAATGAGCCTCACGTTTGGGAGCTGTCTGGGTCTGAAGATTGTTCTGAAGCCTTGGCCTGCCTCTCTATCTCCTCTTTCGCTAGTCGAGTAGCGGCTATCCGCTCGGTCTCGTCTATCTCTTCTTTTGAGAGGCGGTGATACTCTGCCTTGGGATGGGACTCTGAATGCATTCGGATTCCAAGAGCGAGACAAACGATCGAAACCCCGACCATGAGAACCCCTATCCACTGCTTCGAGGAGATGATCTCATCTTTCATTTTTCGGAACTCCAGAGCCATCTCGGCAGCGGCCGAAGGGTCCCGATTGAGGGCTGAAAGCCACACGGCATATTTTTCTTGGTTGATATTCATCTGTGCTTCAGATTCAAATCGAATAGAAAGCATGCTGAACATAGAGCCGAGGAACATCCCGACTCCAACCAAGATGAAAACAATCCAAAGTCCAAAGGGTTTTGATGCCATGCCGGGAGTCTAGCCCGGATACATTATCAGAGCGAGAGTGAAATCCTCGTTGAGACCTTCAGCCTTTCTCTTGAAGAAGGTCTTTTCGCCCGCCTAAACCGCAATCCTGAGTGACCCAGTCGAGCCGGCAGGTTCCCAGAGAAACACCGTGTCTTTGTCGCTCTGGTGCTCTATGTAGCCCTCTGGCTCGAACAATTCTTTGTGCAGGGTAACCCGAAATGTTGAAAACACCTTGTCGTGTCGCAGACCGGGATAGCATTCGGACGATCGTGAAGTAGCTGAGAGCGCTCCTCCCTCGAGATCGAGCTTCGAAGCTATTTCATTGCGACGAGTCGGATTGTTCTCCACGTGCGGTCGGAAGAGTTCTTCAATTATTCCTCTTACTGCCGCCTCATCGGTTCTCTCATTTGGCAGGAGTTTTTCACCGAGGGACACATCCAGCTCTCTTCGAACTTCTCGACCGGGGTCCTTATAGACCTGGCGATCTTCGATGAGGTGCAAGACCTCTCCAGCCTGAGTCCGATAAAAAACATCTATTCGAGCAATCCGGGTTTTTAATACAAGCTCATCTCCCTCTCGCGACAATCTCGTTTCACCGGCTTTGAGCTCTTTATAGAGCTGGTGAAACGATCGAGCTCGGCCGGTGCCCCAGTCATCGAGCACAGGAATGTTAAAGTGAAGGAGGACTTTGAGAAGCTCGGCTTCTTCGTTCAATCCTTGGAAAGAGATTTCAGGGAAATCATCTCTACGAAGGATTCCGTTGCTTGGTCGGTGAAGCAATCCTCCATCCTCAAGCTCTTGCAGAATTGCACGAAAATCGTGTACCGACCCGTTCAACCGAAAGTCTTCAATGGCCTGGCGCAGGATGTTCCACGATGCTTCTCGAACTGAGCCCGCATTCCAACTGAGTGCCAGGTCCTCATCGAGGAGAGGCGTATCGCCATCAGAAAGACGCACATGGAAATTGGATTCCCCAAGCTGCCAACATACGAGCTCGAGGTTGTCTCTCCGGACAGTGATCGGTTCAGCGACATCAAGTTCACGATGTGAAGGGTGTTCTAAGAACGACAGGGAAGACAAAGGGGACAGCGAATCGACTGTTGAAGAGGTCTGGTTATCTTGTTTTTCGACTTCTAACCGCGACATATCCAAGGTTACAGCTTTGAAAAACTCACTGCGGGAACCACAAATGAACCTCTCGAGCTAACCTTGATAGTTTGAAAGCGAAGCGTCAATGGTTCTTGTGGAAACATCTCTCTGCGCAAAGAGCCAGCCTTCGAGGCTTTGTAGAGATGCCTGAGAACCTAAATCGATTCGTTTCCTCTCTTTAAGAATTTGTTAGCATTTCGTGCAACGAACTTAAAGCTAGATTTTACGTAAAAACAAAGCCTTAGTCAGAAAAATAGAGATACATTTTGCCGCACTCTATAAAATTCAATGACTTATAGAGAGAAACGGCCTGCGGCGTCGCAAATAAAGTCAGGAGAAGATCGGGAAAGTGGGATTTAGACCACTCAAGGGTACGGGCCAAGAGATATCGACCGGCACCTTTTCCCCGAAATCTTTCCCGGATGGCGAAATTGGCAATGCTTCCTGCCTGAGTACCGTGGAAGAGAGAGCAGACGCCCACGAACTCTCCGTCGAGGGAGGCAACAAAGTGAGCCCAAAACTGCTCTGAGTTATTACCAAGGCACTGGTGAAGTTCGGTCCAGGCGGGCTCGAGTTTCGGATCAAATCCATAGGCTTCGAGAATCACCTTTGACCATTCACGAAACTGAGGGTCAGAGGTCTCAATTTGGGCAAAGCTCAGATTAGATTTGGGAGAGTTGTGGACAGGGTTTCCTCGACCTTCAAAGATCATTCCCGACGTACTTCCCGAAAGATGAAACCCTGCATTCTCAAGCTCTCGATGGTGGGCTGCCGAAAAAGCTGGTCTGTCTGGTATGAGCCAAGCAAATGGTCGCGCCGGATTGATTGCGCGAACCAGCGCAACCGTTTCCCGAAAGATCGGCAGCGAGGGGTCCGTTTTGACGACGCTATTGAACAGAGCGTTGGAAATATCAGAAGTGAACCAGATGCTCTCTCCCAAACTTTCAAAGTTCAGGAAAGGAGCCACATTCCAAGAGAGACACCCTTCGACAGCAGTTAGAAAAATGGCATCAACCATGTCGGCATGGCCGAGGGTACTTACAGGCAATTGGTTCATCTTATGAGGTAGGGTGGCACAAGTTTTTGCGATCAGCACCAAATTAAAGAGGTGAGGGACCCTTCCTTATTCCTCTTCAAGGAGCCCTCGGATGCGGGATTCGTCAAGCCCAGCCACCTGTGTGTCGAGTGCTGAGCGGGGATTCGAAGAGATCGAGTTGAGAAGATTTTCGGCGAGTTTCTCTGCGTCACCTGCAGAATGGAGATCGGGCCGATGTCTCGCCGTTACCGCGTCGTCAACTTTCTTGGATTGGGGTTGGCTCTCCTGAGACTTCTCGAGCTGTTTCGCCCGATTCCCGAGATGAGCTGCAGTGATGTTCGAGATGGCCTTCATATGTTCTGTAGATGATCCTCCGAAAGGCAGGGGCGCACAGAAAGGGGTTCATCCGGGTATATTAAGGTAAGTTTCTGTTATATTTATATTTATTGTCGTTAAAGAGATCCTCGCTCCCTGATACAGAGGCAGACTGAGAGAGCCGAAGAATCCGTGAGAATTCTTTGCTCAAACGGACTTTTATTCGAGTTTGCTCTTGCTCGACAATTTGGCCGTAAACGGTGTATGACAAGGTTTCCCAAAAAAGAGCGGCTGAAGAATACGAGCTAAGTCATGAATATACTTGGAATTTCTGCCTTTTATCACGATAGTGCGGCCTGTCTTGTCCAGGACGGAAAAATCGTTGCTGCCGCCCAAGAGGAGCGCTTCACGAGAAAGAAGCATGACTTCAACTTTCCAAAGTGTGCAGCGGATTATTGCCTCCAGGCGGGCCGGATCGGAGTTAACGATGTCGACTACGTCGTTTTCTACGATAAACCGGTATTAAAGTTTGAGCGCCTTCTTGAGACCTACCTCACTACTGCTCCTCAAGGGTTCACTTCCTACGCCAAAGCGATGCCGCTCTGGCTCAAACACAAATTGTGGATTCCGGACACGATCAAAAATGAACTCGAGTACGAGGGAGAGATTCTCTTTACCGAGCACCACCAGAGTCACGCTGCGAGCGCATTTTACCCTTCGCCATTTCAAGATGCGGCGATTCTCACTATTGATGGAGTGGGCGAGTGGACTACCAACAGCCTTGGGGTTGGAAACGGAAACAAGTTTACAATCACAAAAGACATTAAGTTTCCGCACTCTCTCGGGTTGCTGTATTCGGCGTTTACCTATTTCACCGGTTTCAAAGTCAACTCAGGTGAATACAAGGTCATGGGGCTTGCTCCGTACGGTGAGCCAAAGTATGTCCAACAGATTTACGATAATCTGATTGATCTCAAAGACGATGGTTCGTTTCATCTCAATCTAAAGTACTTCAACTACATGTCCGGGTTGACGATGACCAACGATCACTTCGCAACCCTCTTTGATGGTCCGCGAAGAAAACCCGAAACTCCTCTCACCCAGCGTGAAATGGATCTGGCACGTTCGATTCAGGAAGTGGTCGAGGAATGCATGCTTCGCCAGGCTCGTTTCCTTCACAAAGAGACTGGACTCTCGAATCTCTGTCTCGCCGGCGGAGTGGCGCTGAACTGTGTCGGGAATGGTCGAGTGTTGCGCGAAGGCCCTTTTGAGAAGTTGTGGATTCAGCCTGCGGCGGGAGATGCCGGAGGTGCGCTCGGTGCGGCTCTCTGTGTTTGGTACGGCTATCTCGACAATCCGAGGTTGACTGACAACCAGCGAGATTTTCAGCGTGGAAGCTTCTTGGGACCATCTTTTGAGGGAGCCCAAATAGAAGAGCAGCTGGAAGAGTTTGGAGCGAAATTTAAAAAGCTGTCAGACGCGGAAATCTTCCCAAAAACTGCCGAACTGTTGGCTGACGGAAAGGTTATTGGATGGTTCCAGGGTCAGTTGGAGTTCGGACCACGAGCTCTTGGAGGTCGGAGCATCATCGGGGATCCTCGGTCTGAGGAGATGCAGACCAAGATGAACCTTAAAATTAAATATCGTGAATCATTTCGTCCATTTGCCCCGGCGGTGCTTCGAGAAGATGTCTCCGAGTATTTTGATGTGGACTGCGATTCGCCGTACATGCTGCTTGTCGCCCCGGTAAAAGAGAGCCGGCGGATTCCGATGACTGAAGACCAGAAAAAACTCTTTGGGATCGCGAAGCTTAAGATTCCTCGATCTGATATACCTGCTGTCACTCACGTTGACTATTCGGCCCGAGTGCAAACGGTGTCGAAGGAACAGAATCCCCGTTTTTACGACCTGCTCCAGGCATTTAAAGCAAAAACAGGCTGTTCTGTTTTGGTAAATACGAGTTTCAATGTGCGGGGGGAACCTATCGTGTGCACCCCAGCAGACGCCTATCGGTGCTTCATGCGCACTGAGATGGACTACCTGGTCGTTGGAAATTACCTGTTAAGTAAAGAGGAGCAGCCGCAGTGGCAAGAGAAGGACAACTGGCGCGACAAGTTCGAGTTGGATTAGAAGACCAAGCCCAATCTGGAGAGACAATTTCTCAAACAAACGAGGCATCGGTCATGTACGTACCTACTCGAGCAAAGAGCGTCCTTGACGAACGCAGTTTCGGAAAATCGAAGCGGCAACATGTCTTGGAATTTGGTGCTCTCTTTGGGGCGATCTTTCTCGCGATTGCGGCGTATGTTGACTACAAGCATCACAATACTGCTCTCAGTTCTGGTCTTTCACTTGTCGGAATAGGTATCGCGTTGCTGGGGTATAGAGCTCCCAACATCCTCCTTCCTTTTTGGGCGGGGTGGATGAAACTCGGCCACGCGATTGGCTCAGTCGTAAATCTTGCAATTATGATGATCTCTTGGTTCGTCATCGCAGTCCCAATTGGCCTGATCTTAAAGGTCATTGGCAAAAGTGTGATGGACCTCTCCTACCGAGCTCCGGTCGAAACCTATTGGGAAGATCGCCCAGACCGACTGCATGACTTTTCGCTGCTTGAGCGGCAGTTCTAGGAGAGACAATTTGTATTTGCGCGGACTTTTCTGACTTCTTGTTGGAGGGGTATTCGTTACCTGAAGAAATACTCAGTCCTCGTATCAGGACCTTTTTTGCCCTATGCTGGCGATAGTCAACGATCATGAAAATAGTGTTCATTATTTCATCTCTAGGGACGGGGGGAGCTGAACGAGCGCTTAGTCTACTTGCGAGTTCATTTGCTAACCATGGCGACGACGTATCGATAGCAACCTTTGCCGGTCGTAGGGTAACTCCAGCATACTTTCTTCACCCACAAATAGGTGTTCACAACGTTGATGAGGATCTTCAAGGAAAGTCGTTGCTTTATAAGGTGAAGGGAGTATTTCGAGTTCTGTCAAAGATTAAATCTTTTGTGAAAGATAAGGCTCCTGATGTCGTTGTGACGTTCATGGACCAGACAAATGTTCTTAGCCTCATTGCGTTGAGAAGCGAAGGAATCCCAGTAGTGGTTTGTGAGCAGATTCATCCGGAGTATTCTTCGCTCGTCAATCCGCGGCAGTTCTTTTTTGTCCGTGCTTGCGCAAGGTTGTTCCGTAATTTTTGTTACTCTCGTGCTTCAGGAATCGTAGTAGTAGCTCGCCAATCAAAAGACGCTCTTCCGAAGTGGCTGATCCCTAAAGTTCATGTAATTCAAAATCCGGTAGCTCGTCCTCAGCTTGAGCCAACCGAAATTCGATTACCTCCTCAAAGCATTGTGGCCCTTGGAAGGTTAGAGGAGCAGAAGCGATTTGATATTCTCATTCGAGCCTTTGCACTGATTCACGAGAAGTATCCCGCTTGGGAGTTGTTTGTTTTTGGAGAGGGTTCAAAAAGAGAGGCGCTTGAGAAATTGATTTCGGATCTTGGGTTGGGGTCAGTCGTTCATTTACCGGGCATTACGAATGCACCCTATCAAGTGTTGAAACAAGCAGAAATTTTCGCGCTTTCCTCTGATTTCGAGGGCTTTCCACTCTCATTAGGCGAGGCATTGGCCTCAGGAAAACCAGTTGTAGTGACTAATTGTCCGAGCGGTCCAGCGGAACTTGTCCAGCACGGTGTTAACGGGTATCTCTGCCCAATTGGCGATTACAGGGCCTTCGCTTCTCACCTGGAGAAACTTGTTTCCTCCACTGGACTAGTGTCGAGAATGGGAGAATCCGCAAAAATCTCTGTTGAGAAGTATTCGCTTGAGAGGATTTTCTACAAGTGGCGAGAGCTGCTCATATCGGTTCAAGGGAAAAGCTCTTCCGGTAGAAAAGCGTAACTTTGTCTATCTCGGTGCGGACTCTCTCAACTTAGAGTCTACTCGGAATCAGTAAACGGGTTTGTTGCGCGAGTTCAACCTTGTCATTTGTAGGGTGGTGACAATTAATAGTCTCACTTTCCCCGTGTCGAGTTCATAGTCTGAACGTGTGAGAACGTAGTTCCCAGGGTTATGTAACTCCCTTTAGTCATTCGGCTGAATATATTTTTCGATCTCTCTCATTAATTGCTCAGCTTGCAAAGGGTAATCACTGAAATTTTCAATGAAAACCGTGATTTTCAAGGCTCCCAGTCGCTCCAAGGCAAGACTCTGAACAGAGCACGCGTGACGCTGAAGTTGCAGGAATTTTTCGATCGATAGAGGATCTGTAGCTTCCTTCCAAGAATGCGGAATCCCACGTTCCAAAAGTTGCCTCTTCCCCTGATCGGGAGAAATTTCGAGGTTTACAACAACTATTTGGTCGTAACAGATCTGATCAGAATACGGAATCACCATGGGGTCGAAAGTATTCACGTTTGCCCTATGTTGGGCGTATCCTTCAAAAGAGATTGAAGGAATTACGATGAGTGGTGAATTGATCGAAATGGTTTCTGCAAATGAAACTAGTGTTTTCTGATCCCGAAACATCCAGAAATTCCGTGTCAGACAGCTCCACTGGCCCGACAGAAATAAGCGCAATAGGAATGGCAGATACTCTAAAGCAAAGCAGAGCCACTCCTTGGACGACTTGCTTCGTGATTTGAGATTCTTTCCATCAGGACTTCTGTTTGCTATGTAAAGACGATTCTGAAATTTAGGATTCTTTTCGATCTCACTAACGAGTGTTCTCCCAAAGGTACTCTTTCCCACGCCTGCAGCACCAATAAATTCGATCCAGAGCGGGTATGGGCGCTTCGCTAGCATACGGTTGACCCCTCCTGCGACCGTTACGGCTCTTTGACTTGGGCTAGATTCCTCATCTAAAAGAAAAAAGTTGCTTCGACACTTGGAGTGAGAAACAGATAAGTAATAATCCGAAAAATCTCTCACTTTTTGCCGAAGGAGCGTCTCTGAAATGTCAGATCTTCGGCGTAGAGCAGTGCTCTCTGAGACTTGCAAGCCGATCGTCAGATCCGGCGGCAAAAACCTACTATATCCATGATGGAAAAACGACTTCCCAATGTTTGCCACCTCTGTCGGAAACGAATCCCCATCTCCTTCGAAAAGCGGAAAACGTTCATAAAGTACGATCCAGCCACGTCTTCGCATCCTCTCGCCTCTTCGATAGCGATTGAGTTTTTCTCTGAGGATAAGAAGCTGCTCCAAATTTCTAAAGAAAGAGTGTAGCTTTGCCTCCAAGCGCCTGAATCCA
>JAGRAO010000078.1 GCA_020434565.1 Bdellovibrionales bacterium
GATGCATTTTTGCAGGTTGCAGAAGTGGTTCGACAGGTTGGCTCAAGCGACCTACCCGAGGGAGTTCGGTTCGCAGTTGTAGATCAACTTCGACACGAACATCAAGAAAAACGCGCCCAACTCGGATTTGGAAAGCTCGCGGTTTCCGGAAACTGATATCTACTGACGTATGTAATCGACCCATTTTTGGTGGATGGCATCAAAGACATCAGGATCAATCGGATTTCCGGGAATAACAGTTGTCGCGATGGTGTTCAGCGCATCCTGTAGCCGAGCAGCGTTTGCATTTGAATTATCCCATGTTGACCAGGTATTCACGAGAGCGTTTGCAATCGCTTGGGAGCCGTTTACTGGAACTGCGATGTAAGAGTGATACCAGAGCCAGCTCTGGAAATCGATCGGAGCGCATCCTGAAACAAAGATCCCATCCCACGTCCGATTATTGAATCGAAAACGAACTGCAAAGAGCCCAGAGTCGAGATATGCCCCACCACCAAGCCAGTTCGAGGTTCCCGGTATCTGCTGAATCGCGAGGACTTGGACCTGAGCTCCAAGGGTAGCAACCTGCTGTGGCCAAACGGTTGCGAGCGCGTTTGCGGCAGTTGTGAAAGAACTCACCACTCCATAGTTGAAAAAGCCTGGCAAAATTACGAGTGTTGGAATTCCGAGATTAACGATTCCCTGAGTGGGGTTCCCGCCACTGATGATTCCGTCCCTCGCATCAAAGGTCCATCCGGGAAGATTCGGAACGAGAGCACTTGTTCCGTCGATCCCGACGAGTTGCCGGGTCGGTATCGTGATCGGAAGAGGAACTACCCGTCCGCCCTGACGCGAACGGATAATTTGGTCAAGCAGTGCGATCTCTCGGACTGTGACCCTCGGTTGAATCGAAGTACGCAAAGTTCGCCCCTTGCTGCTCCGTTTCTTTTTTTTCTTTCCGTTTTTTCCGAAGTAGGTGATTACTTCCATCTCGCTTCCAACAGGTCGGAAACGAACTTGAATACTTTTTTTCCCAAGCTTTCCTTTGATAAGAATGGAGTCACTCAGCTCGTCGTATTTTTGAACCTTTATATCAGACGAAGCGATATAGTCATCCGCAGTTGCTTTTGTGCTGAGGGGAGATGTCCCGATGACGAAGTTGGCCTTGGTCTTGGCCTTTTTCTTCTTAATCGTATAGAGGCCACTTTGGTCGTAACTCAAAGTGAACTTTTTGGGAGCATCGACTTGCAGGCCTGTCGTAGCTTCAGTCAGCGGTGCCGCGGAAGAGAGTGTCGGAGTACCACACATCAGACTTCCAATGAGGGCGAAATTAAGGGCGGAGTGGATTTTCATCGGCGAAGATTCTCTCTGGTTTTCGGTTGGTGACTTCGTTGTACCGTTGTACGACTTCGAATTCAACGCATTGGTTATCTGGACGGACCACTAAAGGTCGCCTAACTTTGTGAAATAGTGCCCGAATACGTACATTTCCTAGAATCCTCGAGAGAAGGGGCTGAAAGTACAAAAGTTTGAATTTTTTTTTGTGGCTCGTTAATTTTTCTTCCAGCGCTAGGCCGTAGTCTGCCCAACCGCTGAGGCGGGTAGTGTCGCCGGACTCTCGGAACTGGCTATCCCTAGTACAGGTGCGCGCAAGAAGCGAGCAGGGTGATTACTCGGATTGATGTGACGGCGTCGGTGTACTCCCGAGGTGAGAAGTTGTTCCGAATTGACGCGCCTTCTCTTCTTTCCGTTTTACTCGCCTGTCGTGGCGTTCTTTTTCGCTCTTAAATCTTGAGAGGATATGGTCAAACGAAATGTCAGGGACTTCACTTCCTTTTTCGTGGGCTACCGCTAATCGAATCTTATGACGCAGTCCAGTCTCCTCTGTGATAGCCCGTGTGATAGTGAGCGGCATGAATCCATCACTTAAAGTGACGAGTTGCTTCATCTGGTCGTCTGAGAGGTCGATTTGTACTTTACGCTTTGCAAGAGTTGTTTCAATAAGATTCTGTCTTGCTGTAGGATTGGGAGGATCCATCCGCACGTGATAGTCGAGTCGACCGTCGCGGAGAACAGCTTCGTCTATTCGGTGAATAAAGTTCGTTGCAACAACAATCAGTATCGATGGGTGCTTCTGCCGGATATCGTTGAGCTCCTGGAGAAGATAGTCACACATCCGTTCTTTCTCGGGCGGGATATTCGGATTGCTCCGTTCGGCAAGGAGCGCTTCTGCTTCGTCGATAAAGAGAATGCAAAATTCTCCCTTTGCAGCTTTCTCTTTTGCTTCCTTACAGATGCGTTTTGCAACGGTAAGCATGTCGCTCTTGTCACCCTCAATCTCTTCGGGTGAAATCTTGAGCTTTTGAATTCCGAGTTCGTTTGCGAGGCAGTCAACGAGGTACGTTTTTCCAACTCCCGGCTCTCCTTCAAGGAGGACTCCGGACCGAAAAGCCTCGTTCCCTTTGAGTCCTGTAAGGGAGTCTGGGTGTTGGATAAGGAATCGATAGGTCTCGATAAGCTCTACAAGTTCCTCTCCCCCTTCAAGGTTGAGAAAATCATCAAGTGAAGAGCTCAGTGCTCGGACAATCTTATGCGCCCTGGCGCTCACAAAGGCAGCGATATCGGGGGCCGTCTTTTCAAAGTGCCGACTACACTGTTTGAGCATCTCGGTCTCGGGAAGTTGGTGCCGTAAACGTGATCCAGCTTCTTCATCCTCGGTGAGATACGCCATCATCGATATAAACGCGATGTGGAGATGAGGGTCTGTTGATTCTGATATCAGTTGAAATTGCTCGTTGAGATGAATGATGAGTTTTTGATAGTTGTTCGCGTGGAGGTATTCTTGAACAGGCTCGAGCATCGAGAGCACGGTCCCAGAGGTTGCACCCGACGACTGGAGGAGTTCTCGAAAGGAGTTTGATCCTTTTGAGCGGATAAAGCCAGCAACCGCCCAGTCTAAAAGCCTTGTGCTTGAGCTCTTGTCCAGAGGGTATTCCCAGGTCCCGCTTTCCGTCAGTATTGGCTGGGCAAAAAGTTTTGCACACTTCTCTTGCAGAAGCGCCGGACTCTTTTCGAGGAAGCCCGCGAGAGCGGACTCACCGTGTCCCGCGAGGATTGAAAAAGGTTCTTTGAGAGAACGCTTTACTTTTTCCGCGTTTTCGCCGGTCACCCCTGAAAGTTCAAGTGTTGGGAGGAGTTTCGCGAGGGTGGCCCGTACTCCCATCAGAGTGTCAAAGACCTGAGCGACAACCTCTTCAGAGATGGCATCTCCAGCAAAGGACTCTGCATCAATAACCTGCTCGCACATGGTTGCCTCGCCCCTTCCTTTCAGGAGCGGAACACGGAGCCGCATAGAGTTGGGGAATTCTCGATACTTTGAAAGAGATGTCGCGATGAGAAACTCGTGCAGCCCTGTTTCGGCATAACGGAGGCTCTGGATGATTCGAGGTGACAATCCAGCTTTTACTCCTATTGCATTGAGCGCTTCAGGAATTTCCTCGGGATTTACATCGTGCAGATTTTCAAATAGTGGGGGTATTCTGCTCTGGATCGCTTCGAGCTGAGTTCTCAATCCCGGAATGACATCGTCAAACGGGCCGGTTGGCTTCCCACTATTTGTTTTTGCTTTATTATTTTTTTCCTCAAGATCAGAGATCTTCCTTTGCATCTCTTTCTCTTCAGCTTCTATCGCTGTGAGCATGTTCTGTTGCGAAGGCGACTGTCTCAAATAGGTTCGTTTATCGGGAAAATCTTGACCCGCACTGTGAGGCACGAGATAGAGTGCCGAAGGTTTGAGCCAATCTGGTACGTGAACGCTCGGTTTTCCACCGCGCTGGTGGGTTTTGTGATAGAGACGGATAAAATCTCCTTGAGGCCCAGCAGGTATACCCGAATTTGCTGCGAGAACAGCAAACGGAACAAGCGCTTCACCGACTGCCCGATCTCTTCCAGGCGATGGGTCCGGGAGGGCGTTTACGACCTCAATGAAACCGTGAACAGCCGATGTGTACTCCTGAATCAGTTCAATTCGCTCTCCGAGGGATACCTTTGTCGAAACTTCACCATTTGATTCAATCGCCCTGGATTTCTCGATGAACTTTTGAATCCGAGCGCTCGCTTCTTTCAACTCCTCGATCGTTGCCTGCGGGCGGTGCTCCACATAAGGATTGTTCGATTGAGATGCCTTTGGAAGAGATCCACGGAGTGGACTTTCGTCTTCTAAAAGCGGCGCGAGGCCTATAGTACTTCTTTGGCCGGGCATACTGCGAGACTCCACGTTTTTTGCAGGTGGGTGGCTTCTCGTCTGAATTAGGTACCTTTAGAGTAACCGGTCGCGCGAACTAACGAAGAATTTTTGGAGAGATTTCGTTGTTTCAGAAACTCTTAGGTTAATCGCAACTCCACTCCTACAGTGTTTGGGCAGCAGTAGGAGGAGTAAGCAGTATGAGGAGTTCTCCAGAGCACGTACCGGGGGATGAAGAATCGAGAGGAGCCGGGGGCGCTAGACCACAAGACAGCGGTCAGATTGATCAAATCGGAGATTCAGGTGTTTCAGCCGACGATACACGCGAGAAGCTCGAGCAGATAAGTGAAAAATTATCTGAAGCTTACTTAAGAATTCCTCAACCTGAAACCCAGGACGCGAAAGCCGATCCACAGTTGGGTATTCAGACGATCTCGTTTTCGACCCGGACGTTCAAGAGCGCTCTCGAAGCGGTGACACTTTTGAATGAAATTGGAAGGATTTCAGACGACCGCTCTCGGGAACTGCAAGCCGATCTCGTCGTTGTTGCGACATCGGATGTTTTGGAGCGACAAAAGAGTAAAGGTCGGTCAGGCCAGGTTCGAGAAGGCGAAGCTCGCCTCGCAAGACTCCTTGTCGAGTACGGTAAGAAACAGAATGAATCTATTACTCTTCCGAAATGGTTTGTTGGAATGCGATCGGTCTTCTCCCTCGTTGGAGAGCAGAACAAGCTGCCGGGGCCCGAGGTTTATGTTGAGGCATCCCCGGCTTTGGCTGAGGAGTGTGCCACCGAAGTGGCGCGGATTCGTGAGATAGAAGAGCTGATCAACAAAATACGGAACAGTGGGGGAGACTCTGCTGGGGCCGATGGTCGTGGACCAGTAGATGAACTTCGTGACGAGAAAGATAAAATCCGGGACCGACTCGACAAACGTCTTCGAGAGGTTGCCGATGTTGATCCTCGCTCGTTGAGTTCGGTCGGCCAGAATGTTTCGATCCAGGCCGTCATGAATGCTGACATCATGCGAGCATGCCTCGATTTTCGAAAAGGGCTTGGGGAACTGATCCAAAAAGTCGTCTCTTCAAAGGGCGGAGGAGAATTATCAGAGGATCAAGGAGCCGAAAAGAAGCGCCTTGAATGTCCTTTTCTGTTGTATGACAAGCAGGACAAGGGGACTCTCAAAGTGAGTTATCGGACCCTTGAGGTGGAAGAGTTCTTAGGTCTTCATCAGGATCAAGAGATCCTGCCGGTGCTCCTTCAGTACTATCGCGAGATTCATACGGCGATCGTTCAAGGCTTTCGTATTCTTGAGAATGCATGTCCTTCCGATCCTCACTCTCCCCTGGTTACCCTCAAGAGGGAGATCCCAAGAATGGTTGATGCGGTTTTCCCGTTCGAGCGATCGCGCTCTCGTGAACTTGTCTTTTCACTGTGCGAGATGACCTCTGAGTCAATCGCCCAGGAGCTTGGCGGAATCTTAAGTTTGCCGATTATCATAGATACTGGCCGGGGCCATACAGAAATAAAGTCCTCGTTGGCTCAAAAAGAAAATATTGGGCTGCTCCGATTTGCTGTGCGAGATCTCATAGCGGCAGATTCCGATAGGGTCGCGCTTCTTCGTCAGTCGTTTCATGGGAGTGCTCTTACCCCCGTTCTTGAGAGTTCCGCTACCCTTCGAAAACACCTTGACGCGAAAGATATTCGAGCGATGTCGATCTTTATCGATGACACTCTGAAACGGCTCACGGACTCTTCGAGGCACAGCACTTTCGAGGAAAAGGCAGGATTTCTCTACGGCCTCCTCCAGGTTTCTGAGGAGGTACCTATCCGCCGAGCGCTCAAGGGGCGGCTCAAGAATCTCGCACTGGTCGACAAGGTTGCAGCCTCACTGAATGATGGCTCTCTTGGCGCCGCAACTGAGCAGGCGAGAACCGTCGAGGGACTCCGCGCGATGGTATCTCGCAGGTTCTCTTCGGACTTAAGCGACTATTGGGGAAACCAGGAGCTTGTGAAGCGGCTCAGTGAGATGATTCGGGACCATATCCGGCTCCTGAAGAATCCTCAAGCCTGGGAAGGGAGTCCGCCAGATGAAGTATTCTACAACGGGCATCTCTTGTTCGGAGATCCAGGCGCAGGAAAAGGGTTTCTCGTAAAGTGCCTCTCGAACGAATTTGCGTTGCCTCTTGTAACCATTACTCGAGAGGAGATGTCAGAGGCTCTTCGAGAAAAACCCCGTTCGGCCCTTGATCGCAAGGATGATGCCCCAGACCTTACGGATCAAAAGGAAATCGAAGCAACGCTGTCGAAGCTCTTAAAAATGAAGATTGAGGAAGCGTCTACCAAAATGCGTCAGAGTGGTGCTGCAGCCGCGATAATTTTTATTGATGAGGTAGAAGTAGAATTCCTGAAGCGCAATCCCGAGTTCAGCGAACGAGACGAACTTACTCGCACCAACGTTATGTTACGGGTCATCGAGCGAGAGATAGAGAGTAATCCCGATAAGATCTTTTTCTCAGCGACAAACCATATTGAGCTCGTCGACGAAGCGGCGCGCAGACTTGGGCGATACGGTCTCCATCACGAAGTGCGAATGCCGAACAAAGTGGATGTTTCCGATATTCTCTCTGGGGTATTTGGCCGATGGGGACTCTCGCTTGAAGAAACTATCGCAAAATCAACCGAATATACTGAGCTTGTTAATGCGTGCGTTGGGATGAGCCCCAAGGCGATAAAAGTAAGTCTCGGAAATAAAATTGCCCTTGCAAGGATAGATTCGCCGAATATGGCCAAAACTCTCACTCCAGAACTTCTCAGGCGCTTGCGAGAGGGAGTTGAGTTAACGCTTTCTCTCCGGCACGAAGACGAGCGTGCAAGCGGCCAAGGCACTGAAAGCGTGCCAGCGAATGGGTGAGACCCCGTGCTGGTACCAGTACGTTAGAGTTTCTGTGCTTTCTCGCACAATCAGGTGCAATATCTCTCATTTCACTGCGCTGGAGATGAATTATTGTCGTCCCATTGACGAATCGGTTCGTTAGACTATCCTTCGCGCTTGCGCACTCTCACCAGGAATGGAGGAAATGATGAGATATCTCCTTGTGCTCGTCGTAGCATTGCTCAGTTCTCTCAATATCAAGAATGTGGAGGCACAAACGGCTCCGGGCACAGATTCGACCATTCGGTTTTCTTTTCGAGCAGCCCAGCTCGATGGTGATCCGATTACGGCACTTCCGGCGATCGCTCGGGTAAGGTGTCGCTCTCTTCTCGCTGGGTCATCCGAAGCTGATTACGAGGTAACTGTTGCGGCCGGGAATCAAACAGCAATGCTTGCTGTCGCCTCTCAGTTTTCACCCTATCGTTGTCTTCTCACCTTTGCTTCGAATGCCGGCGCCGGATCAACTATCAAGACAGATTCTTTTGATACGGCAGGAGCCGATGTTGATATTTACGTCTTTAGCAAAAATAGAAAGCTCAAATTCGAGGTGCTTGACTCAAACGGCGATGTGATTGAAGGACTTCGCTCTAAGTTTTCTATCGCAACAGCTTTTCGTGAGCCAAATCCGTTCGACGAAGTAGCGCGCCCCTTTATCGTCGATTCTGACACGCTCGATCCCGACACGGGACGGGTGCAATTCAACGTCGTTTCAAACGAAGTGTATCGGGTGAACCTTCGCCCAGGAGTCGGAACTTCCTCTGCAAGCGAAACTGGAGACGCGGGTGGAGGCTTGAGGGTCGCTTTTACTGCTCCGAACGACAAAAAGTATTTTGTCGAAAAAACTTCATTTCTTGTCGAGTTTCCAGAGCCCGATTCGGGAGATTCGCTGGAAACATCACTTGTTTTCCAGGAAGCAGACGCCTCAATAGAGGTCACGCTCTATGATACAGATGGTGAGACTTCCATCGATGGGTTCGCCTCAGTGTTCTCTCGCGCAGATGGGGATTTACCGGCGCTTTGGACCCGTGACCGGATAGTCGCTGGGCAATCGCTCATCCTTCCCGCTGTGTCAGGGCGTCGATTTCGAGTTGAGGCCGGCCCTACTTCTCAAGGAGATACCGTCAAGTTTCGGCCGAAGCCAGTTTTTGTTACTCCCGAGGCAAACGAGAATGTTGTCGTGAACCTCGAACTCTCTGAGCCAAACTATACGATACAAGTGTTTCCGAAGCCTCAAGATGGTCAGGGAGAAAGTGTCGATATTTCGACCTTTGATTTTGTTCGCTGCTTTGCCTACAACGCTCGTCGGGAGCAGGTTTCCGCGGATGAGCTTGACGAGTCAGGAGCCGTGTCGTTGAGCTTTCATGTAAACAAGCGGAACATCTCAGAGTCATTTCGAGTCGGATGTAACGCCATTGCTTCGCTCACAGGAGAGTCATCTCGTTTTTTTGGGGAGAAAGCGGTGCGTTCAAAAGCAAAGAAGAAAAAGGGAACGATTCGAGTTCCACTGTTTCCTGTCGGGACGAGTTATCCTGAGCAGATGGATGTGGTGGATGCTACATCTTTTGAGGAAGTCGTTTTCCCCGATGGTCAAGCGACTTTGGATATTTCGCCAGGCGCTTTCGCCTCTACTGGCTCTGTAGATCTTGCGGTGAAAACAGCAACAGAGTGGCAAGCAAACACGGATGCGCAACCTCTTGATGCGTGGGACATCCGACCGACAAAGAACGATCAAGTTGTTGAGACACCTTCCGAGACGGTAGAACTCTGTATGCCGATTGATGCAGACCGGTTAGGCGAGCTTGGGCTGGAAGAGGACTCGGTCGTGCTTGCGAGATTTGACGAAGAGGAGCAGCAATGGATTACTGTACCAACAAACCTCGTTGGAGAGAGTTCTGCTCGCTTTGCGTGTGGAATCCTTGATCACTTTTCTGTTTGGGGAACGATAGTGGAAGTGCTTGAGGAGCTCGTTGAGACAGTTCCGACAAATTTTTCTGTGAAATCTAAGGCAAACAGCAAGGGGAAGGTTCAGTGCACCTTTAAATGGGATGCGCCAGAGAGTGAGTTTGCTGAATCGATTCCGTATGTGGTTCGGTATTCAAAGAGTAAGCGAAAGAACCAGTGCCTTGACCTTGAGAGCGAGAATTTGACAGAGGTTGAAGTGCTCGGAAATAGTAAGCTCACCGTGCGCTCGAGCAGGGGGTGTTGTGGAGAGGTGCTCATCCAGGAATCGACTACTTCAACTGAGCGGAAGTTTCGGAAGAAAAAGAAAGGAGTTTGACTAGCTCCTCCTTTCAGCCATACTTCTCGGTTCACACGAGAGTGAGCCATGCGGAACTCAAGAGGAAAACATCATAACGTCGATCCAAGCATCGAGTCCGAAATCAAGTGGCTTGAATCACTCGCTGGCGTGGAACGGGTGATTCCGGGGATTATTGAACCTTGTCACCATACCTTAACCCCTGGGACTCTGAAGCTGCGTGGAGATGAACCGACTGGTTTTCGCCTCTATGCTTATCAAGACGGCGGTGTTCGAGAGTGCTTTGTTGTGGTTTCTCCAATTGGAGAGCGCGACGCTCTGCGTCGTCATATCGAGGAAAGATACCAAGATTTTCTTGAATCGAGATTCCGAAATGGTCAAGCGCAAAAAGAGGGAGAACAAGTAGAACCTGCTGCTATCTCGATTGCTCCGGTTGTTCTTTGTGATCAGCGGCGAGCGCATCGCGAAACCCTCGCAGAAATGTATGCACTTGCGGTTGAAGGGAAGATCTCGCACGACTCGATTTGGGTTCCTGATCTTCAAAAAGTACAAGATCGATCGCATTGGCCCTTGGACGACTCGAAGCACAACTCTTCTGGTAGCGAGCTCTTCGCCCTTGGAGTTATTAAGCCAAACTGGACTCGGGCGGAGAATGATGTACGAGTTCTGGAGGGATTCTTTGAGGTCGTCATTGGCGACATCCGGGGGGAAGACTTGGTTGTTTATTGTAACAACAAAGGGAAACCGGTTCACTATGGACTCCATCAGGCAGACGGATTAGTCCATTCAAAGTGGCGTGAGAGCCACGTTTTTTCACATCCGCTTGACCTTATCCCAACCCATTTCGGCTCCAGTGCTCGATTCTTTCGAAAAGTCGAGCGCTAAATATCTCCATCGAACGGGCCTTTGGGTGTATTACTTTTCTTACGATATTGAGCGTTTAGGAGCCTGTCCGTTAAATTTTGAGCTATTCATAGACCTTAGCGGGGAAAGCGGGTTTATGATCTGCTTCGCGTCAAAAGAGTGAACGCGCTTTCATCGAGGAGAATCATGCAGGCAGTTGGGCAAGATATCCATCCGTCCCCGGATCCGAGGTCGCGACCTCAGGAATTTCAAGCAAAGTATTCAGAGTATCTCGATCCTGAAATGCCGCTCGAAGACCGCTTTCGAACGATCGCTCATGAAATTGGAGTTCAACCCGAAGATCTCGAGGGGATTTTTGAGATGCTCGGTCCTCTGAAGGCCAAGCATCCCCCGACATACCACCACTGTCTCAGAGTGGGGATTCTTGCGCAGAAAATTGGGAGTTTCCTCCAGCTTGATGAAAAGGCTCTTTTCATGGCGGGAGCGCTTCACGATGCTGGAAAGGCTGCCGTAGATTTTTATCTCCTCGACAAGATCGAGGGATGGAATGAGCAAGACTCAAAGCTCATGGCTCGACATGTCGAAGAATCGTGGAAGCTCCTTCAAGGACGATTTGATTTTTGCGCCGAAATTGTAAAACACCACCACCGCTTTCAACCGAACGGATATCCTCAGCGAGTACCGAAGGCGCTCCATGAATATTCGCTTGCGAGTAGTTCTCATGCCTTACGGTTAGGGCGGCTCATAGCGCTCGCAGACGTGTACGATTCGCTTCACCGGGTAAATTCCCGTCATGGAGAACTTCGGGCGCAGACCGGCGAAGAAATCAAAGAGAAGATGTTTCAGTTTAGTCCAGATATGGAGCCTCAGGTTGAGCAGCTCTATCACTCTGGCGCTTTCTCTACCTTTGTTTTGGGCAGCCCAAACGAAGAAACGCTCAGGCTCGATGAAGGTGATTCTCTCTATGAGGAATCTTTTCGTTATACCGATACTCACCGAACACCTCTTAATACGCAGAGAGCAGTAGCTGTTGCATGCGCGTTGGAACCCCTCTCAGATAAATTCAATTGTACTACCCGTCGTAAGGACGTCTCTAGGCACTTAAAACTCCCGTATTTTATCGCGGCTGGCATTAATATCGGTGATGCCTTTCGTGAGATGGGGCAGCTTTTGAAGGACAGTGAGGTTGTTCCCTCAGGGGTGTATCGCTTCGCTGAGCGAGCCCAGCTGGAGAGTAAGCGAAATCGGCGTGGAGGCCGGGTAAACGCCGGGATGATTGAATTACTCGTGCCAATTGTCGCTGCCCAGCATTTGCACGATCCGGACTATGCGATGTCTCCAAAGGAAATATTGCAACTTGCCTCTGACTTTATGAGACGTACTGCCCGAGCAGATGTTGATGGTCTCATTTCCGCAAAGCACATTGCGTATCAGTTGTCTCACCAAGAACGGAAAGTGCCCGTCTATCCCGAAGCTGCTACAGTGGCTGAATACTACGAACGAGATCTCCTCGAATCTCAAACTCCTACGAGTCGAGTCCACAATCAAGAGTTTGTCGCGGGCTTTCCGACGGTGGAACTGATCTGTGACGTTATTCGAAACAGTCCATATCCACATCTCGACCAGCGAGTAGAGGAAGCGTATCTCCGAGCGAGAGCAATCCATGGCAAAGAGGTCGGGCCCGGGGTGACAGCTGATCATATCGCTGCAGGATTGTACCTTGTCCTCTCTCAGTTTCCACGTGAGAGAGTGATTGGGTAGCTCGAGGCTCGGTTTCGTTTGACCCAAGTTCCGAAAACTCTCTCTTCCCATGCCAGAGTCTGGGCAGTGTCGTGCACATCTTGAGCTATGAGAATGTGACTGGTCATAGTGGTCGGCTTGGGTAGGGAGAAGGATGAGGACAAGGAGCAGGACGAGGAAAAGGAGCAGGACGAGGAAAAGGAGCAGGATAAGGAAGAAGGACGAGCGAAAGAAAAAGGAAACTCGGGAAGCGTTGCCTCCCGAGAAAGGGGTGTGAGGTGAACCGTTAGCTGGCGATCGAAAGGATGCCACGCTGAACCGCGTCAGGGTTGCCAGCTCGAAGCTCCGAGACATTGATCAGGAAGTCGCCGTTCGGGCGTCGTCCGTAAAACTCCCGTCCGATCACGCCGAAGGGAAGGACTCGCCTGAGCTCGTCCGTGAGGGTGTCACGGTAGCGAACCGGTACCTGATCAGCCGTCGGCTCGAACCGGTCCGAACCGAGTACGAGCTTGTGGTCGAGTTCGACCTGGTGCATGAGGTCCGGGGGGTTGCCATCGTGCGCATCGATCGCCGGGGCCACGAGCACATCCGGGTTCTGGGGACGGTACCGCCACAACATCGGATTGGCAGCCTTCGCCTCAGCGTTGTTGAAGCAGCACAGAGCGAGGTGGTACCCCGGATAGTGGCGCTCCCAGAACTCGATCATGGCCTCGCTGATACGGGGCCGCCGTTCGTTACGCACCGACCGGAGCGCATCGAAAATGTTGGCGCCCACGGGGAAGGGGACCACCGTGTAGATGTCGTGATCGAAGATCTGGACGCCCTTGGAGTCTCCACCGAAGCTCTTCATGCCACGAGTGGCTCGAACGGGCATGACTGCATCGACCATGTCGGTGATGATGTGCGGACAGTACGAAGTGTCGAGCACATTTGCCTCAGTCATCGGTTCGGATGACTGAAACGGGATCATCATGCAGTTCGGAGCGCCGGAGAGATCCTGAGCGGTGTTCTGGTAGCCAATCACATGGATCGGCGAACTCCCCTGGGTAATCTCCCCAGCGTAGAGCTTGGTGCCAACGAAATCAGCAGGAGAAGATGAGACGCACATGCAGTGCTCCTTTCTTGGAAAACAGGGAGAGGCAACGAGCCTCAAAAACCATTCTCACGTCAAGCGATCCGAGCTGTAGCTTCAGTTCGCTCCACGAGGGAGGTGAGGGAATATCTCTACAGAAATTAGTTAGGAAAGAGCGACGCAGTAAGCGTAAAGCACTCAAAAACGTAGTCAAATTTCTGTCGTGTAGCCACTCTAAGAGGTTATCTCGAGGCTGACGTGATTCAGGAAGCCCAATCGTATTGAGAAGTTGTCTATCTGAATTTTCAAGATAGAATTTGTCGAAAGCCCTCTCCCCTTTGAGGTTCCCCGAGAGCTCAGCTATGCAGTTTGAAGAGATCAAGAGAAGACCTGAAGGTCACAGAGATCAGGAAAAATCTCCAGCTCAGCGGCTGTCCTCCCTTGACGAGAGTCCGAGTGATCCTCCCCTTGAGGCCCTTATTCTCCCGAAAAATCCTCTCTCGAGGCTCAACCAAGAATCTGTGCTCGGATGTCTCCTGGGAACTGCGGTTGGAGATTCTCTTGGCCTGCCGTTTGAGCAGATTTCAGTCAAGAGTCAGGAACGCTTGCGAAAGGGCGAGCTTCGTCAGTCTCTCTTTTTTGGCAAGGGAATGGTATCTGATGATACCGAGCATGCAGCGCTGGTAGCGCAATCACTTATCTCTTCGGGGGATGACCTCTCTGGATTTCAACGAGAACTCGGTCGTCGAATTCGGAATTGGGTAAGTTTTTTTCCGGCCGGAGTCGGGAAAGCGACGTTACTCTCTGGACTTAGGATGTGGCTTCGAGTTTCTCCCGAAAGGAGTGGTATTTTCTCGGCGGGAAATGGCCCGTGCATGAGAAGTCCACTCCTCGGTGTTGTCTTCCGAGACGATCCCGAAAAACTCTTGTCGTTTGTCGAGGTCAGTACCCGTATGACACATACCGACAAAAAGGCTCTCTCTGGGGCAGTCGCTGTTGCTGTCGCGGCAGCTCTTGCCTCAGAAGGAAAAAATGTCGAACCGAACGATTACCTGAGGCGTGTAGAGGGGCTGCTCCATATCGTTCAGGAGCCTGAACTCATAAAAGCGCTTGATCAAACTGTGAACAGTCTTGAGCGTGGAAATACGACGCGAGAATTCGCGGCTTCACTCGGACTGGGTGAGGGAGTCTCGGGATACGTTCTTCATACCGTTCCCATTGTCCTTCACTCTTGGCTCGGTCACCAGAATGACTACAAGGCGGCAGTGACGGAAGTTATCTCCTGCGGAGGAGACTGCGATACGACCGGTGCGATTGTAGGCGCTATCGTGGGAGCGCGCGTTGGTGTTGGGGGCGTCCCGGCTCCTTGGCGAGAAGCCATATGCGATCCCTATGTAAATCCGAGGCTTCTGAAAACTCTTAGCCAGGAGCTTGTCGATTCGTTTCCGTTGGGTGGCGGCCAACCCAGCGGAGTGAATCCGGTAACCCATGCGGCGAGAAATCTCGGCTTCCTCGGGATCGTGC
>JAGRAO010000007.1 GCA_020434565.1 Bdellovibrionales bacterium
CCTCTTTGAGAACACTCAAGAGCGGAAGGATGCTGCAGTAGTCGGCAGTGCTAAGAGAAAGGAGCGAGATCTCTTCGTGACCTGTTCCACGGAGGCTTTTTTCAACTATCTTTCGAATCTGTTCTGGACTGCGCTCGCGCTGGGGACGATAGAGATATCCGGCTTGGCAAAATCGGCACCCACGAACACATCCTCGCATCACTTCAACGGAGAGCCGATCGTGGACGGCTTGAATGTTTGGAAGGATCGGGGCCTCAGGAAAGGGGGCTTCTTCAAGTGTGGCGAGCACTCTTCTCTCGATCGGAAACTTTTGAGATGACTCGAATGGGACCTCGAATCGACCTGTCCCAGTTACTGCGGTTTTGCTCAAACTCGGGACATAGACTCCTGTAATCTCAGACAGGAGAGCAAGCCGCTCTTCCCTTGGGAGCCCCCGTCGCTTGGCCTCAAGTAGTTGTTCGTTAAACTCAAGTACGAGCTCTTCGCCATCACCAACTAAAAAAGCATCGAAGAAGTCAGCGAATGGCTCCGGGTGGTATGCAACCGGGCCTCCACCAATAATGAGGGGTGACTGTTCTTCTCGATCTCTCTGGAGGAAAGGAATACGTCCAAGGTCGAGAATAGTGAGGATTCCAGACATGCACAGCTCGTACTGCAGACTAAATCCCACCCAGTCAAACTCTTCAAGAAGCCGCTTAGACTCAAGAGAACGGAGAGGAGCGCCGCGTTCTCGGAGGAGCTTCTCCATATCCGGTAGCGGCACGTAGACTCGCTCAGCCCACCAGGAGGGCGTTCGATTGAGGAGATCATAGAGAATTTGATAACCGGTGTGCGACATCCCGACTTCGTAGGTATCCGGGAATGCGAGGCACATCCTCAACTCCACGCTCCGCTCGTCTTTAACGACTGAGCCGAGTTCTCCGCCGAGGTATTGGGCGGGGCGGCTTACCTGGAGCAATTCATTCTGGTCTATCTGCGGGTAGGTCATCTCTGTTCTCGATTCTTTCGTGTTCGAACATACGGACTCTCCTCTCTCTTGTCGAAGGAGGGCTGGGTGGGCCCCTTACTTGGGATCTTGAGTATTCTGGGTGCAATCCACGAATCGTTTAAACCTATGTTTGACTCCTTTGGGGGCGTACAGTATCAATAGCCAAAACCACATGGGTGATTGATTTGGTGGTTTAATTTACTTAAAGTCCATGCTGAACTTCGTTCACGAGCATTCCTTTAACTATAAGATATTATTTCTATTTTTAGTTTGGCATTGGTTAAGGACAGTAAGAGAATATGCGTGTAACCCGAATTGAGATCTTTGGATTTAAGTCCTTTATGGAGCGCCTGATTCTTCCCCTGGATGCCGGCGTTACTGGGGTTGTTGGCCCAAACGGGTGCGGAAAGTCAAATATTGTAGACGCCTTACGATGGGTTCTTGGTGAAACCAAGGCTCGAAATCTTCGAGGAGGAGTGCTCGAAGACGTTATTTTTAATGGAACCGATAAGCTCAGACCACTCGGCTTGGCTGAGGTGAGTCTTACTCTTCGATCACGGGGCGAGAGTCTCTTCGATGATATTGTCGAAGTCGATAGCGAAACAGAGATTCTCACTGAGCTTGCAGCAGCTGAGCTCGAAGTAAAGCAACGCAACAAAGACCTCAAGGCTACAGCGGACGCTCTTGAAGGCTCTGGGAGTGAGGCAGTTGCTGAATCTGGAATCAACGAATCAGAAGAAAGCCCCTCGGAAGAGAGTCCTGAGCCTCAACGTGAAGGAGTTCTCTCGCATGAAGAGATTCCAGATGAGAGATCTGCGAGTGGGGAAATTGGGGGAAACGGTCGACCAAAGTTGACTGTGATTCTTGGAAAGCGTGGTCCGGCTTTCGAGGGGCACGGAGATGACAGCGAGGGGGGTTGTTCATCGGAAGAGGTGTCGAAGGATGAACCGGCCGAGCTCGCGCAAACGATTGAAGCCGCTACCGATGAGACTCCGAAAGAGAAAGCAGCTCTCCCTCCTCCAGCAGCGTTAGTACAGAAATTTTCATGGCTTCGAGCTGCAAGCGAAGTACAGGTTACTCGGCGACTGTATCGAAGTGGGGAGTCGGAGTATTTCATAAACCGAGTGCCATGCCGACTTCGTGATTTGAAGGAGCTCTTTCGCGCATCGGGTATTAGCGCCCGTGCATATACTCTTGTTGCTCAGGGAGAGGTCTCTCGAATTGTGACGGCAAAGCCTGAGGAGCGAAGGATCATCCTCGAAGAAGCGGCAGGGATCGCAGGTTTTCGGGATAAGATCCAGGCGGCACAACGAAGGCTCTCTGATACCGCAATCAATATTTCGCGAATAGATGATATTCACAAAGAGGTCGTGCGTCAGGTCAATTCTCTCCGTCGTCAGGCTGCCAAAGCGCGGAGCCGACAGACGTTGAAGGAGGAATTGAAAGACATCGAATTTCTCCTCTTCGCTCACTCTCAGCTCCATAACGAACGAAAGCTCGATGAAGCCAAGCGCAAACTGGAACAAGCGAAAAACGACGAGGAGCGGTGTCAAGCGCTTTTGCAGAAAGCTCAATCCCAGGAGTCGTTTGCCCGATCGGAATTGATGCGTGTCGATGTGGTCGGTGACGAGCTTCGTTCGAAGATTGATACTCTGAAGGAGGAGATCAACAACCGTGCTCGGCGTCGTTCTGAGAAGAAATCTCGCTTGAGTGAATTGAGCGCGTTTGAACTTTCTCGTCAGACGGAACTCGAGCGACTGCATGAGCGTCAGAAAACTCTTGAAGAACGAGAAGAACAGTCGCGCGCTCAGCAAGTTGAGCTCGAGAACGAGGCGACGAGACTCCAGCAGGCTATCGATGAGATAGGAGATGCAGGAGAATCGGAACTCGAGGCAGTCACCGCTCGCCTAAGAGAGTTTGAGCAGAGTCTTCGTGAAGCAGAATACGCATACAGAGGCTCCAAAGAAGAACATGCTCGAGTTGAAGGAGAATTGGCTGGAGTGAGACGACAGTTTCTCGCTTCTTCACCGCTTGCGAAGCTTAAGAAAGCTGCTGAGCAAGGGGTCTCAGAGAATGACTCGACGCTTCGAATGTTAATTGATGGGATCGAAGTTCGACCTGAGATCGCTAAGGCGCTTGAAGCCATCCTTCAAAATAGGGCCGCATATCTGTTAGCAGACGATCCACACGATGTCGCCCGTCGATTGACGCAGACATCGATGGCCCAGGAAGAGGGAGCTGCATTTGGAGTTCTCCGCTCAGGGGATTTGAGCCGACCACAGTCGACAGAACCGAATACCATTCCTTTTCCCGCGCTGTGGAGTGAGCTCGTCGTCGAACCTCAGTTCTCAGCTGCTGCTCATCGCCTTTTGGACTCGGTCTATCTTGTGGATACCTTCGAAGAAGCGATGGGATATTTCGCGTCTTCTCCGGATTCTTCAATTGTTTGCGTTTCCCGAGAAGGGGATGTCATAGACCGGGACAGCTTCTTCCGCTTTCGACATGAGGGTGGGCTTGTTCAGATGCGTGCTCAAATTGAAGAGCTCCAATCGAAAACTGAGTCTCTTCAAACTTTGTTGGGAGAACAAGAACAAGTCGTTTCGCAGATCCGAGAACAGGAAGGGCAAACAAGAGCCAAGCGCGAAGAGTTACTCACCATCGCTCGTGAGAAACAGCGGAAAGCGAAAGAACTCGGAAATGAGTTGGGCGCCGTTCGCGGACGCCGCCAATCGCTCATGTCTGGGCTCGATCAGATCAGGGGAGACCAAGAGCGCCTTTTGCAGCAGATTCGTGAAGCTCGCGAGCGTATTCAAGAATTTCGAAAGGAGAAAGTTCAGGTTCAGGAGGAGTTGGATGCCCTTGTTCCAGATGAAGAGAAGGCCCTTCATGCTCAGGTGCGAGAGCTTCAGGGAGAATATCTTGAACTGGATGAGGTTCGACAAAAGCATAGGGGCGAACTTTCTCAGTTAATACTTGCCGTAGAGCGAGAGCGTTCTGGACTCGATTCCTCTCGGGGTGTCGTGTCGGATCAGCAGCTCGAGTTGCAGCGCCTCGGTATGGAGCTTGAACACAGCAAGGAACGAATTGAAGAAGAGTATGGCCATGATATGTTTCTTCAGCAAAGTGAGAGCTTCAGAATCCGAGCATCTGAACTTTCGGATGCACAAGTAGAAGAGCAACGGGAGGCTCGTTCAAAGATACGCGCTCGTATCGTCCGTGAGGGAGAAGTCGACCCGAGTTCGATCGAGCGTTTTGAGGAGGAATCAAAAAGACTCGAGGATCTCGAATCGCAGAAAAAAGATCTTGAAAGTGCCTCGGATACCCTTTCAAAGACCGTTGAGCGACTTAAGGCGACTTCCCAAGAAAGATTTGTGAGAACGTTTGACCTGGTGCAGAAGAACTTTGAAAAGCTCGTTCCTCGGCTTTTTGGTGGAGGAGTGGGCTCTTTGGAGCTTCTTGATCCTGAAAATCCACTCGAGAGTGGGGTGAGCATTATGACTCGGCCTCCTGGAAAAAAGCCAAAGAGCATCGATCTCCTCTCTGGAGGAGAGAAGGCGTTGTGCGCCACCGCGCTGATTTTTTCGATGTTCCTCGTGCGGCCAAGTCCACTGTGTGTTCTCGACGAAGTCGATGCCCCGCTCGATGATGCGAACCTGGTTCGATTTTTGTCTCTCGTGAAAGAGATGAGCGATCGAACCCAGTTTATTATGATTACCCACAATAAGGGATCGATGGCATCGGCAGACAAGCTGGTGGGAGTCACGATGGAGCAGCCGGGGGCAACCAAGGTCATTAGTGTTTCCCTACAGGAAGCGTACGACCAAGTCGCGTAAATCTGGTTGGAGGCTTGTCGGGGGAGTTGGGTCTCTCGCTTGAACGTTCCCGGTTTAAGAGGGGCGTTTTCCCTTGAAGTATTGTTTTATCGTTTAGGGCATTTTAAATCCTCTTCAATACTGAACTGTGGTCTGCGTGCATAACTTAGCGGCAGTCTGGCCTACATGAAGAGTGAGTCCTCACAGCAATTTGCACATGAAGAGAGCGTGTTTCGGCTTCTGACAAATTCCTGAAGAATAAAGTGGGTTTTATAGAGTGGAACTCTCGAGCCAGAGACGTATACTCTACAGGGCTTCCGACGAAATCGGCGATTTTGATTGGTTTGAAAAGATATCAGTAGAGAGGCGTTTGGCAAACTCTCCTCGTCACAATAAAAGAATGAAACATGGTTGATTTTCACAATAGCCTTTTAGAGTTCTTAAAGGGGATTTCCAATTCGATTGGAACTGGTGATGTTCAAGGTGACTTTACAGTCTTGGTGCTCATTCTCGTTATTGCTCTGGGCCTCCCGCTAACCTTTCTTATCATTCGTCGCTCTAGTAAAGGAGGCGCTGCCTCGAATCGTCACTCTGACGGCTTCGATCGCTTGAGTGGAATTGCCGGGCGAGTTGAGCGGTTCGACATGAATATGAACTCTATTCGCACGGAGACGATGCGAAATGTCGAGATGCTCAAAACTCGAGTGGGTGAGCTTGAGGCTGAAATTAAAGCTCTGAGGCGGCGAGTCGCAGCCTTGGATGGCCAGACTGATTTTTCCCCAAAGACCGAGCACTTTGAAGTTCCCGATGTCGAGGTGACGGAAAGGGTTTCTCTTGAGAGTTTTTCACCTCCTGAAGTGGGAACCGAGAGAGAGGAGAGTTCAGACTCTCGTGAGCCGGTAGCTTTCGATGACGGATTTCTCTCGCCCTCAGATGCTGTTGAGCAAGCGGAAAAGGTCCATGAACGAGAGACTTCGGAGGCAATCCGACAACAACGCGAAACTCAGGAGGAATACGAAAGAGAGGGAAAAGAAAAGAAGCACACGTTGAGCTTTGGGCTCAAGAAGACACGAATCGGACTCTTCGAAAAGCTTCGTGGAGTGTTTTCATCGAAGAGTCGGCTTGATGAAGAAACGCTTGAAGAACTCGAGGCCCTCCTTATCAGCGCCGATCTCGGTGTTCAACTTGTGACCGATTTGATGGAAGAGTTGAGGCGAGAGGTGTCGTCTGGTTCGGATATTTCAGAAGAGAAACTCACGAGCCTCTTGAAGGGAAAGATCCTTTCCAGGCTTGATGATGACTCTTCGGCTCAAACAGCAATTTCGCCAAAGCAAGTTGAAGGCGCTCCACTCGTTGTGATGATGGTTGGTGTAAACGGTGTCGGAAAGACTACCACGACCGCCAAACTTGCAGAGCGGTGGAAAACGGAAAATGCAAAGGTTCTTATGGTTGCCGCTGACACCTTTCGAGCTGCTGCCGTCAAGCAGCTTCAGGAGTGGGGTGAGCGCATTGGCGTTGATGTGGCAGCTGGTGAAGAGAACGCAAAGCCTTCTTCGGTCGTCTTTGATGCTATGGAGCAAGCGGTTGAGGGGGATTTTGATGTTGTGCTGATCGATACGGCCGGTCGTCTTCATACCCGTACGAACTTGATGCAGGAGCTTCAAGGGGTGCGAAATGTCATTGAGAAACATATTCCGGGTGCTCCACACGAGACGCTCCTCGTAGTTGATGGTTCTACAGGCCAGAACGCTCTGTCTCAGGCGAAGGAGTTTCATTCTGCAACCCCACTTACCGGGCTCGTCGTGACGAAACTCGATGGAACTCCGAAGGGCGGAATTGTTGTTGCGATTAAATCCGAGGTAGGAACACCGGTTCGATATATTGGCGTAGGAGAATCCGCAGCCGATTTGCGAGAGTTTGATGCGAATGAGTTCGTTGAGGCCCTTTTTGACTCCTCAGAGAAAACCGATACTGACGAACTTGGTGCTCACGCAAAAACCCGCCGGAAACGGAGGGCGACAGCCGGATATTGAAAGAGTCGGGTCATAAAGTGCTCTCGGTTGATTGATCAATAAAGGAGCCTGTTTTGATAAATCGGATACACAAGTCATGAGCGTCTTTGCGGAGAGGAAGAGCCCAGTGGTTTGTGTCCACCGAAACATGTTCCGTAAGAGCTTCGGATTGAGTTTCTCTTAGCTGCACCAGAATGTCGTTCTCCTCTTTGAGGAAGGGATTGCAGACTCTTGCGAAGGAGGATTTTCCGGCGATCATCCCAACCGTTGCTGAGCTTTGGGGGAGAAATTCTTGCGAATTGGCGAGATCGAGAAAACATTTGCCAAAAATCAAACCAGAACCTGGTATCCGTGACACTTTTTTTGCCAACTCACTCCCGTTGATTGGACTACCGAGAAAAACGACACGATGAACAGCGTTCATCGCAAACTCTTGATAGGTTCCTATCATCTCCGCACAGATAACACCTCCGAGAGAAAAGCATACAATGCTCACCGAAGAATCTCGTTCTCGAAGATAGTCCACAAGAAGTTCTGCGCACTGACTGACGTTGTTTCGACGTGGAGAGTAAGAGAAGAAAGGAGTATGAAAGCCTTCTTCACGAAATCGTCGGGCCAAAGGACCAAGAAAGAGCCGAACTCTCTCCATTCCGTGAACGAAGACCACAAGAGAAGGACACGCGTCCATAAATCTCTGAAACTCCTACGATTATCGGGGGGCTCCCCTTCCTCGTCTACCCTACCGTAACTCCGAAAATTCACAAAGCTGATACATTTCTGTGACAACAGAAGTCCTGAATCTCTTTATCCTTTACTGGAAGTTCGGGTTTGGAGTCAGAGGTTTTTCCCCCTTTTTCAGAAGCTTTTCAAGAGTCTCCTCTCCCAGGAGTTCGGAGATTGTGAAGTCGCTTCTCAGCATCTGCAAGCGTGCGTTCTCTCATCACCTGATCCATTTTCGCAGTTTCGAGGTCCTGGATCCTTCCCTCAAAGAGAGAGGGGTAGGAGTATCCCGATGCTTGATCGAAGTGAGCATGGGCACCGAGTCGAACCTGGTGCGACAAGCCAAGAAATCAGTTCGTTTGGACAGAGCTTGCCACCGCTTCGGCTTGTCCCGAATTGGAAAGTTCATGAAGTAAAAACTCTTGAGCAACTCGAGAGAGTGTGTCAGCGGCTCAAAAGAGCACCAATCCTCTCTGTCGACACTGAAACCGGCGGAATCGGTGATGAAGCTATCAACCGCCGTCTTGCGCTGATTCAAATCGGAATTCCAAAAGTTGACGCGAAGGGAAACTACGCAGGGCGCGGGACAACGTATCTCATCGATGTCGTAGCGCTCGAACAGCAAGCAGATGATCTCATGAGAATAAGTGGTGATCATGTCAATCCACTCTCGTCACTTAAGTCGATATTGCAGAATGAATCTCAACTGAAGATCGTACAGGCAGGACATTTTGAAGAAGGCCAGTTCTCGAAGTACGATGTGAAATTAATCGGAACTGATGACACAAAAAAGATGGCTCAGGAGCTTCGGCCCGCCTTGCGAGCTCGAGGTTCTCAAGCGGGTTTTGGCCTTGGTTCTCTTGCTGTTGAGTTAATAGGAAATACTCTTGATAAAGGTGAACAAGACAGCAAATGGCTCGTGCGCCCTCTCTCTGATGCTCAGCTCAATTACGCAGCACTCGATCCGGAAGTAACATATGAGGTCTGGAGAGCTTTAAAGGCGGTACAAGATGCCGTCGCCATTTCAACCGGACTTGAAACCTCTCAGTTGGTGTATCAATACGAGCAAGAAATCATGGCGCATCAGGCAATGATCCGTCCGATAGCGAGCCAAATATTTGTGCTGGAGGATAAGAACCAACAGCGTATTGAACGTATTAAATCCATTCTCACTCGGGAGGCCGAGGCTCTTAGAATTCCTCTCGATTCACTCACGGACGAAGAACTTCCTGTCTTTGAAGACGATGTTCTCGGTTCGGCAAGGGTTCGGTTTCGAGAGGAACGAGGTGAGGATATTCAGAAGCTTTTTGAACTTGATCCAAAAGTAGCCAAAGAGGTGGTCTATGAAACAGCAACCAGAAAAGACGTTGAAGCAGCGTTTGTCCAAAAAGGCGTTACGCCTGCCGATGCTCGAAAGATCTGCGATCGACTTTACGAAAAAGTGGGTACTACCGAACCTTCGCTCAAACTCGAGATCGACCTCTCCAGACTCTACCGAGAAGCCAGCGGCCTAGAGGTCATGAAGGACAACTGGAAGAGTTCTGGCGGCACTCTTGATCAGTTTCTCTCCCGTATGCAGTCGAGTCCCATCTTGTCCCTGTCATGTCCGTCTCAAGGCAAGGAGAAAAAAATTGTTATTGGTCTTCCGAGAGTGCAGCAGGGAAAAGTAACCAAAGGTGCCGGTCTCATCTTTGAAATTTCAGAGGAGCAACTTTCCCAGCTTGCCGAGACTCAACCCGAGCAGCTCCAGATTCTTCGATCAGTGCTTTCTGACTCAGAGAGAAGTGTTGTGACGTTTGAGCAGAATAAAGCGTTGTTGTGGATTGAAGAGTTTGGTTTAGAAGTCTCCTGCCTTCAGTCTCTGGTTACTGAGGCGGAGCGGTTTCGACCCGATCTCCCAGCATATACTGAAGATATTATCACTGCAGAGGTGCTCGGAGTGGTACCAGGATCATTAAACGATACTCTTCGCGCAAAGTCAGCGGTAGAAGTAGCACTTGAAATTCGACGCCGAAAGCTCTTGAGTGCGATCGAAGATAAGGACGAAAGAGATCCATGGAAAGTTCAGATTGAGAGAGAATTTCGAGCTATACTTGAGGCTCGCGCTGAGAAAATGGCTCTGCTTCGGTCGGTCGGTGAGACTTATGATATTTCGAGAGTTCGAGCTTCCAAGATACTTGAGCGGCTCACCGAGAATCTCCTCGCCAAAAAGGAGCGGGACGATCAGACAAAAGTAAGGGAGGAAGGGGAGTGGGGTGTCGTCTCAATCTCGCAACGCGCTGTTAATGAATTAAATATCCGAGCTCTTCGAGCAGAGTTTCCCGAGATTGCTGACGCTGTACTCAAAGAGAAAATCAATAAGGCTCTGCTCGAAGTGCTCTGGAAGAAAGAGACGCAGCCACAAATCTTTGAAAAAAACTGGGATAAAGTATTTCCTCCAAATCGGGTGGGGCTATCTTCTTCCGCGGCTCCAAACTATGGAGCGATTCACCAACCACACTCAACACAGGATTCAATCCGCGCGCGCCGAGCAGCCTAGAAGCTCCCGAGATGAGGTTCTCAAACGCTGTTTCTCTTCCACGAGAACTCTTGTTTTGTGCCTTCCTGTCCTATAAGTCCCGTCGCCGTCGATAGAGATGGAGCGTCGAAAATGAGGGTATTTCCCGTAAAGCTTCTTGACTGTTGGACCGCTAAAGAGGTCAGAGGACTAACTTCGATATTCAGAGGGACAGACAATGGTTCACTTTACACTTCGGTTCGGCTTTCTCTTCGTTTTCGCAGCTTTTTCAGTCGTTCAGTCAATTCAAGCACAGGATTCGGTTCGAGAAAGTCTTGAGCTATCTGGCTCTCCAGTAAAGGCTTTGGCGGCGTCCCCGGATGCAGTAGTTATTCTTGCGGCATCTGAGAGCCCTATTGGTCTTCATTATACAACAAGTTTTGGGGGAGATTGGAAAACCGCAGCCGGCGGAGATTACAGCGCTGGCTCAGTGCAACAAGTAGCCCTTACTTTCGATGCGGCATTTATCATAGTGAACAACCAGATTCTTCGGAGCGACTTACCATTTGATGACGAGGAATGGGAACCAAACTGGGAAAGCGATGATAATCTTCCCCAGCAGATCTCTTTCATCCAAGCAGTAGATTCTTTTCTCATTTATTCGTCGGCAAATTCGATCCATGTCTATGACACTGAAACAAACGACGAGGTCGATTCCTTTTCAGCCGCTGATAGCTTTCAAATAAGTCGATTTGGAATCGGTGATTCCTTTATCCTCCTCGGATCGACTAATGGAGACGGAGACTATCTCAGTGTTGCGTTTGATCCTGGGACCGGTTCACTCGGAAATACTTCTACTGATCTGAGTGGTGCTACTGGTATCCCAGATGGGCTCGCTTATGGAAGTTTTTTCGTCAACCCTACGAACGGTGATATCTATCAAGGAACCCGCGATAGCAGCGGCGAGAATTTTGTCGATCTCGTTTACAAAAGTACCGACGAAGGAGCCACGTACAGCGCAACAACTCTCAGTACATTACCAAACGCTATGTGTTTTACCGGCAACATTGTGGTAGCTGGCGCTCGCTATAGCAAGGACAGCGGAGCAAATTTCAGTGAGCTATTTCGGGGGCAAGAGCAACTTGATGGAGGTCGCTTTGAAGACAAGGCGTGCCTGATCGATCCTTCCAACGGCGAAAATGCTTACCTTACGACAAACGAAGGAGTAGATGTTACTTCGAATCTAAAAACGAACGATTCAACCCCTTCTTGGACACCGGGAACATCTGGCCTTACCGGAACCCTCGTCTATACAGTCTCTCAATCTCCAGTGACAGAGGGACAAGCGGTACTCGGCACGAGTTCAGGCGTTGCTTTTACTGCCAACTTTACCGGAGACGAAGTCAGCTGGGTGTATCCAATATGCCCCGGAAACGACTGTGTTGGAGGAGCTAATGTTCAGATGGATCCATCTGAAGCTGGAGTCATTTACTACGGGTCTGGAAATATTCGAAAGGGGACAGTGTCAACTGACGGAGATGATATCAGCGTTACGTTTGAGAATTGGGCTTCGAAGCCTTCTGACACTGTAAACTATTCGGTATTTGGAACTTTTGAGGCATTGCCAAACTTTCTTGTGGCTGGCTACGTAAGAACCGAAGGCCAGATAGATGGGGGGCTCTATTTCTACGACAAGGAAGATCCAGAGAACCCAGTGTCCTCTGACGATCTCGACGGTAAACCGATTGCTGCCTTCCTTCCATTGAGCTCAGACCTCATGTTCGCTGGAGTTGGAGTCTCCTCTGAAGAGGATGAGGAACTTCGTGGGCTCTATCGAAGTTCAGATGGTGGATCAACTTGGACAAAGGAGACGGATACGGATCTTCCCGACCTTCTCTTGGTCGAAGCGTTTGCCTACGACGAAGACAGTGACTTTCTCTATTTTGCAACTTCTGGTGAGGGAGGAGTTCCGACGGTGTTGCGCCTTGCCAATGCTTTAAATAGTGGCACCGATTGGGAAGCACCAGACGAGGCGATCGACACCGATGAAAGTGGTGCTCCAAGCGATATTACGGTCGATCCAGACGATGGTTTTGTTTACGTCAGTATCGGAAATAAGATTTATCGCTCAACCGACAATGCTCGGACTTTTGAATTGTATTTTACCGGCCTCTCCGGAGAAGAAACGAGCGCCTTAGAATCTACTGAAGAAAGCGATAGTCAGACCCAATCCCTTCGGGCAAGGGGAGGTTCTCGGTATCGGCTCGTACAAGCGTCAAGTGCTGGAATCTTTGCGCTTGGAGACAGCGTTGAGACAACTTGCTCATTAGGGCTTAACAGCGAATGCAAGGGGTCCGCCGAAAAGAACTCGACCTGTTCTCTGAACGTGAAGCTCAAGAATGCATCTTCAAAAGTTGGAGTTCAGGGCACCTATCGGCTTCAGAAGCGAAAGAACCAGAAAAAGCCTTGGAAAAATGTCGGGAAAGAACGAACGACCTCTTCGAAAGGGAAGGGCAAGATCAAGGTTCGAGCAAAAAAGAGCGCGCAGTATCGGGTCGTGTTTAGCACACCTGGATGCGTGACGACCAACAAGCGCTTGAAAGTAAGCAAGTAAAATCACGCTTGTAACGTTTAAGCTCGGTTGGTCGAAGGGAGTCTTTCCTTTCGGCCAGCGACTTTTCTCAACTTTTCGTTAAGCTCCCGCTGTTTCAACGGGAGAGGCCGCAAGAATACGCAACCGTACTTCGTATTCGTCACTGTGTTTTTCCCGGCGATAAAGATACGGCTTTGCTATGACATGCACATCTGCCTCATCGCGAAGGATAGGGTGCTCCCTCGTAAAAAAGAGCGTTGCTTTGATCTTGGAGCCGTCTCCTTGCCGGAAAGTGACTTCAAGGTGCCCCTTCGGTGTGACCTCGGTTCCAAACACAAACATATTCTCAAAGAGATATCGAGCACCGGGATTACCGCGACCACACGGTTCAAGAATTTTTTGCCCGTTCACGATCGCTTTTGGAGCTTTCAATAATTCCTCAATAGTAAGAACTGTATCAGGCTTAACGAGAAACGGCTTCACTTCTGGTGTGCGCTGTTCCTTGGCTCCACGTTGAATCGCTGCGATAAATTCATCGAGCTGTTTTTGAGCCAGGCGCACTCCTCCGGCTCCTTCGTGCCCCCCGTAGTGGGTTACACAGTGAGCCGCGCAAGAAAGGAGCTTCTCGATGTCATAGCGCTTCTCTTTCTCCTGGCTTGGATTTCCGCTATCTGGTGCCCTGGCAGAGCCGGTAAGAGATCCCTTTGAGGAGTTCGTGAGCAAAATAACTGGGATATTCAGATTTTCAGCAACGCTTGCGGCCGCAGGGCCAATCACACCGGGATGGAGCGTTTCGTCGGCAAACACGAGCGCTTCTGTTCCGGCGGGAAGCGATTGAAAGTGAGCTAGAGCTTTTTCTTCAGCAAGACGTTGGTCCTTTCGCCGCCTAACGTTGAGACCGGTAATTTTCTCAGCGAGTCTGACAGTTGCTCTATCGAAGCGCTTTCGGAGAAGGAGGTTTGTTGCCAGTTCTACTCCGGCTGGTCCCTCTTCTGTAACCATTCTTCCAGGAGCGTTTAATCGGGGTCCAAATTCAAACCCTAAATCACTCGCTTCGATCTTTCTCTTAATATTGGAGACATACTTGAGAGCTCGAACGGCTGGAATCGGGCCCGAATTAGGATCCTTTTTGTCTTCTTGAACATTCATGAAGTGGAGAGCTTCACGGAGAAAGGCGCGATTTTTTCCGACGACCTTCATCTGATCGGCCACCAGCGCAAGTCCGGCCATCTGAATCAATCGACGAGAATCGATCCCTTCAGCGGCATACCGTATGTACTCCTCACCACATTTCGAGAGTGCTTCCCGTATGCGTAGAGCAGTGAAAAAGGTCAATTGAGCAGCACAGAGATCGCCATCGCCATAACCGCAATTCGGCTGCATCGGATCGACAAACGCATCAGCATTCGGGGCGTGAAGGGCACCGGTTTGTGGATCTCGGGAGAGTCTATGGTGATCAATAATGACCACCTTGAGTCCCTTTGATTTAGCATAGTCTACCACGTCGTGTTGAGTGGCCCCGATATCCATCGCTATGAGAAGTTTCGCCTTTGACCGTAATGCGCGGTCAACCATATCTTTGGTGAGACCGTAGCCCCCGTGTTTTCCATAGCGATTCGCGGCGAGCTGTTTGCACTTCGGTGCTCCCATCCGTTGACAGACATCACTCAGAATTGCGAAGGAACAAGCACCATCCACGTCATAGTCGTGAGCAAGCGCTATTTTTTCCCTGCGAACAATTGCCGACGAAACGATCTCAGCTGCTGTGTCTATACCTTTGATTGTTCCAAAATCTCGAAACGCCTCCTCCCATGTCTCGTGTTGATACTGGTCAAGAGCTTTACTTGTCGTAACACCTCGATTGACTAAGACTTCAGCCGTCTTTGGATGAAGCTCGTCGGAAGCTCGTACAAGACGATGAGCGGCTCTTGCACGCTTCGCAAGTTCCGCCGTTGAGTAGTCAGGTAGATGGACCTGTTTTCGTGAAGCGACCGCACTTTCTTGAACTGCTTCGGCAATTCCGTCTTGCCGACTTCTCTTCTCAAATCCACCTGCTTTGGCGCGACTTGCGGAATCATCTCCGGGGTCGCGCTGAGAGACGCTCAGATTCATGACTTCGTTCTCTTGAAATGGTTATCGACAACAGGTGGGCTGTAACACCATTATAGGGAAGAGAGAGGTTGAATCAAAAAGACTTTTCGCTGGGGGCTAGTAAAAAAAGAGAGATTTTGCAGTAGGTTAGGTTGCTCATCGCCTGTGGTGAGGAGTCTTTTCAAACTTCCCTTCCTTAAGAAAGTTTACAAAGGAGAGAAAGACCCCGTTGGTCCATCCGAAACCAAGCTGGTCTGGGTATCGGTCTTCCACGGCCCGCTCGCCTCGAACCACGTCGTATTTTTCAAAGTTCGTGTTGTTCTGTAGGTAAATTCGATTTACGAGGTCGAGCCATTTTGTCGCCAGCCTTGTCGCCTCCTTTTCAAAGCCTTGACGGGCAAGTCCTTCGACAACGATCCAATGCAGAGGAGCCCAACCGTTCGGCCATGCCCACTGCTTGTGTACTTCTCCCTGTGCAGGTTTCCACTCCTCGGTCGTAGCAAGACCAAAATCATATTCAAATTTCTGAAGTGAAAGTTCGACCATACGTGACGACTGTTCCGGAGTTGTTATGCCTGCCCAGAGCGGAAAAAAGCCAGCCAAGGAATAAAATGTACTCCGTCGTTCATGGGCTAAATCAAAATCAAAGAAAAAATTTTTTTCTGCATCCCAAAGGACTTCGTTCATAACTTCTCGACGTCTCTCGCGGCGGCGTTTCCACCCTTCAAATTCGCCATCGCCAACAATCTTTGAAAAATCCATAAAATCGCTTTCATACTGAAAAAGGAGAGAATTGAGATCGACAGCGAGAAAATCAAGACACCGGTTTTCAAAGCGGGGAGTCATATCCCAGCCGGATTCAGCCTCCGCGGCGTTATGCCAGATGTTCAAATCGAAATATCTCGAAAGATAGCGCTTCATCTCTCGTTGGTCAGGGAACTGTTTTCCCCGCCAAATCGACCAATACTCTTTTTGGGCTATGAGGTATCCTCGCTCAAGGAAATTCCGTGTCTCATGATGCGAAGCCCCTTGGGCCTCGAGTACCTCGAGAGAGAGTTTTATCATCGACGTGAGGAAGGGAGGTTGAGACCGGCTGAGGAAGTAAAAGCGACTTGCATTGGGTATGCGGCCGAATCGCTCAAAGAGATAGAGTAAGTTCTCGGTCATATCAACGATATGATGAGCAAACGGAGTAAACTTGAGACCCACCGAGATAAAAAAGGAATCCCAGTAGTACATCTCTTGGAAGATTGCATGGTTTGCCGTCAAAAATGGCCGCGGGAGACCTATAAGAGTTCCGTGATCGTGAGGACTGTGAATTCGAAGCTTCTCCCAATACGATTCGATGTACTCGAGGCACTCACTATATTTGTTGAGATTTACTGTTCCAGAATCAGCCATAAATTTTCTACCAGAGTCACAACCAACACCTGTTTATTCGAATCGAGTTCTTTGTTTGTACGAGAGCGAACAAGGCACTTCAGCTCAGGGCGCACTTTAAGAGCTTCATAACAGAATAAACTAAAGCTCCTTGCAATTGCTCGTTCTTCAAACCTGAGCTCCGTCCGGCCGAGCACACCGCCGAAGGGAAGTCTCCCAGAGGGGCTAATAAAGACTGCCCACCGAAAACAGTCAAAGGCGCCTCGTATTTGGCCGTGGTAACCAACCAAGTTCATTGGCAGGCGGTATATAAGGGCGCTCACCGAAGAGTTCAGAGCGAGAGTTTCCCAGTTGGAGAAGCGACGACATCTGTTATATATATAACGAATGATGAAGATTTCAGATGCACTTCGAACAGTCATCATGCAGAGCCCCTTTCTCCGATTTGGTCTCAGCAGGGGACTTCTCAACCTCTCCCAACTCGCCCGGTTCCTCCAACCCCTGATAGAGGCTCGGACAAAGAAGCATGTAAAGCCGAGTGCCATCCTCATGTCGCTTTCTCGACTTGCTCGAGGCGATGAATTTCAAGGTGAGGCTGATCCTGACCGCGGATTTGAAATTGGGGCTTTGAACGTGCACAGCGGACTTGTCGTTTATACATTTTATAAGAATTCAGACTCCCACAAGGCTGCGAATCAGGTATACCGCAAGATTCAGCACCGAGGGGGGTTCATTACTATCACCGAGGGGATCACGGAAATTACGATCATTACTGAGGATCGATTTGGGGAGCTCTTCAAAGAGGACTTTGTAGAAAAGCCCAAGCATCACAATCAACGCATCGCATCATTGAGCGTGAAATTTCATCAGAGCTATGTGAACCAACCAGGGTTTCTGTACTCAATACTTCAACAGATCACTCTTCAGGGGATTAACGTCGTTGAGGTCGCTTCGACGGCAACAGAATTTATTCTCTACCTCGAAGAGAGCGACGTTCAGCTTGCATTTGATACGTTGTACGGGACCTTCTCTTCTCGAGAGTCGCACAGGACTCGTATCCTCAACGAACTGTAAACCGAATTCCGGAAAAACTACTGTTGCCCAGTTACCTTGCCAAGTATCTTTGCCGTGTCCTCGAGCTCCTTTGTATCAATAGAAATACCGCCGATGTTTAACTTCATGTTCTCATTATTCGGGGTAATAATCTGAGCTCCTGGAGAAGGTGAGAGAGCGGCTATAACGAGCTGAATCAGCGCTCCAGCAACGATAGAGAGAATAATCGAAACAGCGAAGAATCCATTCTTTCGCTCTTGAGGAACCTCGGTCATCACTCCAAAACCCTGAAAGAATGTATAAAAGCTGTAGAGGCCAAAGAGCATTCCAACAAAACCGAGAGCTGGGATGATAGAAAAAATACCGCCAACAAGAGAGGCAGTCATCGCGTACACAACGAGTTGAAGCGCGCGAGCGAACGAAATTGAAGATTGAAATCTTGGAGCAAGCTTCTCGATACAGAACGCGACAACTGCGGGCATGAGCAAGTACGAGAGATACATTGTGACCGCGATGCCAAGCCCACTTCCGACACCCCATTTAAGAGTAATGTTTGAGAGGGGGACTGAAACTCCAATAAAAACCATTCCGAGATAGCTCGCGATGACTGGGAGAGCAGCGAGTGGAATAAGGTAGTTTTGGTAGAGTGACTTTGGATCGGGATTCTCTTGCAGAATAATCTGGCTCCAAACTCCCTTCGGATCTTTCAATATTGCAAGTGCTCGGTCTTTCACAAAATCGATCGAAAAACCCTCTGGGGAATGACCGGGTTTTTGACTTGTTTGGCCTTGTTCGCTCCGAAATTCCATTTTTTCAGCCCCGTCTCCCATGTCCTGCTCCTTTCATTGAGTTGGCTTCCTTTTAACCAAAATTACTTTCTGGTCGGTCGCCGATCGCAGAGACTAGCTGGATAGCTTTGAAATTTAAAGCAGTTTTGTCACCTTACCCCTATTCGCTGGCAAGGAGGATGTGTTTTCAAGCACTTCAGGGAGCTCCTTTCGAGCCCAGATCCTGGGCGAAAAGCCAGGATGAGCGCACTTTCACCCAGAGTTCGACTCGTCACCGTCTCGGTGTGAGTACGGATTCTCGGTTTCCCGAAAGATAAGGTCGCGGGCGAAAAGAGAGCTAACATAAACGAGAAAGGCTCCCAGTATGGCATTAAAAAATTTCCACGCGGCAAAGCCGTTTAGGACGATCATTCCGATGTGAAGGCCAAGAACTGTGCCGCCGAGTGCAGCCCAGAAGACCACTTTGTTTCCTTGTGAAAAGAAGGTCACGGAGCGTTTCTCCGACTACGGTTTTTCAATTTTGAGCGAGTCACCTGAGATCTTGAGGAGCGAAGGTTTTTCATTGAGGAGAGTTTCCAGCACTACTTCTCGACCCCACAAGGCTTTTGCGTGCTTAAGAGATTGTTCAGCATATTCCAACTGTAAGTCTCTGCCATCGTGATAGTGCTTGAGGTACAGCGTTCGCTTGGATCCGAAGTCCGCATCTTCGACTTTAATCACAGGAAGCGACGCCGAGCCAACACTTCGAATGAGAGTTTCTTTTACCTGAAGCCAGTTCTCTTCGTCAGCGACTTTGGTAATGATTCGCTCTTTTCCGCGCTTCTCATGTTGGAAAAGCTCTAGCTCCCTCATGATGTCTACTGTCAGAAATCGCCTGAGAAAGGATGTGTCTCTGTCAGATTCTCGGACTTCAAAGATTTTTTTTCTTCCAGGAGTTTCATTCTCTGGGATCGAACCCAAGTTCGCTGGGGGAGTATCGTCGGTATACTCTCGCCCAGTGTCTCCTTCGTTCCACCTTCTCTCAATATCGTGCCAAATAACAAACCCGAGGTGATATGGGTTGAGTCCACCCGGAGTCGGTCGCAAAACTTGATTGTGGCGGACAAGGAATTCGAGGTGGAAGCCATCTCCGAGATCAAGTTCGCGGAGAATTTTATAATGCCAATAGCTTGCCCACCCCTCGTTCATAATCTTTGTTTCCATCTGGGGGATAAAATAGCGCGTCTCCTCGTCGGCGATATGCAGCAGATCCCGCTGCCATTCGCCGAGGTATGGATTGTATCGCGCAATGAACTCAAGCAGGTTCTCTTCCGGCTCAAGGGGAACTCGAGACAGATCTGGCGGGGTATACTCTTTCTTTGGGTGGATTTCTCTCCACGGATCTTCTGGGTGTTGCGCCTGCTCCCATTTTCTGAGCCGAAGCTCGGGTTGCGAAAGCTTCTTAATCGCCATGTTCCGAGTACGTTGAAACGAGAGGGCGTGAGCGTGATCGAGAATGCTTTCGACTCCCTCAATTCCGATGGACGGGTCTTCGATATACGAGTCGACGCGTCGACCGTGACTCTTAAACATCTCGACGGTGTACTGCGCATCGATATTTGACGTAAACGTAAAATTGTTTGCGAAAAAGTCGTTGTGACCGTAGACGTGCGCCATTGTGAGAATCTGGAGCAAGTCGGTATTGTCTCGCATGAGGTAGGCGATACACGGATTGGAGTTGATCACCATCTCGTACGGCAAACCTGAGACGCCGTAATCATAGAGTGTTTTCTGTTTTTCAAATGATTTTCCAAACGACCAGTGAGCGTATCTGGAGGGCATCCCAGAATACGCCATATACCCAAGCATCTCATTGTGATCGCACACCTCGAACTCTTGTGGATAACAATTGAGTTGGTATTTCTCGACGAGTTCGAGAATCTTGTCATCCCATTCCTGAAGTTGCTCAAGGGTAAGACTCATACTTCCTATCCTAAGAAGTTACCGATGCGGCTCCTTCGCTACTCGTTGTTCCCGGAGTAACGTTGAGCGGACTCGTCTTGTCTTTCGTTAAAAAGCTCTTAAATGCTGGCCAGAGATCCTCTTTCTTTTCAATGACAAGCATCTGAAAATTATCGCGGTCTATCTTTGAGAAGACATCAAGCATACTGCCGGAATAGTAAGCGCTGCCCGAAGGCTTGATCTCCCCATATCCAAAGAGGTTGCAAACGTCACACAGCTGTTCAGCTGCCTGGATTGCGCGATCGTTGTCAGAGTAAAAGTTGTCACCGTCGGAACAGTGAAACGCATACACGTTCCACAGTGAGGGGTGGTAACGGTCTTCGATAATATCGAGCGCTTTTTTGTATCCGGATGAAATGTACGTTCCCCCAGACTCAACTTTATGGAAGAACTCCATCTCAGTAACTTCTTTTGCTTCAGTATGGTGAGCGATAAAAACGACTTCGACGTTCTGGTACTTCTGCCGGACAAATTGGTACAGGAGAAAGTAAAAACTCCGAGCAAGATACTTTTTCACAGTTCCCATCGAGCCCGAGGTGTCCATGATGCAGAAAACCACAGCATTCGATACTTCACGAGTCGTAGGAGCGATATGAAAATAGCGGAGATCATCCTTATGGAAAGGAAATTCGCCTTTCTTTGAAGAGTCCTGGGTACCTTCTTCTTCGTCTATTCGGTCTGATGCAAGCTGCCGGCGAATGCGGTTTTTCGCCGAAGCCTTTTTGTTGAGACGCGGCCGAATGCCGGCAGTTCGAATTCCTTTTCGTTTCATGGCGTGCTCAGAAACGATCTGCCGCATCGCTTTCTTTTCAAGCTCCGGGAGTTCGAGATCGTCGAACATGATCGAGAGCAGTTCCTCAAGAGTGACATCCGTCTCAATTGCGTCGACCCCCGGCTGATCTCCTCCTCCCTGTCCGACAGAGGGAGATCCCTGTTCGGCTGGGCCGATGACGTCGCCCGGCTTTTGATCGCCATTCCCTTGCGCGACCCCTGGGGCGTTCTCGCCATAGATAAAGCGATATTCCTTTATCGAGCGAATAGGGATCTTAATGATCTTGTCTTTATCGCGCCCGATAATCGACTCTTCCGACAAGATATCGGCGATGTTGTCTCGAATAGAGTCTTTAATCTTTTGGCGGTGACGAGCCCTATCTCGAGCGCTCCTATCAGAGCGTTGGCTGGTGGGAACGTATGGACGAAAGATTGTGCTCATGAACTCCTCTGATATCCAAGAGAGGACCACGCGATCCTCTCTGGATAATCATTGTTCGCGTTAGTCCTTCCACAGGTTGTTTGCGGCGTACTTAAGAATGGTATCAACACAAGCAGCGGGATAGCCGTTTTTAATGAGCTGCTCAACCATGCGCTCGTACTTCTCGCTCTGTTCTTGATCTCGAGTTCGCGCTTTCGTGATGATCCGAGAAACGTCTCGCACGCTTGACATAAGCTTCTTTTCAATTGCTTCTTTGAGAGGTTCGTAACTCTCGTAACTGATCTTTTCGCCCTTGCGGCTTACTGACCAGAGGTATGCGATCACTTCTTGGCGGAATCCATCACTTGCAGTTCCAATAATGGCGATCTGCTCTTCGATGGATTTCATGAACGCCTCATCGGGTTCGAGATCTTCACCAGTGTTACGATCCTTGAACTTCTTCTTATTCACATAAGCCTCGGCGTGATCGAGATAGTTCTGGAAGAGCGACTCTGCCTGCTCTTGATAAGAGTAAACGAAAGCCTTCGTGATCTCTTTCTCGAGGATTTCGAGATACTCTTTGTGAAGAGTGTCTTGGAGAAACTCGAGGTACTGCTTTCGCACATCGTCTGCCATATCACTCGCTTTTACCATTTGCACGAGGGCTTCTCGAACATTCAGCGGGTGGATACAGTTGTCTTGAATATTATCAGAAAGAGCGTTGTCGAGCGCTTTCATGATGAAACGAGTGGAGATACCGGTCATCCCTTCGTCTTTCGCTTCCTCTCTGAGCTCGACGACATCGATCTTCTTTGTTTTTCCTTTCTCAACGACCTCTTCTCCGTTATACAGTTTGAGTTTCGTCAAGAGATCGCATTTGTTTGTTGCTTGAAGGCGGCTCAAAATCGCAAACATCGATGCAATTTCAAGGGTGTGAGGAGCGATGTCAGCCGTGAAGCGAGATTGCCGAATGATCTTTTTATAGATCTTTACCTCTTCAGAGAGCCTTAAGTTGTAAGGAACTTTAACCGTGACGATACGGTCGAGAATCGCTTCGTTCGCGTGGTCACTCTTAAACTTTTTCCACTCAGCTTCGTTCGAATGCGCCAAGATGCATGTGTCGACATAGATCATTCCGTGACGACCGGGAGCAGGGATGTGTTTTTCCTGAGTCGCTGTGATCATCGCATGGAGATACTCAGTTTCGTTCTTGAACACCTCAATGAATTCCACCATCCCACGGTTCCCGACGTTGAGCGCTCCTGAGAGGTCCAACACCAGCGGATCGCCTTCGGAATACTTATGGAGTTTCGAAATGTCTTCTCCCCCAACGAGAACACTGGTGTCCTGGTTGTTTGGGTCAACCGGAGGTACGACACCCACTCCACGACGGGCACGAACGCTGAATTCGTAAGTTCGAACCGGCATCTCTTCCCAGTGGCCTTGGAATTCAGTTTTTAATCGGTACCGAGTAATCGGGTTAAGATCTCCCTCGATTTCTACCCCGAGCATCTTGCTGAACTCTTTGCGGAGGTGGCGAGGAATAAGATGGAGCGGCTCCCCGAGCATCGGATCGTCTTCAATCGCGTAAAAAGGCGGGAGGAGTTCAAGTCCACGCTTTATCGCTTCAACGAGGGAGCTTTTCCCCGATCCTACCGGACCAACAAGAAAGAGCACTTGGCGGCTCTCTTCTCCTTTGAGGGATGCCGAGTGAAAGTACCGAACGATCTCGCTGACCGTTTGGTGCATCCCGTAAAAATCTTCTTTAAAAAAGTTGTACTCTCGCAGCGTCTCCTTCTTGTAGAGGCGCTGGAGTTTTGGATCATCCTCTAGGTTGATCTCGGTTACGCCGGGTTCCATCAGCATGTCGTAGATGCGACGGTGGGAAAGTTTCGCAATCGATGGATCTTCCCGTACCAGTTCGAGATATTCGAGCATCGTTCCACGCCAACGCTCTTTCTGTCTCTTTTCTCGATCTTGGGTGATAAGTTTTTGAAAATCGTCTGTCATACTCTCCGTCCGGCAAGTTGATCTTGTTACAAATAACTGTAGCGAACTCGAGCTAAACTCAGCAACGAGTTTTCCCCCAGCAGAAGTGCACTGCTCTCAAATACCACCAAGCAAAAAGAGGTCACTGAGCAAGAAACGGAACGCTATGAGCGACGGTTCTTGAGATGGACCTCTTCTTGTCACTCTTTAGGATGAACTCGATCCCAGAAGGGATTGGTAAAACGGCAAGAAATGCTCCCTTATGCCCCTAGAAACACTGTTCCGAGATAGAAAACGTGTTCTAGAACTCTAGATTCGATATGGAATAAAGTGAGATGCCGTTCAACTACTGAAGCTCAGGCGGATCAAAATCATCGTGGGCTGAGCGCTCCACTGAGAAGACGGTTCGTCCCTCCCAAGTATTCACTGAAAAGAGAGTCTTTCTTTCACTCCCCCCAATCGCCTTTGCACGATCGAAGAAATGAGGAGGAATGACACAGAAGGGGTAAGGAGTACGGTCAAAGTCGAGCTCGTAAACTTCCGTCTCGATTGATTCGCGGAGGGGCTTTTGAGGGGTTTTGGGGTCGCTCATCGCTCTCATTATCCTTTGGCAGAACAGGTTTACAACATCTTCGGTGCGATCACTTCTCCAAACTACTTTCGAGGTACCGAGGGGCGATAGCCGTCACCAACCTCGTGACGCCTAAATCACCGTGTCCTCAACTGCACTTAGTAGGAAAACACCAAAAGAACCGAGTCAAAAAGAGCAAACGACTCAATCAGCAACGGGAAGGGATGATGTGAGGATAAAGAAGAGACCTTTGAATCCTCAGGTACTCGCTGCGTCGTCCGTTAAGAAAATTATACGGTCCGGGTTCTCCGTATTCCACCTGATTTTTTGATTCCGTGTTCTCTGATTGATTTTTTGGGCTTACCCTTTGAAACCTTTTAGTTTCTTGCCTAGAATTCCCGTTCTACTCCGAGGAGCCAATCTGCCCTCGGGCTCGTTACGCTGCATGAGCGTCAGGTGTGTGGAGGGACTCTGGCCATTCTCGAAACACGAGGTACGAAAATTTCAGGGTAGGAAAGAAGTTGTATGAAGGATGAGCAGTGGTGGCGGCGCGAAGCAAGCAGAGATGAAGCTCTGCAGCACGGACTAAGAGAGGAGGAATACGAAGGTCTCCTCCAAGCGTTGGGTCGATCGTTGAATATGGTCGAGCTTGGAATTTGCTCAGCCCTTTTTTCAGAGCACTGCTCGTACAAGAGTACGAGAGTTCATCTGAAGAATCTTCCCACTCAGGGGCCACACGTGATCCAGGGTCCGGGGGAAAATGCAGGAATCATTGATATCGGTGATGGAGATGCGGTCGCCTTTAAGATCGAAAGTCACAATCATCCGTCCTTTATCGAACCCTTTCAAGGAGCAGCAACCGGAGTTGGGGGAATCCTCCGGGATGTCTTCACGATGGGAGCGAGACCGATTGCCCTGATGAATGCACTGCGTTTCGGCTCCCCCAAACTTGCTAAAACGAGACATCTCGTACCACAAGCCGTAAAGGGAATTGGAACTTACGGGAATTGTGTCGGCGTCCCCACAGTCGGAGGCGAACTCTTTTTTCACTCGGCTTATGACGGAAATTGCCTTGTCAATGCTTTTGCGCTTGGGGTGGTTCAAACGGATAAGATCTTTCTCGGCCATGCTTCTGGAATAGGTAATCCGATTTTTTATGTAGGCTCAAAAACCGGAAAAGATGGAATCCATGGCGCTACCATGGCCTCAGAAGAGTTCAACTCAGATTCCGAAGAGAAGCGTCCCACTGTTCAGGTGGGCGATCCGTTCCAGGAAAAACTTCTTCTTGAGGCATGTCTTGAAGCGATGGACTCAGGAGTTGTCGTCGGTATTCAAGACATGGGCGCTGCGGGACTCACGAGTTCGTTGTACGAGATGGCGGAGCGTGCCGAATCCGGTGTGCGAGTTCATCTCGATCGCGTTCCCCAGCGAGAAACCGACATGAACCCGTATGAGATCATGCTCTCTGAATCTCAGGAAAGAATGCTTATCGTGGGCTCGAGGGAAGAAAGCGAGAAACTCATCTCTATTTTTGAGCATTGGGAACTTGATGTAGTTCAAATTGGAGAAGTCGTCGAGGGCAAAGATGTGGAACTGCTTTGGGAGGGTGACGTCATATCGACGATGTCACCGCTTATCCTGTCAGGAGCAGTGCCGCAGTACCGTTGGGAAGAACGTGAACCACATCACTTTTCGAGTCGGCAGGAGTTCTCTCTTGATGATGTTCAATTGCCGGAGAATTTAGGAGCGGTCTGGTTGAAGCTTTTGCAACACGAGAATGTTTGTTCTCGGAGACCGGTGTATCAGCAGTATGATTCTACCGTTCGAGCGAGTACCGTCGTCCATCCTGGCGGCGATGCGGGCGTCGTGAGAATCAAGCGGAAAGCGCCGGGTTCACCTGATAAAGGTGTTGCCGTAACGGTCGATTGCAATTCCGTGTATTGCGATATTAATCCTCGCCACGGCACGGCTCTCAGCGTTGCAGAGAGCTACCGGAACCTGACCTGTGTCGGCGCCACTCCGCTTGCGCTTTCGGATTGTCTGAATTTTGGAAGCCCTGAAAAACCTGAAGGGATGTGGCAGATTGCTGAAAGTATTCGGGGGCTAGGTGAAGCTTCCTCGGTGTTTGAAACTCCGATTGTGAGTGGAAACGTAAGTTTGTACAACGAAACATCTGGAAAGCCGATTCTTCCCACACCGATGGTTTCTATGGTTGGTTTGCTTGACGATGCTTCGAAAGCGATCCCTGCGTTTTTTCAGAATGATGGTGACGAGATCTTTGTCATCGGTGATTTGGCGGGGGCTCAACTTGGCGGCTCTCTCTATCTCTCAGTCCTGTTTGGAATTGAAAAGGGCCCACTGCCCCACCTTGATTACGACGTAGAGAAACGAGTCTCCAAAGTCATCCGTGATTTGATCGATAAAAGGCTTCTCAAGTCGTGCCACGATGTTTCGGCAGGTGGAGCGGCTGTCGCGTTTGCCGAATGCTGCTTACATGACTATGGTGGAATGGGAGCATCGATCGCGCTAGAGAAGAGTAATGAGCGTTCTGATGTTCAGATGTTTTCAGAAAGTGGCCCGCGGTATGTAGTTTCGTTTGACCCCTCAAAGCGCAAGCGAATTGAAGAGGTGCTCTCTCGCGAGAATATTTCGGTCTGCGCAAGAGGCACTGTGGGAGGAGAGAGGATCCGTTTCGGAGAACTTGCGGAGCTTTCGTTTACTGAAACACAAATTGCTTGGAAGTCGGGACTTCAGGGGCTGTTCGCGTAAAGGGAAGACTGAGTACGAGAATCGGTATACGAGAAAAGGTCCTATAAAATAGAGAGATATGTTTGATAAATTTCGTGAAGAATGTGGACTCATGGCCGTTTGGAACCACTCTGAATCGGCAAACCTCACCTATCTTGGGCTGTATGCGCAGCAACACCGAGGCCAAGAAGGGGTGGGAATAGTCTCGTATTCAGGAAGTGAGCTTGTTCCTGGCGATGGCGGTTTCCATGTTCATAAAGGACTCGGGTTGGTGCAGGACGAGTTCGAGAATTATGACTTTGATGTGTTGCCGGGGCATTCAGCGATAGGGCACGTTCGGTATACTACCGCGGGTGGGTCTCGCCTTGCGAATGTACAGCCGCTGTTATCAGAAATTTCCAAGGGGCGGGTAGCAATCGCTCACAACGGAAACTTGATAAATGCAGATTCCTTGAGAGATGAACTTATCCGGGCTGGAGCAATTTTCGGCACATCCTCTGATACCGAAGTTATTCTCCATCTCATCGCTCGCACTCCAAATAATTTGCCGCTTGAGGAGGCGGTCATCCAGGGGCTTCAACAGATTCGGGGAGCTTATTCACTTGTGTTCCTTTTCGCGGACCGGATGATGGTGGTTCGAGATCCGGGCGGCCTCCGTCCCATGTGCATGGGGATTCTTGGAGATTCGCTTGTTTTTGCTTCGGAAACATGTGCACTCGATCTCCTTGGGGCGAAGTATGAACGCGATATCGAACCGGGTGAGTTGTTGGTGGTTCCTCGCGGAGGGAAGCCGCAGTCATTTTTCCCATTCGGGAGGCGACAGGAGAGTCCGTGTGTTTTTGAGTACGTGTACTTTGCGCGGCCTGACTCGAGCGTGTTTGGGCGGAACGTTTATCCAGTTCGAAAAAGAATGGGCGAAGAGCTGGCGAAAGAGGCTGGGATAGATGCAGATATGGTCGTGCCAGTCCCGGATTCGGGGGTTACTGCGGCTCTTGGTTACGCACAGCAAGCAAAGCTTCCGCTTGAGCTCGGTCTCATTCGAAACCACTACGTCGGTCGAACGTTCATAGAGCCAAAACAGGCAATTCGAAACTTTGGGGTGAAGATAAAACTTAACGCTAATCCAGATGTGTTGAAAGGAAAACGCGTTGTTGTCGTAGACGATTCGATCGTTCGGGGAACGACCAGTCGAAAGCTCATGAGCATGTTTCGAAAGGCCGGTGTCAAAGAGATTCACATGAGGATATCAGCACCGCCGACGACCAATCCTTGTTTTTATGGGATTGATACCCCTGCTCGTGAGGAGTTGATTGCTTCAACAAAGTCCGTCGAAGAAATTGCGCAGTTTATCGGCGTAGATTCTCTGAAATATCTTTCGTTTGCTGGCTTGTACCGGGCCGTTGGCGCAAAGGAAGGGGCTCTGTGCGATGCGTGTTTTTCAGGAAAGTATCCTCTCGGAACACCCGAGAGTGATGGAGGGCGAGCCCAAGCCACTCTTTTTGCCGAAGACTCGTAGGAAGAGGAAATCTTTCGAACCGCTTCTTGCGCTTCTTTCTCACAATCGGATACCCCAGGGAGTTTGGCAAAGAGATGTTTTCACAGCTTTCATGGGTCGAAGCACTTTTTGTTTTGCCTCCCTCAGGTCAGCGCGCGTACCGCGCCCCGCATTTGAGAGCGAATACATTTGGGAGTGAAGAAGTGAATTGGTCGCGGCACTAGTCGCGGCCGAGTATCTCATTCTTGAATATCGGGAGACCAACTGAAGATTGTTCTCGATATTTACCCTTGTCGTCATATTCTTCTGAGCTCGGAGTCTTGAGTTCGAAAAGCGCTACTCTGGCTATCTTCATGCGTGGATAGAGAAGAATCGGGTTTGGGCCGTGGTTTGCAAGTTCAAGCGTTACCGCACGGTTTCTGTGGCCAGGATAAACGAGCATGGCTGTCTGAACGATCGTGAGGCCCACCCGAGCGAGTGTGCTTCTTCCCTCGATAAAAAACCCGAGCCTTTTGCCAACTGAAACTTTTTCAAATGTGTGGCCGAGGACAAATTCGCCGTGCTGCAACGGATAGGGATTTTCGTCGGTGAGAGTGATCTCCTCATAGTCAGGTACGATGTTGTTCTTTACATCAACGAGACCGCCAGAGATCGGTTTCAGGAGGGTCTCCCCGAGGTGGAGGGTAACGCCAGCTGTTTTCACGATTGCCGGTGAAAATGGGTCAATCACAAGGTCGCCGTTTTGCAGAGCGTCGTGAATGTCGGCGTTGGAGAGCATCATAGCGGCATTCTCAAAACTCCATTTTCATGGAAATGGACGTCACTGTAGGTCCGTATTGCAAATAGTCTTCTCTAAGAGCCTCTCGCCACAAGCTCACAAATGAGGGCCTGAGAATATAGAGAAAGACTCCTCTAAAGTAAAATATTGAAAAACCTCTGTCTTCTTACCGGTTGAGGGGAGTAGAAGAGCTCTGGTAAGCTTCAGGGATTCCATAGTGTTCCTGAGATGAGGTACAACGAGCTGAAATTGCGAGTTGAATTCAGAGGACGAAGCAAGAAATGAAAGTAGATCAAACAGAAAGACGACTCGGATGGACGTGGTTGCTCGTAGCTGGTGGGTTGGCCGCTGGCCTCAGTTTCTCTCTCTTTTCGGTGGATAGGTTTCTTGCAGGTTGGGACCGCGAAGAGCGCCTAGCGGATACTCTTCGAGAGCTTCGAACCGCTCAGTTTGAAAGCGGTTCAGGTGAAACAGATGTTCGGCTCCTCGCCGAAGAAAAGGAATTAGCGACCGACAATCATGCTGCTCTTGATTCTCCTAGTGCTGCTCACGGTGAAGAACTCCAGGTCGGACACGACTCTTCTCACGAATAAGTTGGTACAGTGACCACTCCTTGGCGATGGGCTAGGGCTCTTTTTTGTGAACTCCAGTTCTTTCTCTCTACCACTTCAACTGAAACCCTTTCAGCTCCGGTCCAATTGGAGCGGCAGTACGTTCTCCTAAAGCAGCTTCTTCCTCGCGTCCCTTACTGGAGCAGGGGATATGAGCACTTTATCGAAATTTGCCTCGAACTCGCGCGGGGAAGGGAGGTCCTCTTGGCGTGTCTTGCGCTTGAGCAGCTGAATGGCACCTCTTCACGGATTACCACGTGGAGGACCCAGGCGCTTGTTCAGATCGGCAGCTTTGTTGAGGCTCTCTCTGTCTTGGAAGGAGAACCGTCTCTGACTTTTGAACAACACGAAATCGCTGCATCTGCCGAGTTTGGCCTTGGTGAGTTTGACAAGGCTCTTTGTCGGCTTGCTGCAATCCCGGAGAGTTCGCTCTCTGGGGCCGGCAAGGCGGCCAAGTCCTTTCTCGAGAGCAAGAGTTCAGAAGGGGGCTCTTTTTGAACAAAAAGCCTGGGAATTTACCTCGAAAAGCCCGAAGGAGTATTTTTTTGCCGCGAGAGGGCTTTTGTCCCAGACAGGAAAGCTGTTATTTTTTTGATCTGGCAGACAAATCAGGGTCGCTTTCATTGTCTCGATCCGTTTGCCTAAGTTTTTCATATTGATAAAGGAACCAGAAATGAGAACTCTTTTCCATCTTTCTGTATCTCTCTGTGTTGTAGCAGGACTCGTCGCTTGCAGTGGGGAGCCGTTGTCTGGTCGTGAGAAGGGAGCGTTGGGTGGTGCTGCGGCTGGCGCAGGACTCGGAGCAATAATCGGGTCTGCCACTGGCCATGCTGGAGTAGGAACTGCGATTGGTGGAGGAATCGGTGCAGTTAGTGGAGCAGTTATCGGTAACGAGATCGATAAAGATGACGAGCGCCAACGAGGTCAAGAAGAAAGGCTGCGACGACAGGAAGAACAGCTCCGTCGACAACAGAGGGAGCTTGATCAGCTGAAACGACAACAACAAGGTGATGACTCTTATCGTTACGACGATCGTGATCAGTATCGTGAGGACGATTATCGCTATTGATCCAAACCGAAATCGGGGGTTGCAAAGTTGTGCCTTGACTCTCCAATTAACGCTCAAGTGAGAGTCTCCCTTATGTAAATCCGTAGGATGAAGCGTTGTCGAGTACTTACGATGTCATCGGAGTTGACTATCATCTTAAGCGCCACTCTGATCCACGTCTTAAAACTCAGATCTATCGAAGTATTGAATCTGGCAGCGCGATCCTAAATGTTGGGGCTGGCACCGGGTCGTATGAAGATCCCCGATATCCTCTCGTTGCGCTTGAGCCGTCACTCAGAATGATCGAACAGCGCCCCGTGAATTCGGCCCCGGCGGTTCGCGGTGCTGCCGAGACGCTTCCTTTTCGCGATAAAACTTTTGACGTCGGACTGGCTCTTCTCACGGTTCATCATTGGGCTGATTTCGAAAGAGCAGCTCTAGAACTGAAAAGAGTATTGCGCAAGAAAATAGTGTTTCTCACATGGGATCCGGAGGTTTCTCCGTTTTGGCTCGTAAGAGATTACTTCCCTGAAATCTTTCGGAAGGACCAGACTCTCTTTCCAAAGATGGAGGATTTTCGCAAGTTTTTTCCGAGATGTTCAATCGAGAATGTCGAGATTCCAGATGATTGTATTGATGGATTTCTCGGTGCTCACTGGAAACGGCCGGAAGAATACCTTCGCCCATCGACAAGGCAATGTATTTCAGCTTTTCAACGGCTGCAGAATTTTGATCGCGGGCTTGAAGCACTCAGGTGTGATCTCGAGAACGACCAATGGTACGAGCGAAATAGAGAGCTCATGCCGTTACAATCGCTTGATGTCGGATATCGCATCGTCATCTGTGAAATCTTTTGAGAAAGTACGGCTTACGACGGTTGAAAAAGCGGTGAAGTGGTTTGAACGACGAGCTTTTTTCCCCTTGCGAACGCGCGAACCTGAGAGCCGTGCTCAACTGTCAGTTCAATTTCCACTCCATCTTCACCTTGAGAAGCTTTCACCATCGTCAGACCCATAAATCGATTTGGAGGAAAGAATGGTAACGCCAAATGTTTGCCGGCGAGCTTTGCGCGTGGCAACACTATGTTGAAACTCTCAGGTGATATCTGGTTGAGGGAGAATTCTGGGCGAACTGCAAGTTCAAGAATGAGCTCACTTCTCTCTTCATCTGAGGCACTTCCGAAAACGATCGTCTTAAGTTGTTGCCCCTCAGCATCAATATTGAGGGGGGGCTTGGGGAAAGATTTTTCTGTGCTGCGAGCAATTGCTCTTGGCACTTCCGAAACAAGATCGGCTTCAACTGGATCAGGCGAAGCCGGCTCTTGGGCAATATCCCCGATGTTTGAAGCAACCTCTGGAGATATTGTGCTTGTGTGGGAATATCTCTGGACGCTTACTATTGATGCCGCCATGATCGGACGAACAGGAGCCGTGTTGGCCGGGCCTCCTTGAAAGACCAGTGACACAGATCCTTTTGAACGAATAATCTCATAGTCTGGAAACGAATCGTTTTTGAGATCGAGTACGACCCGGATTTTATCAGGATGGATTCCAAGCCGGACATTTTTCACGAAGGACATCTCGTCAACCGAGAGATGGGGCTTTTTGTTTTCCCGATCTCCGATGAGATCGAGTACGAGTCGCGGAGGATCCGTCAGCGAAAATACCTCGGCTTTCCCCCCATTAAAACCGGATACCGTGACAGTCGAACTCTCATATTTCGGCGGCGAAGGAGGTAAGCCCTCCGCAAGAAGCATCGGGTTAAATGGCTGCAAAGCGCACATCAAAAACAAGAGAATCGTCATACGACAAAAGATATTTGGGAGCATAACGATTTCTCTGCTTCAAAAAGCGCGATGGAAGAACTTCTTCTTGCTCCACAACTACCGTATTGAGGGAAAATACGCCACTCAATGGTGGTGTTTTGATAACTTTTTTGAAGTCCTCTTCGTGTGTCTCTGGAGCAATTTGAAGAAGTGAACGGTGAATTCTATGAACCGAGGTCGAGTTTTTCGGCTTTCTCGAAGTCAATTCTCTCCGCCCTTGGTTGTTGAATCAACTGTTGAAGTCGCTGATAAAACACACTGAGCGCTGCTGGGTACGGACTTCTCAGTCTTACGCGATACATCCCCAATGAACGCTGGTCAAGGCCGAGGATGTAAGCGCGCTCGGGCCCTGGCAAGTCAGCTGTTGAAGGATCGAGCTCGATAGAAAGACGATCATTTATCACGTGTCCAAATTCCAGTTGGGCTCCTCCTCTTTGCTCTGACATCATAATTAATGCGTCATCAAAGAGCGATATCCATACTTCTGTCTGTGCGTTGTTGGAGATTGCCGCATCAAGCGCGCTCAAGATACCTTCGGCATCGTTCTGTTCATAAACAATCTCCATCGAGCCGCGAAAAATTACACTTAACGTGAGATCTGTCGCTTTAACAGCAAAAGCGTATCTTCTGGCAGCAGATCGCGCTGCGAGATACTCAAGCATTGCTTTTGGGCGGAGATATTTCCATTTTCTTGATGCGGAGAATTGAAAGATGATCGGTGAACTCAGGAGCGCAATCCAAAACACCATCATTTGTTGAAAGCCAACTGCCAATGTTCCGGCTACGAGAAGAAGGGCGGCTACGGCCGCGGTGCCGGACGCGTGAGCCTTCGCCATAATGACGAGCTTTTCCTCCGGGGGAACAATTCGCCAGGTCTCTCTGTCGTCTAGTCTCATACCAGCTTCTTCCGCCACGAATTTGCCGACAGGTCGGCAATTCCTGCCGACATATCGAGCGCTCTCCAAAGAAAAGTCAGGAGGTTAGCAAATCAGGGGAGCGTTCTTTGTTCACTAAAGCAGGTTTTAGGCCAGGGATGAGAGCATTGGCACGGGAGAGGCAGGGCGAAGAAGGAGGGAGCAACTTTCGCAACAAACTCGCGAAGAGAGAGAGGAGAGTCCTTCACCCGTTTTCAGAAGAAAGAGGAGTACCTGTGCTCGCTATAGCAAAGACAGCATCACTTTACGGAATCGAATGCGTTCCCGTTCGGGTGGAGGGGAGAATTCGAGCGGGCAAATCGAGCTTTCAGATCATCGGTTTGGGAGACGTGGCCATCCGGGAGGCGCGAGAGCGGGTGAGTTCAGCGATTCGCTCCCTGGGCTACTCTCTTCCTGACCAAATTCTTATTAACCTTGCTCCAGCAGAAGTGAAAAAGGAGGGGAGCTGTTTCGATCTTGCGATAGCGGTCTCTATCCTATGTGCCGCCGGTGTGGTCGAAAAATCAAGGATCGAATCGGTCGAATTTTATGGAGAACTCGGACTGGACGGAACCATAAAGTCTGTTCGAGGACTGCTTCCCCTCTTATCGCGCTCTTTGGACACCCAAGAGCTGCTCGTTCCGTATGAGAATTTACGGGAAGCCCAACTGGCGTCGGATGAACAGTGTATTGGTGTTCGAACACTGAGAGAAGTTCTTGAATATCTTTCAAAGGGACTCGCTCCCAATCAAGATCAGGGAGAGGAGGGGAGTCAGCCAGAACCTCTGAAATCTCGTATTACTCTCTCGGACATCGTCGGACAACAGAAGGCGAAAGAGGCTCTCACTATCGCCGCCGCAGGAGGACATAATCTTCTCTTCGTCGGCCCCCCTGGGTGCGGCAAAAGTATGATTGCTGAACGACTGCCACAAATCCTTCCACCACTTTCACGTAGCGAGCGGCTTGAAGCTGTAAAGGTGGCAAGTATCTGCGGTGAACCCCTCGAGATGCTCCTGCAAGGCAAAGCACCATTTCGCTCTCCTCACCATACAGTGAGTGACGTTGCCCTAACTGGAGGGGGGTTGCAGCTTCGGCCCGGAGAGGTGAGCCTGGCTCACAGGGGCGTTCTCTTTTTGGACGAATTTCCCGAATTTCGACGCACTGCGCTTGAAGCACTTCGAGCACCGCTTGAGAGCGGAAAAGTGCGTGTTGTTCGTGCCAGAGGTTCTGTTGAGTATCCTGCGAGCTTTCAACTCGTCGCCGCAATGAACCGCTGTCCCTGCGGAAGGCTTGGGGTGCCAGGGACCGATTGTACGTGCAGTCGCAACGAACTTCTACGTTACCTTGGAAAATTAAGTCAACCAATTCTTGACCGGATAGACCTTCAAGTCGACTGCGAAGCTGTCCCTCTTAGTTCAGTAAAAGATGGATACCTCAGTAGTGTGCGAGAGCCTGACAGCCCGTGTCTTGAGACGGAGTCTGTTCGAGAGCGAGTCGAACGGGCTCGGCTCCTCCAGCTCGAGAGGCAGGGCTGTACGAATGGAACGCTTTCGGGATCTTTGTTGCGAAAAGTGATCACGTTGGGGCCCGAAGCAGAGATGCTTTTGAATGCATTGATTAATAAGCGAGATTTTAGTGCACGGAGACTCGTTCGCATCCTTAGGGTCTCACGCACTCTCGCCGATCTTGAGCAGCGAAAAAAAATTTCTGACACGGATATCGGGCTCGCTGTATCCTTTATGGCGCTCTCTCGGATTGAGCAATTCGCTCAGGGAGGTTAGCAATCGTTAGTGGATCCCTCATTCGTGGAGGGCACTACTCTCTT
>JAGRAO010000079.1 GCA_020434565.1 Bdellovibrionales bacterium
CCCCAGTGCGGCTTTCTTGCACTTTCGAGAAGCCGCAAATGGTGGGAGTGCCGAAGCGTTGAGCGCTCTCATTGTTTGTTATGCTGAAGCTATCGGCACGGCTCAAGACTTTAAGCAAGCGCGGGAGTGTCTCGAAAAGTCAGCTGCGCTTGGAAACAGCTCGGATATGGCGTCGCTTGGGCTGCACCTTTTGAGGGGGAGCTTTGATTTTCCACAAGATTCAGAAGCTGCTTATCAGTGGTTTCAGCGAGCGGCAGAGTTTGGAAATGGACCTGCGCAATATCATCTCTCGGAGCGAAGCTACGGAGAAAAGGATTTTGTACGGGCTGCGGAGCTGTGTCGACAAGCGGCAGAGGCAAACCATCTCCCAGCGCTTGTCACGCTCGCGTCTTTTCATTTGCAGGAAGATTGCGGACTAAAGAAGGAGCCACAGCGGATCAGCGATTTGCTCAGAATTGCGCTAAAACTTGGCTACCACCACGCCTTACCCATGCTTGCTCACAATGACCTGACCTTGGTTCCCTCTCGGAACGGTGTCCTCTCTCCTGTATGCGCTCATGGCACGACCGATGATGAACGAAGTATGGCATATACTCGCTTTCGACTCGGAGATTGGGGTCACGTAAGAACGTGGGAGTGGGATGAAAATGATCGAAGGCTCTCAGGCACTGGAATCTTGCAAGGGCGCTATCCACTTGAAGGCAAACCGGCGATCTTAGTCTCTACTCAAGATCGGAAATCCTACTTTATGTGTTTTGAAGGGGAGAGGTTTGATAGACCGAATTGGGATGAATTCTGGATGGGATTTCTTGTCAATACTCTCATTCAAGGATAGCATGCCGACCTGTCGAGAGGGATTGAGTGTCGAAAGGACAACTTCGGGGCAATTTTTCTTGAATTTATTTTTCCTTATGAATTTTTGGCTCTCTTTGTCGTCGAACTGACGCCTAACAATAAATAAGGCCTTATCATCAGTAGAAAACTCATATTCGAGCGGATTCGCCTCCCTCTCTCCCGACTCTGTGCCGGACTCTTTTTTGTTTTTGCCCTCCTCTCTGAAGGATCTCTTGAATCGAAATATCCTGCGGTCGCAGCACTTTTTTTTCTTGTGGGGATGATTCTGGTCGGTTTCGCCTCTCTCGGCCGGTTATGGTGCTCCGTTTATATTGCAGGAAACAAGACGTACAATCTCGTCGAAACCGGACCGTTTTCGATGACTCGAAACCCACTTTACTTTTTTAGCTTTCTCGGCGGCGTCGGGGTAGGCCTTTCGACGGAGACGGTTATTTTTCCACTCGTGATTGGGGGCTTATTTGCTGTATGGTACCCACTTGTTATTCGAAATGAAGAAACACGACTCTTGGAAGTTCACGGAGATGCTTTTGTGGACTATATGAAGAGAGTGCCTCGGTTTTTTCCGAATCCTTTTTTGTTGGTTGAGCCTGAACAAGCGCCAGTTTATGTAAAGAAGTTTCGAAAGGCGATGTTCGATGCACTTTGGTTCATTTGGCTTGTTGGGTTGCTTGAGGCGGGAGAGGGATTTCGGCAATCTGGCATTCTCCCCACACTCTTTACGTTGCTGTAGGAATTTGGCTCTGAGCAGTTCTCAGATCGAGACCGGGAGGCATATGAGCCCGCTTCGAAATACAGGTTCTCAGAGATGATGACGAGTTTACCAGGCCGAATTACCTCCGTCCTGTTGCCGTGTAGTCTTTTTCTTATTGTTGTTGTGCGGGGATTCAGTCTGGAGTCTGGAGATCTCCTTGACCCAACAGAGACTCGGTACGCTACGATCGCGCAGAATATGGTTCAGTCTGGCGATTGGATTACTGCTCGGTTGCCGGGAGAGGGCGGGTTGCGCCCCTACTTTAGCAAACCACCGCTGCATTTTTGGCTCACTGCGTTGAGTTATAAAGCTTTTGGCTTCGACGAGTGGACCTCGCGGCTTCCAAGCTTTCTCGCCCTTGTTGTGATTGTGGCGTGTCTTCTCATGCTGGCCTTTACCTTCTCCTCAAGAGAAGTTGGCTTCCTTTCGGCAATTATTTGTAGTTCGAGCCCTCTTCTGTTTTTTCTGGCGGGGAGTAGTACGGTTGACGTTACCTTTACGGCAACGATCATCTCGGCAATTACAGCGCTTTCGATCTCTTCTTTCGGTGCCGATGATGACCATCCTCGGCTTGCTGGATATCTCTTTTTCCTCTTTTCGGCGTTGAGTTTCTTGACGAAGGGGCCGGCCGGTCTCGTTATCATCGGGTTTACTCTAGTGTCTTCGGTCATACTTACTCGAGAATGGCGAATATTTTCGCGTCTCCCTTGGATTGGGGGTCTTGCACTTTTCGTTTTGGTGGCGCTCCCCTGGTTCGCGCTGGTTGAACAAAGTAATCCAGGAGCGCTCTGGTACTATTTTGTTCACGAGAATTTCTTGCGCTATTTGAAAAACGACTTTGGTACCCAATACGGCTCTGCTCACAATCGACCTCTTGGCTCAATCTGGTGGATGGTGTGTCTCGCGGTTTTACCATGGGTGCTTTATTCACTTTTCTACTTGAAGACAGTTAAGCGAGCGTGGGGCGAAGTTCGAAGGGAGCCGGTCTTTCTGATGCTACTCTGTCTAGGGCTTTGTCCGCTCATATTTTTCACCTTCGCGAGGTCAGTCCTTCCTGCGTACACATTACCTTCCATACCCGGTTTGGCTTATGTGCTTGCGGCAGTCCTTGCGCATGCAAAAGTTCACCCCGAACTTTCCTCTGAAGCGAGCTCGCGATTCTCTCTTCCTCATCGGAGGGAACATTTTTTTCGAATTCCAGTCTTAGGCTTAGGTCTTTCAGTTATTATGATCGGAGGGCTTCTCGTTGTTGCGCCTCAACTCGAGATTGAAAAGTCTTCGAGTGAACTCCTGGAAATGGTAGCGCGAGAGACGAGGGGGAAGAAGCCGATTGTCGCCACGACCTCTCTTAGGGATCTCTCTCCTTTTTGGACCGGTGGAGCTTTTGAAAATGAATTGGTAAAGGAGTTACGGATCGTTTTCGCAAATGAGGAAGATATCCGCTCAGGCCGCTTTCGGCACCTTATTGTGCGTGACAAGCGCTTGGAAGAAGGTCTCTTCAAAGAGTTGGAAAGACATTATCGAAAGCGGAAAACGGTTGGCAAATGGCACTGGTATGTTCGAGAGGGTGAGCGTGCTGAGTTGGCATCGTCTTAAGTCCAGGCTCTCCCTACGGTCCGCAGCTTGTAACTATTTGAGAGAAGGTTTAGAGAGTTTTCCTCATCTTCTAAGTGTAGGTAAGATACGGGTTGCCTCATGGAGTAAACGCAGAGGGCGCGGATCGATAACGTGAGTAATACTTCTCGCCAAGTACTGAGCCGAATATCGAAAAAGTTTGCTCGCCCGGCGGACGTTCAGTCTTACCTCGATTCCCTCGTTTATAATATCGAACCTATAACTCGTTCTGCTTGTGGCGTTATTGTCTCTCAGACTGCTCATTGTTTTGACGGATCGCTCTTTGCCGCCGCTGCGCTTGAGCAGCTCGGTCATGAACCGCTCTTGATGGATCTCTTTTCGAATGGCAATGACGATAATCACGTTCTTGCCATCTATCGCTATCGCGGACACTTTGGGGCAGTAGCAAAATCAAATTATGTGGGAATCCGCTTTCGCGAGCCAATCTATCGAACACTCCGCGAGCTGGCGTTGAGCTATTTTCACCACTACGTAACGCTTGAGGGAGATCACACGTTAGCTGGCTATAGTAGCCTTTTTCGTTTGAGTCGAGCTCGAAAGATCGATTGGCGATATGCACCAGTGGAAGTCGATCTCTACCAGCCACTTAGTTGCTTGATGGATGGAGGGAGAAAATTTCGGCTCTATCCTAAGGGTTTCGAGCGGATATTTTCGAAGGCAGATCAGAGACTTATCGATGCTGAAGCGCTTGGCCTCGATAAACGCGGGATTTTTGGTGCTGGGTAGAGCACTCGATATGGTTTTTTGTCCCTCTCTTTTTCATTTCGACCATAACGAAACTGGTGGGAGTTCAGAATAGCCTCGAGTTACCTGAACGCAATCGTTTCTCAATTCTTTGATAGACCGTAGGAGTTTTTATGCTTAACACAAATGCCCGTCCCCGACAGGATTCTCTCTTTCGAGCTGAAGATGGGGTGAATCACCTTGGGCTCTCTCCTAAAACTATTGAGAGATTGGGGCTACTCGGAATCTTCACGCTTGGCGATCTCCAGAAACACGGAATGGATGGACTCGAAAACCTCCGAGGCACCGGCTCTCTAACGAAAGGAGATCTCAAGGCTATTCGAGAGGGGGCGAAGAGCAAGGAGATAGTCCTCTAACAGAAAGTTTTTATTCTCGGCCCAGTGGTGCAAATTGCGCTAGCACGCTCAGAAGCTGCTCTCGCTGAATTGGTTTTGAAACGTAATCGTCCATCCCTTCAGCCAGATATCGTTCGCGGTCGCCACTCATAGCGTGGGCCGTGAGAGCAACGATCGGGGTTCGTCGGCCGCCTTTGGCCTCTTCTTGACGGATTTCTCTCGTTGTCGCGACTCCATCTTTCCTCGGCATCTGAATGTCCATAAGTACAAGATCAAAGTCGGTCTCGGACCACAATTTAAAAGCGATCTCACCATCGTTTGCTAAAGTGACGATATGCCCCTGAGCTTCGAGGAGACGCTTTATAAGCATTTGATTGACTGCATTATCCTCGGCTACAAGTATATTGAGGTTGCGAGCTTGAACACGAGGATCAGCAGGAGTTCGAGAGGGGAAGGCTTTTTCCCGAGACACTTTTGCAAACGGGAGCGTAAACGAAAAAGTGGATCCAGAGTCTACTTTGCTTACAAGTTCGAGCTTTCCCCCCATGAGTTGAACGAGCTTAGACGAGATTGCAAGCCCGAGCCCAGTTCCTCCATAACGTCTGCTCGTACCTGAGTCGGCTTGGGAAAACGCTTCGAAAACGATGCCCTGCTTTTCGACCGGAATCCCTATACCAGTATCTGAGATCATGAACTGGGTTGTAATTGAGTCTTGGGTCTCTCGATCAACTAACACTTGGAACACCAAGGCACCCTCATCGTGGGAAAATTTAATGGCGTTTCCGATGAGGTTGAAAAGTATCTGACGTAACCTTGACTCATCTCCAACGAGCCGATCTGGGATTGAATCTTCAACATTTACTGCGAGGGTGAGTTTTTTAGATGCGATTTGATATTGAAGGAGGCTTGTTACCTGCTCAACCAGAGTCGCCAGTGAGAACGGTTCAAGGACCAGAGCAAGTTTTCCTGCCTCTACTTTTGAGAAATCGAGAATGTCATTGATGATTCTCAAGAGTCCACGAGCTGATTCTAGAACTGTACTCGCCAATTCTTGCTGATCGGGACTGAGGGGGGTCTCCAAGAGTAGCTCCGTCAATCCTAGGACTCCATTCATTGGCGTTCGAATTTCGTGACTCATATTTGCGAGGAACTCAGATTTTGCGCGAGCCGCTTGCTCGGCCGCCTCCTTGGAGCGCTTGAGATCAAGGGTTTGACGCTCAATCTCTTGGCTCAATCGGATATTGCTCTCGAAGATCGAAAATGAAGATCCGGTAGAACGAATAGAGTTTTTCACTCTCTCTTTGAGAGATTCTACAGTTTTATGAAGTTTATGATTCTCCCGTTTGAGTCTTACGACTTCCTGCTCGAGCTCGCTACGGTCGAATTCGGTTTCCAAATCCAAAAGAGATTCCCGTTAAGGTTTGATTAACATGAACGGAGTTGAATTGTTCTCCAAAGGTACTAAACCCCACGAAGCGCAGCTGGTCTAAAACCTCTTCGACTTCTTTCTGAAGTCCCTTCTGTTCAACTTCTAACCGTCGTAGAATACAATCACATCCCAGGGTAAGTGCAATATCCTGTCGTTGCTCGAGCCACTTGGCGTGATTCCTGAGGGTTTCAACAAAGTTTTTCCCCGTCCCAATCGAGAGAGGGAGTCCTTCCTCTATCGCGCAAAACAGGGTAAGGCTCTGATCGGGATTTGCAGACTGAATTGATCTCACAAACCACTCGTCTCCTATTTCGAGCATAAGAGGATTCTCAGAGAAAATCGCTGGTGTGAGCGCCGCTGGTGAGACTCCAACGAGTTCAGCGTAGGCGACGGCGGCTGGTTCGCCATCAATTTCAATTACCCGTCTTGTTCTCGGGTCAGCTTCAGTAATCACCAACTCTTTCTCTGAAGGAATAAAGTGCTTGAACTGAAAAACTTCGAAAGGGAGCGATGATCTTGCCAAGAGAAGTACGGCTGCATTATTTCCGTAATCAGAGTTGTGATAGATAGTCGTCTCCTTAAAGAGTAAGTTGTCGCCGGCTGATCCACCGACAAGAGGGATCCCTCTGAGAGCCCCATACGTATCCGAGGCAAAAGACTCTTCGAGTGAGGACAAGCCATCAATCAGACAAAATGCAAAACAACCTTCAGTCGAATCCTCAATTGAGAGTTCCGATCTTAAAAGCGAAACTATCGAATTGGCCTGCTCTGCTGAATAGGCGGTTAAGGGTGAGATAAAATGGGATGCGACCATAAGTTCGTCGGTTGAAAACGAAACCCCAACTATTCCGTGCTTCTGATAGCGAGATCCTAGTTCCCCGGCACTTGAACAACCAAGGAAAGGACAGCGAAAGTGCTGGGACATCTCCCTTGAGATGACCCCTGCATCGTATTCCGATGAGCAGAAAAAGATTACTACAGCTGGGTTGGGAAGCGCGACCTGTTCAGCGAACTCCCGGACTGCCAGAGTTGGATCTCGATGAACAGATGCTCCCCGCTTCATTTCGTATTGGGCCTCGGAAAAAACATAGAGCCTCGCTGCTCTCTGTAAAAGGTGATTCGACGAAAGGATTTAGAAACTCAAGAACGATATCAGTTCGTTACGGGGGAAAAAAGCGTGAAAGTCGGAGTTTCCTTACGGGGTTTTTAAATTTCGGAGGAAAGGTGCACTTGCGTCGGTATCCCTCGCAGAGGGTGGCATACCCATTGCACTTTTCTCTGAGAAGACCGGTGTTTCAGGAAATTTTTGCCCAGTTCTGAGGAAAGAGATGAGTTTTACCTCGAAAATTCTAAACAACGCGGTTTCGGCGATCAACGCGCAGCAGGCAATCATTGCCAACTCCGGAAATAATATCGCAAACGTAAACACCCCCGGTTATACCCGTCGGGTGGTGAATCTTGAGACTCGATTCGGCTCTCAAACCGGTGGACTTGCGATTGGAAACGGGGTCCAGATCGGTTCAATTACTCGAATTACCGATCTCTTTCTCGAAGGGCTCTCGCGCTCATCCGCAGGAGAGAGGAGCTACTACGAGGTTCAAAACAGTTTTCTCCAGAGAACAGAATCTCTCTTTAGCTTAACCGGCGAAGGGGACACGATCGGGAGTGCTTTTACAGAGTTTGTCTCTTCTCTCGATAACCTCACGCTCAATCCCTCAAGTATTGAACTTCGGTCGGATGTCTTAGAGCGCGCGCAGGATCTCGTAAACTCAATCTCAACCACCTACAACAACCTCGCTGAGCTCCAATCAGAGGCGCAGGATAGGCTCGATGCCGAAGTAGGGGTGGTAAACACCCTGACCTCTCAGATAGCGCAACTCAACGGTGTTATCGCTGGTAGAGAAGCGAGCGGGGGACTCGCTGCTGATGAACGCGACCAACGCGATCTCCTTATGCAACAGCTCTCCGAGCGAATAGAGTACGATTCAGTAGAAAACCCAGACGGCAGCGTCAATATCTCGCTCTCAAACGGGTTTCCACTCGTTGCAGGGGTCAACTCACGCTCACTTGATGTAACCACGGAGCCAAACGGTACAGCCTCAAATGCGACACTCCTCGATGGCACATCGATGGGCTTTATCGTGTATGACTATGATACTACAGGTCTCTCCCCAGCCCACCTCGATCTTACGAGTGTGCTAAAGAACGGAACCGGCTCAATTGGTGGACTGCTCGCTATTCGAGGAACAGCACCGATCTCTGCATCTGGTGCATTTGCGGCTGATGGAGTGCTGGTTGATTTTGCGTCACGGGTCGAAGCGATTGCTCAAAATCTCGTTCAGGTATTTAACAACGCATACCAGGGGAATGATACGGATGGAGCTACCGCTGGCGTGCAATCAGACGCGGTCGACCTCGACGGCAATCGGCCCGGAATGATGGGATTCTTCTCTCTCAGTGGTCTTACCAACGGCGATATTGACGGGGCTGATGGATCGGTGGCGGACCAAATTGTTTCACAAGACGAACTGAGAGCTTTGCAGACAAACGGAACGATCACGAGCGTAGCGAGTCTTCTCCAGGTCGCTATCTCTGATCCTCGGGCGATCGCGGCGGCTCAGGATGATGGAGCAGCAGGAATCGCCGGACTTGAGGGTGACGCAACGAATCTGACAGGTGTGATTTCGGCCATTAGCGCAGCCCAAGACTTTGGCGCAGTGGGGAGTTTCTCTCGAAGTGGGGTAACCTTTAACCAAGTTTACAACGAACTCGTCGGCCGGGTCGGAAACGTTGCTTCGCGAACAAGTATCGACTACTCGGTAGCGGAGAGTAGCTACACCGCGACCCAAGCCAAGCGCGATGAAGTCTCAGCGGTGAGTCTCGATGAGGAATTCACTAATCTCATTAAGTTTCAGAAAGCGTTTGAAGCAAACGCACGGGTGCTCCGAATCGGAGGCGAGCTTTTAGATTCAATACTACAGGTACTATGACACGTATTTCAGAGAGCCAGATATTTCGCCAGTTCCAACTGTACAACACGAGAAACCGTGAGCAGGTAAACAAGTATAGCAACGAGATCTCAACCGGCCTTAAGGTGCTTGAACCGGGCGATACGAAACAAGGCAGCACGATCTCAAAACTGAGAGAATCACTCGTTCAGATCGACGAGAACAAAAAGCGTGCAAGTGCTGTCTTTGGATATCTCAACGCAATGGATGGGGCACTCGATTCTGCCGCTGATGCCCTGATTCGGGCGCAAGAGATTGCAACCCAAGCGGCGAATGAAACAAACTCGGCAGAAGATCGCGCAATCATGGCGCAAGAAGTGTACGAACTTCGAGAGTTTCTCGTGAGTCTCGCAAACACGAAGTACCAAGATCAGTATATCTTCTCAGGGAACTCTGATAATACACCTGCTTTCTCGGGTGACCACAATGCTTTTGCCGATCCACCTGAGGACGTGCCGGCTTCAATTGATTACCAATATGACGGGGCGACTGGGGCATCTTCCACTCGCTCTGTGAATGTTACAGACACCCTTGCAGTTCAGGTCAATCAAAACGGTGAAGATCTCTTTGGCGATGCAATTCGGGGCTTAACCCAACTCGGTCGGGCTCTCGAGGGGTACAGAACAGGATATACTGGCAATCCGCCTCTTCCAGATGATGCAGCGAGCACACCGTACACCTTTCCGGGTGAAACCGCCGCCCAGACCCAGGATATCCAAGCAGCGCTCGATGTTATCTCAGGAGCGCGAGAAGATGATATTATCCGAACGCGTACCAATATCGCTGGTCGACTTCGCCGGGTTGAAACTGCAGATTCGCTGCTCAACTTAAGTAAAGATGCGGCGCAGAAAACGTTGGCGAGTCTCCAAGAGGCAGACGTCATAGAATCTGCAAGCCTTCTAACGAACGCGCAGACAGCTTTAAATGCGTCGCTGACTGTCACGACTCAGATCCTTCGCCAGTCGATTCTTGATTACTTATAGCCGTGCCCAAAGCGACGGCGTGGCGAGCTCCAAACTGTTTCCCGCCGGATCTCTGAAATAGAGCGACCGTGCTCCATTCGGCCAGGTGTGTTCGTGCTCGACAGCGACACCGTGGCTTATCAAGTGCTCGCCCCACCTTTTGAGAGCGCTCTCTTCAATTTGAAAAGCGACGTGTCCGGGACCGACGCCTCCGTGAGCCGGTATCTCGGTTGATCGGCTCGAGACATCTGGTTGAAAAAGGAGCAGCATGCCGCTACCACACCGGAAAAAATGGTGCCGACCACTGAGCCCGGAGTGGTATTCCAGGTTGAGAATTTCAGAGTAAAACAACCGTGCAGCTTCGAGATCGGTAACGTAGAGGCTCGTTTCGAGAATTGTCAGCGGGGATAGGTTTGTAACCATTTGAAATAATTACTACATCTATCGCCAAGAAAAAAGTCGTTTCAAGATGCTCCCTTGCAAGCATCTTAACCCTAGTGGCAGTGTACCGAGGTGGTGGCCCGAGCAGGTCGGACCCTCAGGAACTGCATCACTCATTTCAGATTTGTTTAGTGTTCAAAGCGCGAGAGCGACTCGAATCACTCTCGGTGCCACGGAAGGCGACGCATGTTAATTCTTACGAGAAAGCCCGGCGAAAGTGTTTATATCGGTGACAACATTAAGATCACGATTGTGGAGATCAAGGGCCACCAGATACGGGTTGGAATCGATGCTCCACGCGAGATGCGGATATATCGAGAGGAGATTTATAACCAAATCTTAGAAGAGAATAAGCAAGCGGCTGACTCTGGCGCGGCTTCGGATCAAGGTCTTGAAGGGCTCGCAGCAGCGTGGAGTGGTCGTAAAGGAAGTGGTGGAGCAACGAGCGCTCTCCAAGGAAAGGTAAAGCTCACTTCGGGGACAGGAAATCCTGAGGTGGTTATTAAAAAGAAAAAGCAGTAGAGAGTTTTTCGATAGAGCAGGGATGGCAAATCCGGACGATACACCAGTAGAGGAGATGATGACCGTGAAGAGTTCGCGGTTTGGCGAATTCGAGGTTGCTCGTTCTACCATTATTACCCTCCCGACGGGGCTGATCGGTTTTTCTCAGGGCCAGCAATTTATTATGTTGGAGCACAAACCACCTTTCTCGTGGCTCCAATCGGTCGATAATGAAAACCTCGCCTTTGTGGTTGTCGATGGATATGAATTTGGAGATCAGTACCAAGTCGAAGCTCCCTTTGGTGATGCCACTATTGATCTGCAAGAGGGAGACGAGTTTGCAATTCTCGTAATCGTAACGGTTCGATCTGATCCAAAGGACACGACTGCAAACTTAAAAGCGCCGATCTTTGTGAATCTCAAAAATCGAAAGGGTATTCAGGTTATCTTCGACAATCCGAATTATTCCACGAGATTTCCCCTCTGGACGGAAGAGGCACAAGCTGGCGAAGAAACGCCATCAGGCGATGCTCCGAAAGGTGAAGGCTCCGAGTAGGTCCGGATAGAGAGGCCTCCCAAGTTCTTTTTCCTGAGAGATTTCTAGGAGTAGATCGCTCCCTCTGCTTCAAACATCTCGCGAGTTTGAGTCAGGACTTCCTGAACGAATTCTTCTTTATTCGGTGCTTCGAATCCGAGGTAATCAATAAGTTTCCCGATAGCTTCCTGCCCGTCAGGATACCCTTCGGGAGTTCCGATTCCGGCAGCATGAGAGATAAGGTCTGCGAGCTGGACAAGGGCGATCTTCTCTTCGAGCTCTCCATCCGGCTTCGCGCCATCGACTGGGTCGCAGTAGTGCAAAATGACCTGACACGTGTCAGCCGAAAAATTCCATTTTTTTGCCACGAGCGCTCCAATGAGTGGGTGCGCGAACCCGAAGGTCTCCTGCTCGGCCTCATTGTAGCGGAGCCCTTCACTCTGAATTTTGGAGAGCACGAGTTTATAATCTTTCGAGGTGTCGTCCTGGGTCAGGAACACAATTTGGCCAAGCGAGTGCAATAGTCCAAGGAGAAATACCTCTTCATGATACGGGCGCTTTAATTTGCGGCAAAGGAGTGTTGCTCCCATGGCTGTGCACATGGAGTTTTCCCAAACCATCTTTTCGAGCTTGCCGAATTTTTTGTTGAGTTGACGAAGTGTCGCAGCAACGATGATCCCTTTGAGGGCTTTAAAGCCGATGACCATGACTGCTTGGTTGAGAGTTGTAATCTCACGTTGTCGGGAAAACATAGCAGAGTTCGCTATCTTTAGGACGCGAGCGGCGAGAGCAGTGTCGTTCGAGAGGAGATCGGTCAACTTTTGCGCGGTGGTATCGGGGTCTTCGACCATCACAATTGCTTTCGCTGCAACTTGAGGCATCGGAGGGAGGTCTCCTACCCATGCTACAATCTCTCGCCAATCTTTGCCCTGCGCGAGCCTCCCCTCAAACTCTTGAGGTCTTGCCTCTGTCATATGTCACGCCCCTATCAGTAATTATTCATCCGAGACTATAACGTTCCTCAAAAGGTTTGTCAGGAATCGGACGCTGCTTTTGAATTCCCAAATCTTGGCAACGCCAGACCTGAGAAGCCAACACAAAACAGGCCCTTCAACGTCATACCGTCCGACGGACATTCGCTTAAAGAATCGCTCTACTTCCTATCGACAAGAGAGAGCATATCCATAACTTGCGAGGCAACGGCGGAAGTAAAAAACTCAAATAACGGCATTTGACACAAGACAACGTTTGATTGAGCGAACGAAGGGTTGTCCTGGGTATCGGGGAGCAAGGGCGTTTCTTCAAGTATTCCGCTTCATCTGTTGGAATCGAGCACTTCGAGTGCCGCTTCTCTCATCAGGTCGAAAAGCAATCTCTGGGAGAAAGAGCCCTTTTCTGGCAAGTTAGGAGGAGAGTCGGTTTTTGGAATGAGAGCTACAGTTCTCAGAAACTTCTTCCGATACGTCCATTATGAGTTCCGATCCTTCGGGAGGGTTTTGGCTTACTATCACTAGAGGAAGACATGGAAGAGTATCCAACAGAGATTTCAGGCGATAAGGGACTAATCAAAGTCACCACGGATTTAGATTCAGAGCAATCTGGAGAAGCACTTCGCCAGGCGTTTAACCAGGTTTTTGACCAGGGGAAACGAACTGTCGTGCTCGATCTCTCAGACGTGCAGATCATCAACAGCTACGGCATTGGGAAGGTCTTGATGTGCTATAAGCGCTTGAAGGCAGAAAATGGCGTTCTGATGGTTAAGCCTCTACAAGGGTTTGTGAAGGAGACTTTTGAACTCCTTATGCTCGACAAGCTCTTGCCGGTCGACGAGTAGGCTCGTTCGAAAGGGGTCAGCCGGATGGCGAGCGGATGCGTGATTCATCACCTCCGCTCAACTCGGTAACCGCGATGGAAACACCACCAGCATACAGGAGTCACCTCCGGGTTCTCATAGCCGGTACTTCCATTCCAGAAGATAGTCGTCTCGATGAGTTCCTCTCTCGGCTTGGGGCTCATGCGTTTGAGAAGGCGACTTCATATCCTGAGCTGGTGCAGTCGTTAACGACTGAGCAGTTCGATCTGATCCTAACGGACCTTCATTTTGATGCTGTTCCGGTTCCTGAACTCTTACGTTTCATTTGTGCCTCTGATCCGGGCCGACCTCTTGTAGTATTCCGTACTGATTCTGACGAAGCCATTCCTGATGAGTCTGCTCAGCCACTCGAGACTATGTTGTGGCCCACAGAATACCCTGAGTTTGCCCAGCGACTTCTTCGCATTCTCCCGGCGCTAAATTCTGAACAGTCAAGACTCGTTGAGGCGATTAAGCGAGGTGAGCAAGTAGAGACACATTTTACATTGACCTCGCGTGAGTTTGCGAAGACACGAGTGGCGTTCGATCTGGCACACGCGCTTCATGCTGCAGGATTGCTTGACCATAATACAGCTCTCCGTCTAGAGCTCGTTTTTCAAGAAGCAGTGGCAAATGCCCATGAACACGGGAATCTCGAGCTCCCCTCGGAATGGCGTGAAGAGTTCGATAAGGACGGAATTGATCGCTTTTCTAGAATGAAACAGGAACGCCTTCTCTTGCCGCAATTCTGCGAACGAACGATCTCTGTGAATTGTCGTTACGCAAATGGTGAACTCACGGTTGAGATCCGTGACCAGGGGCCAGGATTTCTTACCGGAGAAACTCGCAAAAAAGAGGAAACTTCAGAATCTGTTAAAGTTCATGGCCGAGGTCTATCGATAATTCATAGTGTGATGGATGGCGTGGAGTATCGAGATCGAGGAAGCCATCTGATTGTGCGAAAATTCATTTCCGGCTCAGAAGCAGTCTAACCCATAGTGTCGAGGGACATTGTGGGTACGTGCTTATAGATGAGGTTTTATGGCTCTCAAATTTCGTCTACACGGGTTGGCAGAAACCTTTATTGACTCTGTCTCTTGTCACAACTGTGGAACGATTGGTACTGATGATGAACACTTTTCAACCGACCTTACGAAAGTGAGTCTCGATGGAATTGTGGTCGTTATTCAGTGTCGCGCCTGTGGCGAGATTTTTGTCCCAAAGCAGCAACGCCTTGGAATTATCAATCCTTCCGCGCTTCGTGAAGCGGTTTTCAAAGATAGCGAAGAGACAGGAGAACCACTCTTTTCAAATTTTGAAGCGGTGCGATTGACGGCAGAAAAGCTCAACACAGAGCGAAAGAGTGATCTCCATTAAGAGGGCAATCCAGGATCTCTTCGCAGAAAAAAGTTAATCTACGCGGTCCTGCTCCAAGTACTCGCCACGTGGAAGATATAACGTGACTTCTCGACTTGACTGCTGTTGACTTCCTTGTCCTTGTCCTTGTCCTTGTCCTTGTCCTTG
>JAGRAO010000080.1 GCA_020434565.1 Bdellovibrionales bacterium
TAGCCATCGGAGTTCCGCTCGCAACACTATTCGGAGCGGCTATCTTCGTTATTTCCCAGGCTTAACGATTTCTGGGAGAGCGCCGTCTCCATCTCAAAATGGGGCCCCTCTAGCGCTTTATTAGGGTATCTGAAACCAGTATACTCCTCGACTCTTGGTCATACCGATCTTGCAAAAAAGAAGAAGTAGTACAGGATGACCCTCTCCTCTGCACCGCGATCTCACACTCCAGGACACGAAGGACCCTCGGTCCCGACAGGATTTCGTGTTCCGGAACTGAGTGTATTGGAGGAAAATCTTGCCCGGCATTACGCAGTACTCGACAAGATCGGCAATCTCGGTCCTGAACCAAACCACGGGTTTCTCCGCGCCTCTTGGTCAAGAGAAGAATCTCGGGCCATCGCTCACTTTGAGAGTCTCTGTCAGGCGCTTGGACTTACCTGTCAATACGATGCACTCGGAAATTTTTTTGCGTGTACTCCATGGAAAGCAGAAAAAAAGATCCAGATTGGGTCTCATCTCGATACCGTAAAGAAAGGGGGAAATTTCGATGGTGTTGCTGGTGTGTTGATCGGGTTTGAAGCCATTCGTTCACTTGTTCAACTCGGCCCACTTGGAAAAAACCTCGAACTCGTTATTTGGCGAGGTGAGGAGTCTGGAACCTTTGATGTCGCTTTCAAAGGGAGTAAGGGAGCATTTGGCCAGCTCTCACCGGCAGCTCTTGAAAAGACCTTCCAGGGAAAGACCCTTCGAGAGGCAATTGAGGAAGCAGGCTTTGATCCCACTCTTATAGAAAAGAAGACAGCTACAATTTCCCAAAACGAAATTGACTCAATCGATGCCCACCTCGAGTTCCACATCGAGCAAGCACGCGTTTTAGAGAGCTCTGGTATCGTGCTCGGAGTGGGCACAAGTATCCGTGGACCCGCTCGGAGCCGATATTCCGTTCAAACTTTCGATGGGTCTCCCTTAGATCATCGAATTGTCGCCGAAATTATAGTTCGTCTGCATTCGTTTGTGCGTAAGCAAAACGACGCGGGCCTAGACCTCGTTGGTACTTTTGGAGTCGTCAATACAGAGAGTGCGCCAAAGGATTCTCAACTTCAGCACTGTGGACTCTCTTCGGTCCCGGGGTACGCTGAAATTCGCCTCTTCCCACCCCACATCTCGAGAGACTCCCTGAGGGAGCGAATCGAACCGATTGAGCGGACCTTTGGGATCAGCACAGAGGTCGAGTATGACGATGAGTCGGTCATCATACGCGTCTTCGGTCAATTCGATCACTCAGGCGCAACTCCGATGAAACCGGGGTTTCGAAAGAATGCAAACTTGGCAGCTTCTCAGATCATTCTCGATTCCCAAGAGCTCTACGATGTCGCCACGCTAAACTTTCCCGAAAAATCTGACACCGCTGTTCTCGCCCTCGACTTGAGAAGCGACAAGGCGTTGACCTTAGAATCAGCAAATGAAGATTTTTTTCGGGAAGTCGAAGATCTGTGTGAACGAGAGGGAGTCAGAGTCTCGCGCGAGGTACTTCCTGCTGCGTCTCCAGTTGAAGAGCTCGATCCAAATCTTCAGCGAATACTTCAATCATCTGCGGCTGAGCTTGGATTTTCCAGTACTCCCCTACCGAGTGGAGCTGGCCACGATGTCGGCATAGTGAGTCAAGCAAAAAAAAGTGACCTGAAGCCTATTCCAACTGCGCTTGGACTCATTGAGTGCCGAGATGGTTTGAGTCACTGCGAACAGGAATATGTTTCTTCAATCCGCCTTGCTCAAGCGTGCCAGATCGCAGTTCTCTCTTTGCTAAAACTTTCTCAGTAGGCGGGAAAAATTTTGAAAATCGTATTCCCTGGGAGACCGTATGGTCCTCCCAGGCGAAGTTTTCAAATCATTTGACGAGGCTTGGAACCGGAATGACATACTTCCCGTCGCTCAAAGCAACAAAGAATCCACTCGTCGAAGATCCTGTCCCATTCGCATCGCTGTAATCGAGCTTTAGCTCCAACTTCTTTGTCGGCTCGAGATTGAGTTTAATGTTTTCTCCGGCCGGACTTTGTGTGACCGCAACGGCTTCTTTCTGTTCCTCAGGAGTAAGGTCCTTTAACTCAATGCTCGTTATCTTTCCGCTAAAATCTTCGGTCAACATCATCGAGTAAAACTCGAGCGCCTCCGGATGTGCATCCTTCGTATACAACAGAGATTTTAAAGTACTTACATCTTTTGCCTCATACGCTTTCTTGTACGTATCGAGAAACGCCTTATCAGCATCGGTAGCTGCGAATGCAGACTGAGAAACAGCCAGCAAAGAGAAAAGAGTAAAAAGAATTACCGAAACTATCTGCTTCATATTCATCTCCTTTAAAAATTCACGCCTACACGGTGTCGACGGCCGCTCGAGATGATAGTAAGCGCCCACCGCAGGAGCAATCAAAAACTAGCTCGGCGCTTGAAGCATTCACCTATAAGGTCCTTTGAGCCTGAGAAGAAAGGCCACTCTGAAGCCTCAACCCACTCTCTCGCGCTCGGTTTAAAAAAATAAACTTGGCAACGCTATTTGTCCCTGACTGTGTGCTTGGCTCACAGACCCAATTCTTTACATCCGTTTTAGGAACAATGTCCTAGATCCCTGAAATCTCAGGATTCAGAATCCATCTTCGACTCGGGGTCGCGTTGCGTAGTTTTGGCAAGAGCGCTAGTCTCGATAAAACTTCACGGGGAACTGTTCTATGGAAGGCTTCACGACCATCGCTCTTATAACTGGAATCCTTTGCTACGGGCTTGGCATGCTGGTTGGACTCTATCTCAACCGCTCGTCACGGGAAGAAAACATTCGGGAAGCCTATGAGCAAGGAAGGCGACAGGGACGAGCTGAAATGGATTCAGAGAAACAAAGCCTTGGCCGAGCGGTAACCGAGAAACTCGCTCGGATGCGCGATACTCTCGTTGATACATACGCCGCCTATGAGCAAGCCGTGGAACTCGTCGAAGAGAAGCTCCATCCCGGCGCGCTCAAACGGCTGAAAATTGAATACAAAAAAGAGCGGCTCGAAGACAGACAGACCGCAACGATTCGGGACGAGAAAAATTCTGCAAACCCCCTCAAGAAGGATGAAACACTCGAGAAGGCAGAGTCGACAAGAGACATCCCTGCAACGGAAAAAGCACCACTTGCTGCACAGGTTAAAACGCAGGCTTCCCGAAAGAAAGAGGCCGTGTATCAGCCGGCTTCGACTTACACACCTGAGACAAATAAATCCACAAGTCGCTTAGAGCACTAGAAAGGGGTTCAAAAGTCGGTTCCCCCTACGACTGTGCTCTCTCAAAATGGAAGACGTTCCCGAGTTGAAGGAGCAATGAGGCGACACGGATACCCGTGGCCGCACTAAACCGTCGAGTTCTTGCAGCTAAACCCAAATCAGTCGAGCGGGACCTCGGAAGATCATCGAGTTCATCCAGCCGATCTTCTCCTTTCGGGTGAGTGGAAAGCCATCCGCCTTGCGTACTTTCCTTTTCCAATCTCTCAAGAGTCTTGAGCACTGATACAAAAGCATTAGGATCATAGCCGGCCTTCGCGAGGAGTTGGACACCATACTCATCGGCATCGTATTCCTGACTACGCCCATAACCGTTTACGAGAAGAGTCTCTAAAACATCATCGACACTTCCTTGAAAAGCTTCAACGAGGGGACTTCCCACTGTTCCCACCATCGTACCACTGAGACTTTGATCGGCAGCAATAGAGCCAACTTTCATGAATGCATTGGTCAGATGCGCCTGAGAGATAGCCGATACTCCGTGCTCTTCAACAACGTGTCCGACTTCATGTGCGAGAACCGCTGCCAGCTCATCTTCACTTCGGAGCTGCTTTAAAAATGAGTCGGTAATAAAGATATACCCGCCTGGAGCAGCAACCGCATTGATTTCAGGACTCTGCACGACAGCAAAGTGGTAACCTCCGTAAGTCTCCGGTCGATCTGAAAAAGCAACGAGAGATTGGCCAACCTTATTCACATACCGTTGCAAGTTTCCGTTCCTCGAAACGGGATACTTGTAAAGAATATTTGCCGCCACCGCGCGGCCGATGTAGTACTCCTCTTGTGGTCCAATTTTCTCAGACGCTCGCCCGATACTTCTGAAAGCGTCGAGCTCAGAGTCTCCTATATTAAATCCCGTCAGACTGCTCCCTATAGAGCCCAGCGGAATACTCCCGCCAGCACAGCCAACAAGAAGACAACATGAGAGCCCAAAATACGTAAGCCTATTCATAACGATCCTATCCCTCTGGAAGAAGTTTGCCCTGTCTCAAGAACGACGTAACCTGATCCTGAGAAACGTTGTACGAGTCGAGGCCATCCACTGCTCGAAAATTCACATTCGACGCAGACCTTGAATAGGCCCTCTCGGTCTCCGGATTAAATCCTTTCCCTGCCAGAGCGACCTCATCTACGCCCTGACGATTCCCACCTGCAACAGAAAATTTTTCGTCAAGTTTTACCGGCCTATCACTCACTGCACTCACGTGAACAAAACCGATGCGGCCGTTCTTTGTTTTGACTTTAAACCAGCCATCATCTTCGGATTCAACTGGAAGGGCTTCCGCGAACTTGAGGTTTCCCACGGATTGAGCCCAATATTTTGGCTCCTTGCGAAGCTTCGTCTGGCGAACCTTTACATATACCTCTTCCGCAAAACAGGATGAGGCCAGGAAAGGAAACAAGACAAGTAAAAGAATGACACGATTTTTCACGATACTCTTCTCCGAACGGTTCGATCTCTGAAAATAAAATCTATCGAAAATGCAATTGAGGGCGATACGGACACTTCTCCTTACCACACCTCTTTCCCAGACTGAGCTTTTACCACACTGCGTTCTTTACCACACTGCGCTCAAGTCTCTCTCAATCTTTGATTTTTTAGACCAAAACTCGAGCCCTAGATCTATTAAATTTTCGTATAACGATCTAGGGCAAATTGCCAAAGAGAGCCCAAAAGATCTTGCATTTCCTGAAGAAATGTATCGTTTCTCACCCTTTAACGAATAACTTTTCCAGTTTGAGACAGGTCGCTTCTACACGACCAGAGGGGCAGACATGGCAGTAACGACAATAATCGATGACGAGCGAAAGCTTGTGGTTCACCGGCTTCAAGGTGAATTGCAACTCGAAGATATCATTCTGGCTTTGAGAAAATTTTACTCTTCAGAGAGCGTACCGGACTATCCAATTCTTTGGGATCTGCAAGAGGCAAGTCTTCTCTCTCTTGAACTCGATGAAATCCAGAAGTTTAGTGACGCGACAAAGAGCTTTTGGCCTTCAATGAAGAAGGGAAAAACGGCCTTACTCGTAACGAGTGAAGGCGACTTTGGAATCGCACGTATGTTTCAAATCCTCTCAGAGGGAATTCCAAGAGAAATAAAAGTATTTCGCGACCAACGGGAGGCTCTTGATTGGATGAGGAGCGGCCGACCTGAGAAAGGTCGTCGTCGACAAGAGTAAAGGCCCTCTCACTGCCTTTCATGAAGAGCAGAGTCTCTTACGCTACAATCTTACGCTCTTTAGGATTTTTTTCGTTCTGTTCTTCGGGAAACCGCCCCTCTTGCTCAAGAAGCGGAATGAGGATGTCCACTGCCCACTCTTCTAATTCCGTGAGCTCTTCCTCTGAGGAAAACTCAAAAGGCTCTTCCTGATCAACCTTGGCGGTGCCCTCAAATCCACCTTCCGTCCGCCGAAGAGAGACGAGTCGTACCTCGTCTGAAAAACCGAGACCCCCAAGAAGAATGTCCTCTGCTCGAAAACGCTCGCTCAGGAAATCATCCTGCATTAAGAAAACCTTTTAAAAATAATAGAAGCGTTTGTTCCACCAAAACCAAAAGAGTTTGAAAGCGCGACATCTACTTTCATTTCTCGAGCTTCATTTGGAACATAATCCAGATCACACCCCTCGTCGGCGTTCTCAAGATTTATAGTGGGAGGCACTACCTGATTCTCGAGCGCCTTCGTGAGAAATAACGCTTCGATCGCACCCGCGGCTCCAAGTAAGTGGCCTGTCATCGATTTCGTTGAACTCACGACGAGACCTTCGTTTGCCCAGCTTCCAAACACGTCCTTTATGGCCAATGTCTCAGTGATATCATTCGCTTGGGTAGAGGTCCCGTGGGCGTTTATGTACTGTACCTCCTCAGGTCGAACGGAACCCTGCTCAAGCGCCATCGTCATACACTCTTTCGCTCCTGCTCCATCCGGACTTGGTGCGGTTATATGATAAGCGTCACACGAAAAACCGTATCCAACAACCTCAGCGAGAATATTCGCACCTCGGCGTTTAGCATGTTCAAGTTCCTCTAAGACAAGAATCGCAGCTCCTTCACCCAAGACAAAGCCGTCTCGATCTCGATCGAACGGCCGCGACGCCCGATGAGGTTCCTCATTTCTGGTAGAGAGCGCTTTCATCGAACAAAAACCACCCACTCCAAGCGGCGTAACCGCACTTTCAGAGCCACCAGTCACCATGACATCTTGAAAGCCATCACGAATGTACCGAAATGATTCACCGATCGCATGAGTCGCTGATGTACACGCACTCGTGGTGGTAAAATTAATTCCATGCAAATCATGCTGAATTGCGATGTTACCCGGGCCAAGGTTCGAGATCATTGCGGGAATAAAGAACGGGGAGATTTTTCTCGGCCCTCCCTCTAAGTAAGCGATGTGAAATTTTTCGATCTGAGTCAGGCCCCCGATTCCAACTCCGAGAATACAACCGCACCGCTTTCGATCAAGCGCTCCATCAGATAACCCCGAGTGCTTCCACGCTTCATCACTCGCAACAAGGGCATACTGCGAGTAGAGATCCAATTTTCGGAGCTCTTTCTTTTCAATGACGCCATCAGGATTAAAATCTCGAACCTCTGCGGCTATCTTTGCTGAGAACGCTTCAGGATTAAAACGAGTAATTTGGCCGACCCCAGACTGTCCAGAACAAACAGCCTCCCACGCTGCATGAGCGCTGTTTCCAACAGGAGAGATGGCTCCGAGTCCAGTGATCACTACTCTGCGACGGGTCATATGGGCTCTTTCTCATCTAACACACCTCCCTCACTTGCCTTGCTCGGTCCGGCGGACGAACAGGCAAAAAGAGAGACGCGAGGTTTAAAAAATAGAGGGGCCGCTAACAGGGCGAAACGACAAAATACTCCCTGTCTCGGCATCCTCGTCTGCGCTTCTGTACAATCGCGTGCCAGCTTCAAAAAGTACCACACCGCTGCCGAAAGTGGAACATTTCCGGCACATTGAATGAAGCTCCGTGAACAAGCACAAGCCTCCTCCTCAATTCAATCCTCGGCACCCTCTCTCCGGACGAAACATTTGTCCCCCTTTGGCGAAGATCCCTTTGTAATTGAACAAATTCCCTTTTGGAGGACGTTATGGCTGTGAATGGAGTAAACACGGGTGTTTTCACCGATACGTTTACGAAGAACTATCTTGGCGGTATTGGGAAATCGACAAATACCGAAAAGACTGCGAAAAGGATCGGCGATGGATTGGACTCTGCTGAGCAAAATTATCTCGCGGCCATCAAGTCTGGTGACCAGGGAAAGATTGCCGAAGCTGAACAGGACGTAAAGAAGTGGACTCGAATAATGGAGTCGTTCTCTCGCGTCAATGAGTACATGCACCAGATCATCATGAGGCTCTTGCAACGGCTTGATGCTCGGTAACATCAGGATTCAAAACTGACGGAGATCCTCGCAAAGTCCAGAGATCGCGCGAAGACCTCCGTCAGAAAAAGCGCTTGCTCAATTTCCCCTGACAGCCTGAAAAACTCGATCGCGATTCGAGAGGTCTTGGTGAAAATACCACTGACAAAAAGAAGACTGGCAAAGCTCGGCTTCGATTGCCTCCCGTTGTCCACAACCCATCTCGCAAAAAAAGACACCCCCGTTAGCAAGACGTTTGTAGGTTGAAGAGATAAGAACCTGTATATCAGAGAGCCCTTCGCCGGAAGCGAAAAGTGCGTGGTGGGGTTCAGCAAGAATCTCTCTGCCAAAATCTTCCGAACGGCTCACGTAAGGCGGGTTTGAAACAATAATATCGAATGATTCTTCTCCAAAGGCGTCAAGCCAGTTGCCCTGAATAAACGAAATATTTCGATTCGGAGAGAGACGCCGAGCGTTCAACGATGCAATCGCTAAAGCATCTTCAAATTTTTCAACTGCGACAACGAGTTCACACTCAATCTCCTGAGCAAGAGAGACCGCTATACACCCCGAGCCTGTTCCTCCATCAAGAATACGGGGTGGAAACGACCTTTGCTTTGCCTCTTTCAAAACGAGTTCAACCAAGAGCTCTGTTTCCGGACGCGGAACAAGAACAGATGGAGACACAAAAAAAGGCCTTCCGAAAAATTCCTGTTCTCGTCGGATATACGCCAAAGGTTCACCGGCACAGCGACGAGTGAGGAAATGAAAAAAGAGCTCTCTTTGCTCTGAAGCGATACAGTGCTCAGGATGGGTAAGGAGATATTCCCGATGAAATCCACTTGCAAGTCCGAGCAACAAATCACTATCTAACGCGGCGGATAAGGAAACCCCCTTCAACCGCTTCCTTCCGTACTCACGAAGTTGATCAATTCGCATTGCTCTCCGATGTTCGATTCAGAGCTCTAAGAAAAAACAGGACTCGAATCCTACTGGATCGTTTCTTGGCCTTTAAGTGCTTCCGCTTGGTAGTGGGTTACAAGTTGATCGATGACGGGGTCAATATCACCATTGATCACCTGATCCAACGAATGCAACGTTAACCCGATTCGATGGTCAGTTACCCGAGATTGTGGAAAATTATAGGTTCGAATTTTTTCTGATCGATCACCACTTCCAACCTGACTTCGACGATCGGCTTGCCGCTCAGCTTGAGCCTCAGCCTCTTTCTGCTCAAGCAGCCTTGCTCGCAGGACTCTCATCGCCTTTTGTTTGTTTTTTAATTGAGACTTCTCATCTTGCATTGCTACGACAATACCAGACGGCATGTGGGTAATTCGAACGGCAGAGTCAGTTGTGTTCACACTTTGCCCACCCGGTCCACTCGAACGATAGACATCTATTCGAAGGTCGGCTTCATTAATTTCGACATCAACTTCTTCCGCTTCAGCAAGAACAGCTACAGTCACAGTGGACGTATGAATCCTTCCCTGAGCCTCTGTTGCTGGGACGCGCTGCACTCGATGAACGCCACTCTCAAACTTGAGTCTACTATACGCCCCATCGCCCTGAATCATGGCGATAACTTCTTTATAGCCTCCGGCAGCGGCTTCACTCGCGCTCAGGAGCTCGACCTTCCAACCGCGATCTTCAGAATAACGGCTGTACATTCGAAAGAGATCGCCCGCAAAAATACCAGCTTCATCGCCGCCTGCTCCGGCACGGATTTCAAGAATGACGTTTTTGCTGTCGTTCGGATCTTTCGGTAAAAGCAGAATTCGAAGTTCCTCTTCGAGTTTCTCCAGTTCCGCTTCCAAAAGGTGCAGCTCCTCTTTCGCTAATTCGACCATCTCAGCGTCACCACCTGACCGGATGATCTCTTCGGAACCCTTCTTCTCCTCCAAAGCTTTTTGATGTGCTCGGAAAGTGGCAACGATCGGCGACAGCTCCTTGTGCTCTTTCGTGAGCTTTGTCAGGCGCGCTCGGTCACCGTGAATCTCTGGAGATGAAAGCTCGCTTCCGATCTCCTCAAAGCGCTCTTCGACTGCGCGAAGTTTATTCCACATATGGGTTTCCTTTCTCGAAGCTACTGAAGAAGTCCGAGCTGCTCACCGACGGACTTCATGGCTTTGGGCAAGAACTGCAGAAAGCGTTTATTTGATCTCGACGGCATCGTTCTATTTGACAAGAGCACTATTGTTGTCCTGGAAGGCAAATGTATCCACGATGCGCAACCGGTAAACCCACTCGCAGCAACAGACTGAGCATCAACCTCGGGAGGTATTTCCAAACGGAATGCGTTTGAAGGGGAAGCCCAACCGAGCCTCCATCCCTGCGGGAACGAGGAGTCCGGTTCGACGAATGAGCGAAACACTTCACGATCAAGAAGAGAACTCTCTCCATGGAAGGCTCGCACAAACTCACCTGTCAATTGGTCCAGATCGTCGGCAGAACTGAAAAGTCCAGCTTGGCCCGAAGCACCTCCCATAATCCAAGTCGTTTCATCACGGACTTCTGCTACAAGTGCTTTCTTTCGCCAGTGACAAAATTCAGACGGGGCAACCCGCTCAACGTCAGGCACTACTCGCCCTTTTCGCAAGAGATCGAGACTGATGAAAGCACTCGAGGAGAGCTGAAGGGGCTTAAAGATTTGATCAATAGCGAGTTGCTCAAGAGGTTTACCGGTAAGACTCTCTAAGAGATTACCGAGGAGAATCATCCCAATTTCACTGTAGACCTGCTGTTCTCCAGGTACCCCTCTAAGTTTTGATCTGTTTATGCGGTTATAGACCAAATTCTTACCGCCAATGCCTCGCATGAGAATCTGGCGAGCATCAAGTCCTTCTTCTCGTTCGAGCTCTGAGTGAAACGGAATGCTCGGCTTGAGACCCGATGAATGATTCAAAACTTGTCGGATGGTAATTCCAGATTTGTTGTGAACACCAAAATTCTGAACATACCGTGAAATTCGCTCATCAAGCGCACACTTCCCACGGGATACAGCCTGAACAAGCAGCGGCACAGTTATGAAACACCCTGTCAGCCCATCGACATCGTAAACGCTATCATTGGCAACAGAGGAGCCCTCGGACCCTTCGCTAAAAGCGAGCGTTCCCTTCCATGATCGGCAGAGCAGCTTTCCATCTCGCGAGATCGACAAAAGCCCCCCCGGAAAGACCCGCTCCTCAACAGCCTCAGTCAAAAGGCTATCAACCACTGACTGGAGCGGTCCGATATCAACGGTCTCTGATGAAAAAGCAGTTTCAATAGCCATGAGGAAACGACAACTGTGAACCCGTTAATCTAAAAGTTCAAGGCCAGCAGGTGAGAGTGTTGCCAGACGACCGACGGGCAAAGCCTTATTGACTGGCCCATGGCCAAACGGCGCGCCCCGGTACACTGGAAACGGAACCTCTCGAAAGACTTCTTCAAAGACCTCCCCTAGAGTCGGACCAAGTGACCGAGGATGAAGACAATTCAAGAAATCTCCCAACACTATTCCTCGAATTCCAGCAAACCCTTCTGACAATCTAAGCTGAAGGAACGAACGATATATTTCAAAGGGTGTCTCATTCAACTCTTCAAAAAACAGAAGAGCTCCATCAATCTTAGGTTGCCATACCGTTCCAAAGAGAGACAAAAAAGTCCGCAAGTTCCCACCGACGAGTACGCCCTCTCCTTGAGAGGGCCCCCAACCGTGCTCCATTTCCGTTGAAGAGAAGATCTGTTTTTTCCCCTCCAAAAGCTCTCTCAAGTGCGTCCACATAGACTCGCGCTGACCGATCTTGTCGTCTGCGCCGAACGAAAGGAAAGAGGGTCCATGGAGACTTACTAAGCCATACCTTTGGAAAAGAGCGGTAAGAAACGCAGTTGAGTCTGAAAATCCAACCACGGAGGGTACTGCCTTCGAGCTCAGTTGAGCCGGCATCCGATCAAGTGTTTCGAGTACTCCAAACCCTCCTCTGAGGCTCAAGCACAGGTCAGCCTTTGTTCGTCCCTCAAGAAGGTCAGAAATGGCTTGCACCCTATTCGGAATCGAATCACACGAAAAGAGATGGTCCTTTTTGCCGTAGTACCGCGCTGGATCACACGAGAATGAAACGGTTATTCCTTTGTCGCGAAAAAATTTTTCGGCTTCCTCAGCCGGCTTTGGAGGGCATGGAGCGGAGAGCCCAAGCACGTGTATCGTTTTTACCAAATTCTTCCTTACACACTCAGAGACTCAAGCCACGCATGCTCACAATAAACAGCTTCGTGGAAAATAGCGTGTTTTTACCGTGGATTCACGTTCTGTGAGGATTCATCTCCCTTTTCGCTAGGTACACTCTCATTTTTCTTGCAAAACCAGAGAGTTGCCCAACGAGCACGGGGGCAATTTTCTCAATTTCCCAGCTTAGCGGTAAGAAAAATTTCATGCTCGCCCTTGAAAACCGGCCTCCCAATGTCCAATAACTAAGCGCCTTGTGGACAATTTGGCTAACCGACCGGGTTTCTTGGTTTGGAAGCCCATGTGTGGCAGTGTTTGGCTCTCTGATTTCTCGACACTGGGTTGGTCGGGAGCATCTTCGATAAAAGGTTGTGTTGGACTGACTCCTCTTCCAGAAGAGTTCGGGGTCCACAAGAGGTCGTCCAGGAGGGTAGGCGCGAGTATGAAAGGGCCAACCCGACTATGGAAATCTGGCCTCACCACGGGGCTCTGTTCTACGAGACGCAGCGTTGAAGAGTGCAACTCTCAACTCGAGCAAACGTCTCGTTGTCGTTAATTTTTCGCTCTCTGAAAAAAGAGAGGAGCCGTTGGCCCCTTCTTCAGAGGGAAACAATGGAGGAAATAAAATGAGTAGTGATGCAAAAATCCGCCCCCTTCAAGATCGCTTGATTGTACGGCGGCTCGACGAAGAAGAAAAAACTGCTTCTGGTCTCTACATTCCAGACAATGCCAAAGAAAAACCACAACAAGGGGTGGTTATCGCTGTTGGCAAAGGGAAGATTAAAGAAAATGGAGATCTTCAACCTGTAGATCTCAAAGTAGGGGATAAAATTCTCTTCGGGAAATACTCTGGCCAGGAGGTCAAGGTACAAGGCGAAGAACTCCTCATCATGCGCGAAGACGATGTTTACGGAGTTGTTGAGGCGTAGTCTCAGCGGCTTTTTATCGATTATTTTTATCAAACGAAAGGAAAATACGTTATGGCAAAGATGTTAGAGTTTGGGTTGGAAGCCCGAGAAGAAATCGCAAAAGGAGTTCGCCTCCTTGCTGACGCCGTAAAAGTCACGATGGGACCTCGCGGGAGAAACGTTGTAATCGAAAAGAGCTTTGGTGCTCCTACGATCACAAAAGACGGGGTAACCGTAGCGAAAGAAGTTGAACTCGAAGGCAAGTTCGAGAACATGGGCGCTCAGATGGTAAAGGAAGTCGCCTCAAAGACTTCTGACGTTGCTGGAGACGGAACAACAACTGCTACCGTTCTTGCTGACGCAATTTATCGCGAAGGACATAAGCTCGTTACCGCTGGCCACGATCCTATGAACATTAAGCGCGGAATCGACGCTGCTGTTATCGCAGTGGTTGACTTCCTCCAAGGCCTTAGCCAAGCGACAGCTGGAAAAGACGACATTGCTAAAGTGGGTACTATCTCAGCGAACTCTGACTCAGAGATCGGCAACATCATCGCTGAAGCAATGGATAAGGTCGGAAAAGAAGGCGTTATCACTGTTGAAGAAGCAAAGGGACTTGAGACCACACTCGACGTTGTAGAAGGGATGCAATTCGACCGTGGATATCTCTCTCCATACTTCGTAACCGATCCAGACAGGATGGAAGCAGAACTCAATGATGTTCTTATCCTGATCCACGAGAAAAAGATCTCCAATATGAAAGATCTTCTTCCAGTGCTTGAGCAAGTTGCAAAGTCGGGACGACCGCTTTTGATCATCGCAGAAGATGTTGATGGTGAAGCTCTCGCGACACTCGTAGTGAACAAGATCCGAGGAACACTGAACGTGTGCGCAGTGAAGGCTCCTGGATTCGGAGATCGTCGCAAGGCCATGCTCGAAGACATCGCTATCCTCACTGGTGGAAAGAGCATCAGCGAAGACCTCGGCATGTCACTCGACAGCATCTCCCTCGATCAGCTTGGCCGCGCGAAGCGAATTGTTGTGAACAAAGACAACACAACAATCATCGATGGCGCCGGCGACAGCAAAGACATCGAAGGGCGTGTGAAGCAGATTCGCACCCAGATTGATGACACAAGCTCAGACTACGATCGCGAAAAGCTCCAAGAGCGTCTCGCGAAGCTCGTTGGTGGAGTTGCCGTCATTAACGTTGGCGCAGCGACAGAAGTCGAAATGAAAGAGAAGAAAGCTCGCGTTGAAGACGCTCTCCATGCGACTCGAGCAGCCGTCGAGGAAGGAATCGTCCCTGGCGGTGGAGTAGCCCTCCTTCGTGCTATCGAAAAACTCGAAGGCTTGAAGCTACCGAACGAAGAGCAGAACTTCGGTGTTGCTATCGTTCGTGGCGCTCTCGAAGCTCCTCTTCGAACTATTGCCTTCAACTCTGGTGTTGAGCCAGCAGTTGTTGTCGACAAAGTTCGTAATTCTAAAGGAGCAATGGGATACAACGCAGCAACCAACACATACGAAGACCTCATGAAAGCTGGTGTTATCGATCCAACGAAAGTTGTTCGATCAGCCCTGCAGAATGCGGCTTCTGTGGCTGGCCTCATGCTCACAACCGAAGCAGTAATCGCCGACAAGCCCGATGACAACGATCACTCTCACGGGCACGGTGGCGGAATGCCAGGTGGAATGGGCGGAATGGGTGGAATGATGTAATTCCAGCCATACGTCACGAAAAAGGGAGCCTTTTGGC
>JAGRAO010000081.1 GCA_020434565.1 Bdellovibrionales bacterium
GTCGAACTTGGCGTTGCCAAGATTCGCCTTAACCGAGCGCTCGAGTGCCGCGCGGGCGAGGCTGGCTTTGAGATAGCCGGCAGGAGTTTGAGGGTTTTCGCTTGGTGATTGTTGAGGGCGTTTAGCTCAGTTGGTAGAGCGCCAGCCTTACAAGCTGGATGTCAGAGGTTCAAGTCCTCTAACGCCCATTCTTCTTTTCTTTCGCTGGTCGCTTTCTCGGTTGTGATCGTCAACGAGACCCTGGTCAGAATTGCCATTCAAAGTCCTCTCTACTCTGTGATGATGGTCCTTGTGGGGGAGATCAAGCGGGCCAAAGGCCTTGATTTCTTTAACGAACTTAGTCTTGAGATTCAGGTATGATCCGGAGGTCGAACCGGCCTCGATAGAGGGGTCTTTCATTCGAAACGGATATGGAACCTGAGCAAAACTCTCTCCGTTTGCAACCAACAGAGCGTGGATTTCTTTACGGTGAATTCTCGGACGTGAATGGTGCCACCTGCTCCATTCAGGAGTCGTCTTTGGCGACGGCTGGTGCGATATGGCTTGGTCCTAATGAGAGTAGAGATGGCGCTCTCCGTACGCCGAATCGCATGCACCTCGGGCCGGACCAGCTCATTCAATTGATCGGTCCACTCGCGCGTTTTGCTGTTCGGGGCGAAGGAATTGAACAACCACTTCTCTTTTGCGATCTGTACGGAGTTCCGAGTTGTTTGATGGCCCATGATAACGGGCAGATTCTTTTTGGGGTGGTTCTTCCTAAAAGAGCCGACGGCTCAAAGCTGATTCGACACGACAGTAACTTTTACGGAAATCAACGCGATCCTGAACGCTCTCAGGCTGTGAAACTCCTCTTTGATGATCTCAGAGAGGGCAGATCTGATTTTCTTGATGTTGATAGCCGAATGACTCTTAATCGCGGCATGGTGAGACCGCTCATAGGGCCATTTCGACAGATGATTGCAGAAGGTGAGAGGAGATCTATCGAGCTTCGTAATTTTGAATTCTGAAAAGTACTCTCGATATTTTGTGATGGAGAGCTCCATGAACACTGAGAATTTTGAAAGTCACATCCAGCCAGAAAGGGAGCAAGCACCACTTTCCAAGGCAGATACCCTGCTGATCGCAAGCTTTGGCGATGACCCGAGAGATCAGGCTGAACTGTTCCGTGCCGTTTCCTTTCGCGGACGAAATGTAGTTGGTCCTCAACTCTCGGTCGAACTTGCTGCTCAGATGATCAGTGACGGGAGTCCGAGAATCCGGCCTTATTTCGTGCAGCTCGTTCAGTGGCTCGCTGAGAGTGGAGAGGGAGGGCTTACTGAGAAGTCTTTTACTGGCGAAGATCTTAGAGCCGCGGGGTTGCCCGTGAAGGATGCTGACCAATTCCGGGGGTACTTTCGGCAACTGGGGGCTCTTGAAAGAACTGGGAGCAAGCGCGCCGCTCGTTGGGAGCTCACTCCGCGAGGAGTCGAGATAGCTCAGGTGCTTGGGCTGCTGCAGTGAGATTTTGTTCCAGAGCTCCACTGTGTTTGACGTGATAGTTAGTTGAAAACACTGACTTTTATTGGAGCGCCCTCTTTAAACTATCGAAACGAAAGGCAAACGAAGCTCATCTAAATCTCGAAGAGATCTCTTCCTGATCTCTCACGGGAACTTCTCATGCTCTACCGATCGCCGCTTGATCTACCGGTCCTTTTGCTGACCTACAATCGACCTGCCCATACGAAGCAGGTTCTTGATGCTTTGCGGTTGCACGGTGTTCGAAACCTCTCGATCTGGTGTGATGCGCCAAAGGTTCCTGAGCATGAAGTCGCAGTTCAAGAGACCCTGAAGCTTGTTCAAGGAGTCAACTGGACCAACGCAAAGGTCACCTGTCAGGAGCACAATCGAGGGCTTGCCGCATCGATTCGGGAAGGAGTCGATCGTTTGCTCAACGAAGAGGATTTCGTGATCGTACTCGAAGATGATTGCGTTCCTGAGCAATATTTCTTTCGCTACATGTACGAAGCGTATGTTCGTTATCGCGAAAATCCAAAAGTTTTCGGTGTTTCAGGTTATACTGTCCAACTCCCCAAGGAGATCCGAGCTCATTACCAGTCAGATGCCTATTTCTTTCCCCGAATCGGAAGTTGGGGGTGGGGAACCTGGAAGGCAAAGTGGAGCTCTCATGAGCGCGATCTGAACACTCTCCTTCAAAAGTGCCAAGCCGCAAACATCGATCTCGAACAAGGTGGAAGCGATATCCCTCACACAATACTTGGCCTTCTCAACGGATCGGTAAAAGACGTATGGACTATCCACTGGGTGCTCTCGGTCTATCTCAACCGGGGCGTCTACCTCTATCCAACGTCATCCCACATTCGAAATATCGGAATGGATGGGAGTGGGGTGCACTGCGGGCCTACTGATAGATTTGACACAGAAGTGGCAGTTGCGCAGCCGAAGCGATTTCCTACAGAGGTCTCTCTGGACCGGAAGATCTATTCATGCTTTCGAAGTTTTTACGATGTCCCGGGGACTTCAAATGTCGAGCAATCATACGAGCGCGTCTGTGCCAGCTTGAACGGGGCGAATCAAACGGAAAACAACAGCATTGTTTCAGAGAGTCATGTAACCGTAACGAGTAGTGCAAAACCTCTCATAACGCACGTCATTGAAGCGTATTCACTTGGTGGCGCTGGTCGAGCAATGCTCTCGATTATGGAGTATACGGCTCGGATGAGACCGTATCACCATCGAATCGTTTCGCTCCGTCCTGTGGAGCAGCAAGAGGCATTGTCTTTGGCGAAAGCAAAAGGATTTGAGGTTTGCCAGGCTCCTTCAGAGGAGGGGTTGCACCAGATAGTCTCTGACTCAGATATCGTGCACCTCCATTGGTGGAATAATCCGGCGATGGAAAAGTTCCTCCGCTCAGGTTTGCCACCGTGTCGTCTCGTTGGGTGGTTTCATGTTGGAGGCCACCGAGCACCCCAAAGGGTGACGCCACAGATTGTTGAGTTTGTGGATATGGCTGTTCCGTGTAGTCCTTACACAGCCCGATGCCCAGCGATTTTGGACCTCTCTCCAGAGCAGCGACTTGCAAAGGTACGCATGGCATATGGGTGTGCTGACTTTGCGCGACTTGAGAACTTTGCTTCAAAGCCGCACAAAGGGTTCCGTGTCGGATACGTGGGCACGCTGAACTTTATGAAGATGCACCCCGATTTTGTGAAAATGAGTGCGTTCGTTAACGATCCGACAATTGAATTTCACCTTTGGGGAGGCGGAGGGTGCGAGCAGATTCTGCTTGAGCAAGCGAGAGCTTTGAGTCTTTCAGATCGATTTTTCATTCACGGATATTCGGCAGACATTGTGGAGGCGCTGTCTCAGATTGATGTTTTCGGCTATCCCCTCTGCGAGGATACATATGCCGCCTCTGAGGTTATCCTCCAAGAAGTGATGTATGCCGGTGTGGTGCCAGTAGTTTTTCCGTACGGTGGAGTTCAGGACCTCGTGATTGACGGGTTTACTGGAATCGTTGTTCGGAGTGCACTTGAGTACGCGCAGGCACTTCAGTTTCTCAAGAACACTCCAAAAGAAAGAGAGCGACTCGCGCGAAATGCCAAAGAATATGCACGGCAAGTCTTTGGCGCGGAGAATGCAGCGGTGGTATTTGACCGGATCTATGGAACGCTTTTGGAGCAACCGAAGCGCAACCGCTCGTGGAGAGCTCTCCCGACACCTACTCCTTATGGTGGCGCAACTATTTTTTGTGAAACGTTGGGAGAAGAAGGCGATGATTTTTGGCAAAGCCTCTCTGAGAGTGCGGATGACTCGGAACGTTGCGCCGCAGAGAAGAGAATTTCCGAAGTTTCAACCCTTTTTCGCACGGGTGGGATTCTCAACTATCTCGCTGGATATCCGAATGATCCATACCTGCACCTGTGGGCGGGACTTGCGAGTTTGGGAGCTGGATTTCCGGAGCAGGCCACATCGCATTTTTCAAATGCCATTGAGCGTGGTTTTGGCCACTGGAGAGCGTTGTGGTATCTCGGGATAGCCCTTCGAGGAGCCGGAGCAACCTCGGAGGCTGAAAAGTGTTTTACTGCGGTGCGAGCTCAAGGAGCAGACATTGGCTTCTTCGAATCGTCTTCACTTTGATGAAGACTGTCGCCCTTTGCAATCCACACTGAGTGAACTATTGCTTTGTAAAGCCCAGGAGATAGTCGAGTACCTGTTGAGAAGGAATCGGTTCAGCGACATGCTCTGAGGACTGTGGACTTTCAACGGAAGTCGACAAGACCGACGGGAGAGACCGCTTAAGAGCAATCCTGCCCTCCTGTGCAAGGGTCAACATAAAGTTTTTCTCAAAGCTCATGTCGTGACAGCTTCGGTCGTATTTCTTTACCTGCTCGTAATAGTGATCGTCTTTGCCCTCGTAGAAATCAAACCCGAAACAGGTCACTTTCGAAAAGAACTTCAATGCATAAACAACCCCAAGAAATCCACATGTGAGACACGGGTGGAGCGCCACGAGCGACTCTCGAAGTTTCGGAGCAACCGTGTGAAAGTGTGCCGTCGGATAGGCAGCACGCACACGGGACAGGTCGACCTCGTCTTTCAGGAGGTAATGCGTTTCCTGAAGCTCACGAAAGATATCAGAGGAAAAGTTTGAGAAAATATCCTGAGCCTCATTGAGGTTCTTCATTTCGCCGTTGAACGCCAAGACTGAATGAAGGTTTAAGATTCTCAAGCTCGTCTTTGCGCCAGTCCTTCTCTCATAGCCTCTGGTTCTCGCCTGATTGAATCGGATAACAAAATCGTGAGAGTCGATCTCTGGGCCGTATTCTTGTTGCAGCAAAACGCCAGAATTTCCGACGACCGCACAACTGTTTGCGGAAGAAGGAGGGATCGGAGAGAACTCCTGGGCAAAGATGTGCTGCAAGTTTTCCATTGGTTGAAACCGTCGCTTTCTTTTCCCTAAGCTCTCTTGACGGTTGTTAACCGTGAATAGAGCGGAGAATGCTATGAGCCTTTGCGATGTACTGATGAGCCACGAAAACCGGATCATACGGAGGTTCATGGTCAGGCATTCTTAACCCTTCAGGCCGGTTGTGAACAAGGATAAGTTTCCGTTCGCGGCCCTCTTCGTGTAGAAGCGCCCCACAGTGGAGTACATCCGTATCAACAAGCAGAAGGGTCCCAGCCTTTACACACAAAGGAACTGCATCTGCATTCGTATACTGCGGAGTTTCCTCCCAATCTTCAAGTCGGTGTTTACATCCACCCTGCCAACCCGAATTGTCGTTAATATCAAGGCGCTTTTCTCTGTAGTACTTTCCGATCGCGCGGCTTCCAGGTACCACCATAGTTGCACCGTTGCCTTCATCTGTGTCGGTAAGATAGAGCAAGAATTTTAGCGAAGGATACGGATCGAAATGAAGCCAGTTGAGCCTGCTCCAATCCTTTTGGTTTGGAACGGTATGGTACTCATGAGACATGAATATTTGGTACAAAAACTGTGAGCGAGGGCCACAGTATTCGTTTACAATGTTCTGGAATACCTGGTTAGCGAAGTGAGAAAGAAGAGTTGGAAAGAGGGCATAACCCCCGGGCTGAACGTTTAAGTGCTTGCCTGGGTTGTAAACCTTTTCCTTCGGCTGAAGAGTGAGGTTTTGGGTGTCGTTCAACGTCGCATGAGACTTGTCCGGAATAAGCCCAAATGCTCTATCAAATTCTTGAAGCACAGGTTGGAAATTGCCTTCAAGAAAGTTTTCGATGAGGGCGTATCCGTCGGTCTTTAAATTTTTGAGAACTGATTCTGGGTTAAACATGTGATTTGTCCTTTCTCCCGTTCGGTAGCGACGCAACTTTTTCGCTTGTCATTTTGATGCGGGGAATGGCTGCAAGGTCGCACGAGGCGTCTATCGAGCAGCGATAGGGGCCGACAGCCTCACAGCCCAAGAAATTTAACCAACCTATTGAAATAACTGAAGATATGCCGTAAAGTCCGAGTTTGATGCCGTTGAAAAAGATACGGCTTCAGGGAGGGAGTTTTCCGGGAGGAGTGACAAGGATTCCCCGAGGAGCTCGACCTCAAGGCGGCCCGCTTGAGGCACGATTTTCTCGGTCAGAGCCAAATCTGCTCTGCAGAAGAGGCAAATATCAGGGGGGAAACGATAGGGTCGTTGTGCTACAACGCTCGTACAGCTAGTAATTTGTTCTTAACCTGTTTGGAAGGAACCGAGGATGAAGCTCACTGAATTTTCTGAAATCTGGGGTGTGGTCGGCCCTCAGCAAAATCGAACGAAGTGTCCCGAATATCGAGCGTACAATGCCTATAAGAGCCTGAAAATTGCCATAGAGAAAGGGATTGAAGGAGATGTTGTTGAGCTCGGAGTTTGGAAGGGAGGAATTAGCGCTCTCTTCGGAAGATTGTGTGAAGATGAGGGCAAAGGAAGAGTTGCCTGGGCATTTGATTCGTTTCAGGGGATGTCCGAGTGCAATGAGCACGATATGGCCGAAGGCGAAGATGCTGTTCGTCTTGCTCGAGAGCCTGGAGTCCAACTTCATAATTTTGATCTCAATGATTTTAACCATACGTGTTTTGACCTGATGAAGCTGAAGACTTCTTGTGTTCGTGCTGTTCCGGGGTGGGTAAACGACACCCTTCCCCGGTATGCTCCTCAGATTAAGGCAATCTCTGTCCTTCGAGTCGATCTTGATTGGCACGAGCCGACACTGGATGCCTTTAACTATCTCTACGACAAGGTGAGTCCTGGTGGGTATGTCATCTGTGATGATTTCGGCTACTGGAAAGGGGCACGTAAGGCGATTTTGGATTTCCGAAACGCGAGAGGAATCGAGGATCCTATCATTCAGACTCCAAATATAGACGGCTCTCCGCTTCCCGACATTAAAGTTGGTACAGAGCACTACTGGATCAAATCTTAGATTCCCCTTGTCCCTTGTGCCCCTCTTGCTCGAATCGGGTGTGAAAGTATGAGGAGGAGAGTCTTGAGGCGAATGAGGCTTTTTTGATGCATATCTTAAAGAAAGCTGATCGGACAAAGGGCATCCTCGTTCTTACCCATAAGGAGGTGCCGCTTCTTTCTGATTTTATCCACGCCGTTGCGTCGCGGTACAATGTCTTGGTGCACAACGGGTCGGTGAACCCGCCTTTAGGGCACCCGGGTGTCCAACTCGAATTGCTTCCATCGTCTCGTTGTATAAGCCCGAAACACATTCCGTTTACGAGTCGACATTTTCTTCATCGAGATTTTCGGCCGAAGGACTATGCCTCTGAAGTCGCTGTGCCATTCAAAGATCTCCTGAACCGGTTGAATCTTCCCTGGAATGCGAGAGAAGGAGAGAAAGCCTTTGATTTTCTCTGCGTTAATCGCGCAGCCGAGATCAAGAAAACACATGAACTCTTGACTGGCCTCATCGTGCATCTTCGAGCCCATCCCGACAGAACTGCCTGCTTCATTGTCCTCGAGAATGACAATACAAACGACGCATATTATCAAAACTTGGTGCAATACTGGGAGGCGAATCGACTGCCAAACATGCTCTTTGTGGATACGCATCTTCTTCCAAGAACAAATTCTGTTTATAGAGGGCTTTCTACTTCAGAGCTGTCGCTGTTTTACAACGCTTCACGAATTTATGTTCATGGATGCGAACAGGAGGGAGAAAGCAGAACTATTCATGAAGCACTCTGTTGTGGTTGCTACGTGCTCGCAAAGAAAAACATGCAGGGGGGAGGCCTTGACTATCTCTCGAGCCTCAACTCGGGGTTTTATCTCCCGAACTCTCTGGGTCAGGCCCTCGACGAAGCTGTTCACCGAACGTCCACGTACAACATGCCGATCGGAATGCTCGAGACCTTCAATGAAGTGTACTCAGTGCCGCGATTTCTTGAAGCGCTCTATCTCAAGCTGGGATACGACAAAGAGATGGGGCGAGAGGACTTCTCCTCTCAATGCGATACTGAGAATCTCATGTTTGCGCTTCCAGGGCATGCTCTCTCTGTGCCGTGGTACCGCGCAGGTATGCCAACCGCCGATATTTTTACGCAAGAGCAGCTGGATATTTTGTGTGATCGCCTCTCCGAGAGAATTACCGTCCCGCAGTTCGAATAAAATGCTCGGGTACTGGTCTCGAAAATGGCTTCCGCTCTTTTCGTTCGGCTACACAGAGAAGTGAGCTATCACAAGGGACCATACCCGTTGTTGTTCCCTCTTGAGACCAAGCCAACGAAGCCCCACTTGCCGCCGAAAGATAGTTGTGACCAATCGGCATATCGGTCCACTGATAAGAGCCTCCTTTGAGGAGGTATGCCATCGCGACGACTTGGAAACCATTTGAAGGATAGAATTCGTTGAAGAGAGCGGGAGAGAGGGCATAGTAACCCCTTCCAAAGTGGCCGATGAGATTTGACTGATGAACCACCACCCCACTCGTTTTTAGCATGAAGAGAATATTTTTCCAGCAAGCAGCAATGTCGAAAACGCAATAGAGTGTCCCAATGTCTAAAACAAGATCAAACTGTTCGGCAAAAGTTGGGGAAAGGGGCTCCTGAAGATCAACCAAGTGATCTGGAGTTCCATTCACGTCGAACGTTTCAACGGACTCAAGCTGCAGCAATTCTTGAAAGTGTCTTTTCGAGCCACTCGGATAGTGGAAAGAGCAATCTCCAAGGATTGCACACCGCTTGATGTGAGGGTAGTGCTGCTTAATTTTTAGGATGACAGCGAGGTCCTGTTCTCCTATTCCCATAGCTCTCCAAATCGATAGGGATGCCTGACATTGCGCAATAGAGTTTAAGCTAAATGGGTCGATGGCGATAGAGTCCGTCGGCGAATCTAGTTGCTTGCCGAAGCCCAGAAATGTACATAAGAAGTGATAGTATTCGGGGACTTTGAATGATGAAGATCCTAGTCGTTACTGCACATCCCGATGACGAAGCGATTTGGTTTGGTTCTACACTCTACGAACTTTCCCAACTGCCTGATGTCGAGATTGCTGTTATCTGCCTTTGGGGAGTCCTCGAGCCTCCTGGCTCCATGCAGGCGATTCAGCCCGGCTATTCAGATCTGGATAGGAAAGACCAGTTTTATGAGGCGTGCAGGTGTTTACATATTGCGCGAGCACATCTTGTTACTGAAGTGCAATGCCCGGTGACGAAGGGAGTGAACCAGTCTTTTGAAAATATCACCGTTGAATTTCTCCGGGCACTTGCTACGGTTGGTCTGGAGAAAATTGACTTGCTTATCTCACATTCCCCTTATGGAGATGAGCACAAGCATCGCCACCACCAGATGCTCTATGAGTTTACGAAGGCATATGGGATTCATTCATCAATCCCATTTTCCTTCTTTAGTGTTCTTCCGCTTCCTGGAGTGAGCCACGTTCCGATGCTTCATTCAACTCGCCGCCGAAATCAACTCCACGTTGTGAACTATGCTTCATGTTCTAATGGTCTTTACTTTGTTCAATTTCAAGGCCATCTGTCTCGCAAGCTCGAAGCGATTCGTTGTTATAAAGCAATTGATTTCGAAACTCATTTTGCGGGTTATAGTGCGTTTTCATTGGTCGTCGAAAATTTGTATTTTGAGGAGAGTGCGAAAGGAGTGATTGACGCACTCGTACACCAGATACCAGAAGTTTCGCGAGCAATTATTTGAATGAGAGAAGAAGGAGCGGAATGACATTCGATAGCCAAAAATGTGAACTGAAGGGGAGCCAATCCGAATTACACAGCATCGGATATCGCAATAGGACTGACAAGACGTGGATACAGCCGGATGGCCTCTCCTATCTGGTGTACTATGAGCGCTACATGAGAGAAAGACGCTCTCACATCCGCCTCCTCGAAATCGGAGTTAGAGATGGTGCCTCGCTGAAGACGTGGAACGAGTACTTCAGTGATAGCTCGTTTGTCGGAATTGATATCGATCCCTCCTGTAACCGTTTGACGGAGTATCAGAACATTGAAGTTATTGTGCAGGATGCGAAGAATCCGCAACTAGTCGAAGCGCTTCGCTCCGGTGCTCAGTTTGATTACATCATTGATGATGGTTCTCATCTCTATTCAGATATCGTGCGGTGTCTTGAACTCTATTTTCCACTTTTGAAGCCGGATGGGACTTTTATTATAGAAGATCTCGGCACAGTTGATCGGATGGCTCCAGGAACAATTTCAAACCTTCTGGGTCTGATTTATGGCCGTTTGAGAAATATCCGAGTTGATATGTATCACGACACCTTGATCCTTTCGCGGCTTCTCCCGCACGAGAGCGCCGCAGCGACGAGCTCAAACTGAGGACTCGAGCGGCTCTTCTCCAGTGGCCCTCTGAATCTCCACTGCATCAACAAATTGATGCTCTCATGATCCTCTCGGTTGGATATTGCCAGTCTCTCGATTCTTGGCAGTCGTCGATTCACTGGAAGGTAACAGTGCATCTTCTGTCTTCCGATTTGTCGAATCGAGAAAGAGAGACTTTTTTGATTCTTGAAGGAGCTTGCTGAGGTGCCCGAGAGCCTCCAGCGCCCCTTCGTGATTGTTGATATGACCCTGCCAGATCTCAGGAATCCAAGTTCCGGTGTAATCCGAAAAGATTTGGAAGAATCCGACAAAGTCTACGTCGCCGGTACCAATCTGGGTACCTTCACCTTCGGCTCCCTTGGCGTCAGCGATATGGATATGCCTCGTATACGGTTTTAATTGAGCGAGATACGAAAGGTAATCTTCTTTCATATGCAGGCACGCCATTGAGGCATGTGAGAGATCGAGGCAGATGTACTGCCCGGTAGCCTCGCAGAAATCGATAAGTTCTTGCGCCTCAAGAAAGTAGTGTCCTTTCCACTGTCCTCCGAAGTACCAAGGATTTGGCGGCATATTCTGAGCCATGAGCTTGGTATTCTTTAAGTCAAGCTCCCCAATCAATCGGTAGAACTCGGGCACATCAATCTCAGTATCTCGAACGTCTTTCGCGAGAGACATTGCCCCCACATTGAAAACAATCAGCGGAGTCTCGTCATTAAAATACTCTGATAGCTCAGAGGTGCGGTTGATGACCTGCTGCAACGTTTCAACAGAGCGTGCTCGAATATCCGGGTACTGGGAGCAGAGATCAAAGAGATTCTCCCCAATGTACTCACAGCAATGGACCCGCAAGCTCTTTCTCTGTAATTCAAAGCGGTATTTTTCAAGCTTCTCTCTTGGGAGTTCAAGAAGTGTGTCTTGGTACGTAAAGTGAAATTCAAGCGATTGGGTTTGAAAGGGGAGGGCAGTCTCAAAATCGTGGTATCGAACGACAATCCCTCCCTGGCCCCAGTTTGGCATCTCAACGATTCGCGTCTCGGTCGTTTCAAGAAGGTCGCTCTCTTGAAACAGATCATCAACCGCAAGGTTTCTTTTGGCGATCTTTCCAACAAGTTCATACAACTTTTGCGGACTTAAACCCGTCCCGGGAGATTTTACCGTGAGTTGCTCTCTCGTAATCTCCTCTCCCAGTTTTATGGGAGATTTCGCCACAATCGATTTTCGAAATATCATCTTGTTCAAGAGTTCACCCTGGAGGAGTTCGTCTTGGGGCTCGAGCGTTGCCTGCTCTGACTCTCGAATACTCGCAACGAGTCGATACAGTTCCTGTGGGAGGAGAGATACCTTGTGATCAGGTCCCCGAAGTGATTTGTCGGTCGTGATGTGCTTTTCAATAATTGTCGCTCCAAGGGACGTTGCGATGACTGAGAGAGCTGTCCCGACATCGTGCCCGGAGTATCCGACCGGTACGCCGTAGTGGGACATAAGCGAGCGGATCCTTCCGAGGTTCGCATCTCGTGGGTCGACCGGGTAGCACGATACGCAGTGAAGAAGGGCAAAAGAACTTTTCCGTTCTACGAGGAAATCGACCGTTTTTTGAATCTCGTACTCGTAGCTCATTCCAGTTGAGAGGAGAAGTGGTTTGGAGAAATCTGCGAGGTATTCGAGAAGCTCGAAGTTTGTAAGATCGGCGGACGAGACCTTGTAACAAGGTGTTCCCATCTCTTCGAGCTGAAGCGCGCTCACAATGTCGAATGGAGTGCAAAGAAAAGTCAGCCCTGCCTCTTCGGTATATTCCTTCAGCTCAAAAATCTGATCCGGAGAGAGCTCATAGTCTTGAAGAATTGGAATGATGTACTGAAATCCCTGCTCAAAGTTTTTTAGATTTGTCAGGATTTCGTTCTGATAGATGCTCTTGAGATCTCGTTTCTGGAACTTTACGGCGTTCACGCCAGCTTTCTTCGCGATATCGATCAGTTCCTTGGCTTTCTCGATGGAGCCGTTATGGTTGATTCCAATCTCGGCAATTATGAAAACTGGCTCACTCGGACCAACTACGTGATGATCGATCGTAATTGATGCGATATCGTTCCCCGCGAAAGATCCGGTGTGTGCAGTCATGAGAACCTTTTCCTAACCTGAACTCGAGCGCTCCCACCTCACAAACCGGTGTCAGCTCTCGTCGAAATGCCCGTTGCAATGTGAGCGAGAGGCAAAGGAGTGGAGTCCACTCCGACCGATGGAACACCGAGTCTTTCTTCGTCCTTGAGGAAAGGGCTGGTGAATGAGTCTCGCTCGGTTTTAAGATGAGAGGCACTTGGGGAAGGGTTCCTCCCGAGTGGAAAAGAACGGAGCGGGTGTTGCCGAGCTAATAGCTTGTAATTATAAAAGAAACTGGAGGAGCAAGTGAAAATTCGAAGCATCATTCCTGCTCGAGGTGGGAGTAAAGCCATCCCGAAAAAGAACATCACCCTCATCGATGGAAAGCCGCTTTTAGCATACACCATCGAGGCTTCACTGAACTCTGTCGTCGGGGCTGAAACGTACGTTTCGAGCGATAGCGAGGAAATTCTCTCGGTAGCCGAGGAATGTGGTGCCAAATCAGTACGGAGGCCAGCCGAGATTGCGACCGATACGAGTCAAAGTGAAGAAACGCTGCTTCATTTTCTCGAGTCCCACCCATGTGACATCTTGGTGTTTATCCAGGCTACCTCTCCCTTTCTTAAAGCAGAGCATCTGAATGCAGGAATTCAGAAACTAATCGATAACCCGAATTTGAATTCAGTTTTCTCAGTGTTTCGTGAAAATTGGCTCCCTCTCTGGTCTACCGATCGCACGCCTGTGGATTGGGATATCGAGCGAAGACCGATGCGGCAGCAGGTGCCAGAACGATATGTGGAAAATGGTGCCTTTTATATCAGTCGTACCGAGGCAGTGCTGAAGCATCGCTTGCGGTATTGGCCCCCCCTTGATTTCTTTGTCATGAGTGAAACCGAGAGTCTCCACGTTGAAACGGAAGAGAACGCGCAGTTGATTTCACAGATTGTAAAGATGCGTCGTGCGCAGGGCTGAGGCTGGCGGATTGGTTATCAAGGCAACTCTTGAATCGAAGTGACTGTCAGTGCGCTCTTAAGAAAGTGGATTGAGAGAGAATCTGAAAGAGGAAAGGGCCAGGCATTTTGGAAAGTGTCACATCAGGAGAAGAAGAGCTGAGTCGTGCTGAAGAATCTTTCGGCAGATTGGACTTCCCATCTGCAGCGGCAGCTTATCTCAAGGTGACCGATTCTCAGCTCGCTCCGGTCGCAAAACTTCGGCTCGGCTTGATCGATTTGGCCCAAGGCCGTCCTCAACAGGGGCTTGAGTCTCTGGCCCAGTTGACCTCTCACCTCGCCGATGCCGGGGGAACCCCACATCCTTCACAATGGGGAGCGGTGGTGCTCGCGCTCATTGCAAATCGACTTGTGCAGCAAGCTGCCGAAGCTCTCGAGAAATATCCAGAGCTTCGTTCAACCGTCGCTCTTCAGCGTGCTCGGTGGCTTCTCGGAATTTTAACCGGTGCGCCGGCGTTCATTGTGGATATCTCATCGGGAGGAGTCGAGGCGGACGGGAGGGCTTCGTCACGGTTGCTGGGTGAAACGCCTTGGTCCTTTGAAGAGTTTGTCAGATTTTGCTGCTTTTTACTTGAAGGAGCTGGCTTAAAAAGTGAGATCCCAAAAGTCGTAAATGGGTATCTCGGGCCACAAATGCAGAATCGTCAGCAAACTTCTCGATGTCAGCTTGAGCGCCTCGGAAGCGAATATGGCGGATGGGTTATTCCTGCCAATCAGCTCAAAAGCGACAGCATCTGCTACTGTGCTGGAGTGGGCGAAGATGTCTCATTTGATCTCGCTGTTCTTCAAAAATATGGATGCCACATACACGCTTTTGATCCGACTCCGCGGTCCAAAGAGTTTGTTTCAAAATCTGTCGCAGATGAGCGGTATCATTTTCATGACTACGGCTTGTGGTCAACGGACACAACATTAACGTTTTTTGCGCCTACCAACCCCGAGCATGTCTCGCACTCTGCAAACGATATACAGTCGAGCGCGAATCCCGGCTTTGCCGCGCAAGTTCGAAGGCTTTCACACATAATGAAAGAGCTCTCTCACCCTCGGGTCGATCTTTTGAAGATGGATATTGAGGGAGCTGAATATCCTGTCGTACAAACTCTTCTCGAGGATCGGGTACGG
>JAGRAO010000082.1 GCA_020434565.1 Bdellovibrionales bacterium
CGGATACGGCTCCACAGCCACTCAGCAACCTCTCGCGGCGCGAACGCTTCCCCGGGCAGATGCTTATCCTCAGAATACGCTGAGGTCGTTTGAGAACTCTGATGCTCGTGCTGCCTTTCAAGGTGAATCCCCAAGAGGAGCAGCTTTAGCGACACCTCCTGCCTCTCTCGATCGTCCAAGTATCATTACGGAGTCCGGGAGTAGTGACCTTCCTCGAGAGGCTTCATCTGATTCTGGGGACGATCTGAGTCGATTTAATTCGGTTGATTGTCGGAATGCGCTCACGGAGCACGGTATCGGGGCTGAGGCCGCGGAAGTGGCAGATAAGCTCTTCCGATTCCGACGAGCTCTCCGGTTGTGTCCTGAGAATCCGTTGTTTCACGTCGAATTGGGTCGTACGTATGTGGCCATGGGGCGAACGGATGATGCTCAATATGAATTCGAAGAGGCGCTGCGGTTGGACTCGGGCTACGAGCCGGCGAGCAAGGAGTTGGCGTTTCTCAAGAACCGTTTCTAGTCGTAGAATCTCGTCTCGCTCTTGGAGGAATACATGTACCGAGTGGTTGTGAGAGAATCTTTATTTTTGGCGCTTTTTCTCTGCGTTCTTGTTGGATGTGAGGGGGGACAGGTCGGGAATACCGAGAAAGGGGCTCTCGGTGGAGCAGCAGTCGGAGCTGGATTGGGCGCAATTATTGGTTCTGCTACTGGCGATGCGGGAGTTGGGACTGCGATTGGCGGTGGGATTGGTGCCCTCTCTGGAGCGCTTATTGGGCGAGCAATTGATCAAGACGAAGCACGTGAGCTAGAGACCGACAATCGACTCTCCGAGAACGAAAAACTCCTTCAGGAGAATCAACGCCTAATTGATGAACTCAAACGTCGTGGAGCAGATGTTCGTGTGACTGATAGGGGCGTTGTCGTCAATCTTCCAGATGTTCTTTTTGAATTTGATCAGTCTCGATTGACTCCGGGAGCAAGAGACCGGGTCGCAGACATCGCCCAGGTGGTGCGCGATATTCAAGATCGGCGAATTTCTGTCGAAGGCCACACCGATTCCGTTGGTTCAATAAGTTATAATCAGGATCTCTCAGAACGACGAGCGCGTGTGGTTGCTGCAAGCCTTGTCGAAGAGGGAATTTCCCGTCGACGAATCTTTACGAGAGGATTCGGAGAGGGACGACCAATAGCTACCAATCAGACCGATTCGGGGAGAGCGCGGAATAGACGGGTAGAAGTCATCGTTGAAAACTATTAGCGCAGTCCATTAACTTGCGAGCGCTGTTTCTTCCTCTTCGTCAACATTTAACACGAGGATGGGTTCTTGCTCCTCTGAAACGACCTCAGGGGTAATGATCACCTTCTTTATATCGGTTCTGCTCGGGATATCGTACATGACATCGAGCATGCATTTCTCAATGATTGAACGGAGTCCTCGAGCACCAGTTTTGCGCTGGAGAGCCAAATGAGCGATTTTCTTCAACGCGTCTTCGGTAAAAGACAGTTCAACGCCATCGATTTCGATTAACTGCGTATACTGCTTTACGAGCGCATTCTTAGGCTCTTGAAGAATTCGAACGAGGTCTTCTTCTTGAAGACGACTGAGGCTCGCAATAACTGGGACTCGACCAATAAATTCCGGGATCATGCCGAAACGGAGAAAGTCTGAGGTCTCCGCTACTGCGGCGTCCACTGATTCGGTTGGTTGTGCACCACGTGCCGCCCCAAATCCGAGCACTTTCTTTCCGGTTCTCTGCCGAATGACATCCTCAATTCCGTCAAATGCTCCACCAACGATGAAGAGAATGTTCGTTGTATCGACCTGAATAAACTCTTGTTGAGGATGCTTTCGTCCGCCCTTCGGTGGAACGTTTGCCTTGGTTCCCTCCATTATCTTTAAGAGGGCTTGTTGTACACCTTCACCGGAGACATCTCGAGTTACAGATGGTGTGTCACTTTTTCGCGCGATTTTATCAATCTCGTCGATATATACGATTCCCCTTTGGGCTTTCTCGATATCGTAGTCAGCGGCTTGAAGAAGATTCACGATGATGTTCTCAACATCTTCTCCCACGTAACCCGCTTCGGTGAGGCTTGTCGCGTCGGCTATCGTAAATGGGACATCGAGAATTCTCGCGAGAGTTTGGGCGAGAAGAGTTTTTCCAGACCCCGTAGGTCCGACCAAGAGTATGTTCGACTTCTGAAGTTCGACATCACTTCCACGCATGAACTGGTTACTCTGGATTCGCTTGTAGTGATTGTGAACAGCTACGGAAAGAACTTTCTTGGCGTGTTCTTGACCGATAATATACTGGTCGAGAACATTCATGATCTCTTTTGGAGCTGGGATCTTGGCGAACTCCTGGCTCATGTCATCACCGGAGAGTTCTTCGGTGAGGATGTCGTTGCACAGCTCAACGCACTCGTCACAAATGTAGACCCCCGGTCCAGCTACAAGCTTTTGGACCTCCTCCTGCGACTTTCCGCAAAAGGTACAGCAGAGGTAGGTAGATTTTCTTCCAGAGCCTTTGGACATCCGTATCTTCCTTAGAAAAAAACCGGTGTCGGAATCCCCGACAAACAACCGCTTCTCTCTTTGTGATGCACTCTCCAAAGGGAGCGAAGCCGACGAATGACGAAGAAACTCCAAGTTCAAAGAATCACCGGATATTTCTAGAGTCGGATTTAATTCACGTAACCTTTACCTTTTCCCTAGGGCAGCAATTCAAAATAGCCGTGTGTTTCTAGTAAGTTAGTGTCGAGCGCGGTACAAAGTCTCGTAAATCGCCGGAACTCGCAGACCTAGGGAGCGCAACGCTCGGTTTGTTCAACTCTTCTGAAACACTGAGACTCCAGTTGGAAGAGGCTGACGGTGCGCTTGGGCTCTCTGATTGGCGTCGCAGCGATATTGTCTGTGAACGACGTTATATATCTGAGCAGGCCGCTTGGGCTTGCTGCAGACCGCTTTCTTCTGACCTTCGCATGCCGAGCGTGCATCTGTTATAGAGAGGTTGCCGTCACTCGTCCTACGGGTTCGATTTCGGCTGGCTGAGGGACTGCTTTTGTGGGGTCCCTAGATTTCACGGCAACGCCGCTGTTCGAAGAAATAAGAAGCGGAACTACTATAAGAGGTGACACATGGCAGAGCGGACAGAAGCCCCCTTTCAAGCAAATGACAGAGTTCGACGGAAAGGAAAAGAATCGTGTGGAGGAACGGTGCGAGAACTTCGTCGAGAAGTTACAGCAACCGGTGGCGATACCTCTTCAAAAGCTCTCATGGTCGTTGTCCAGTGGGACAATGGAACTACCTCATACCTCACGCCAATGGCTCTGGAGCTGTCAAAAGAGTAAGATGAAAAGAGATTTGGGGGTCGGTAGTGATTGTTCAGAGCCTCCCGAGTCCTCACCTAACGCCGAATCCTGCTCCTTGTCCCAGTTCTGCTCTTGCTCCAAATGTTCTTGGCGCTCTTATGAATTTCTCCGCTCTCTGTCTGGAGCATGACCAGGATGAAGAGAAGGAGCTCGAAATTTCGGTCCAGAGTTCTCGGCGATTCTTTATCCGTAGCAGATTAGGACTCTTTTTTCGATTGAAACACTTCTTCTCTCCCTTCACTAAAGCGCTTGAGATTTTCTTTGTGTCGAAAAACTACGATTAGGGCTGCGCAAGCGGCGACTAATGTTATCGGAATATTTGAGTTGCTCTGGTTGAGGAGTGAGGGGAGTGGGAGGAAAAGTGCTGCTGCCACTGATGCTAGGGAAACCACTCGCTTCATCGAGTAAACCCCTGCAAAAACGAACAGAGCCAAGAGTAACGACAGAGGAGAAAGCCATAACATTACCCCGCTTGTGGTTGCTACCCCCTTCCCTCCCTTCAAGGGAGGGATCGAAAAGCAGTGTCCGAACACTCCTGCAAGGCCGGACCAGGCACCATAGCTTTCATCACTTGCGAGCCATGCACCGAGAAAACAGCAGAGGAATCCTTTGGCGAGGTCAATGGAGAGAGTCGTGATTCCAGCTTTCTTTCCAATGACGCGAGCCACATTTGTTGCGCCAATATTCCCGCTTCCCTCTCGAGTAACGTCGATACCGTAAAGCTTTCCGACCAATCGCCCGGTCGGAAATGCTCCGAGGAGATAAAAAGGAGCGAGTGAAAAAAAAGTAAGGATAGTTTCTGCCATAGGTCTATGGGACTACAGAAGAGATTGAGTTTCGGAGAGCGGTGATAGCGGTTCCGTAATCGGAACTACCAAAAACAAAGCTTCCGGCGACAAAGCTTCTAGCGCCTGATGCGGCGCATTGAGCGGCAGTTTCTGGTACGATTCCCCCATCGACCTGAAGTGTCGGGTCGACACCCCTTCTCGTACATTCAGCTTTCAGATACTCCAACCGCCGAAGTGAATAGGGGAGAAACTTTTGACCTCCCCAACCGGGATTTACGGTCATAACGAGGACGAGATCCGCTAGCTCGAGGACTGGAAATACTCTTTCAATCGGAGTCCCAGGATTTATCGCCACACCAGCTTGGAGACCTCGTGCTTTCAGCTCTTGAAGAGTTCGATGGAGGTGAGGGCAGGTTTCGGCATGAACCGTAATTCCATCTACTCCTGCATCCTGAAAACTCTGAAAGTGCGTCTCTGGATGCTCGACCATCAGATGAGCATCTAAGAAGAGATTACATGCGTTCTTTGCCACCTTTGCAATTTCAGCGCCAAAGGTTATCGGCGGGACAAATGTTCCATCCATGATATCGAGATGGATCCAATCTGCTCCGGCGGCAGCAACCGCAGAGATCTCTTGTTGGAGTGAACCAAAACGAGCAGAAAGAATTGATGGGGCAACGGTAAATGGCTTTTTCATTGAGCTGTATCATCTGCTAGTCTCATCCCTGCTTTCAAGGAGAAACCTTTGAGAAATTCTCGAATTGACATCTTCCTTTTTCCCTCAAGCTGAAGTTCTCGAATCTCCAAAGCTCCATCTCGACACGCCACATGCAGGTGTTCAGTATCAATATAAACGATTTCACCGGGCCGAAAGTCTGAGCCGGAAGAAGAGAAAAGCCGAGTCGGTTGAGCAAAAAAGATCTTGAGGCGGCGGCCCTGAAGAGTGGTATGAGCTCCGGGAAATGGGGAAAGGCCCCGGATCCGGTTACACACTTCTTTGACCGGAAGGGAAAAGTTTACCTCGGCCTCGTCATTGGTGATCTTTTCGGCGTATGTCACACCAGAGCTTTCCTGAGGACGAGCCTGCAGAGAGCCTGAGACAATAAGGGCGAGGTTCTTCTGCAATAGCTCACCTCCCAGGTGAGCAAGCTTGTCATGAAGTGTTCCAGCAGTGTCATCTTCGTCGATGCCGATTTTTTCTTCATAATAGACAGCACCGGTATCGAGCCCAGCATCCATCTGCATAAGGCAGATCCCGGTCTCCTTATCCCCAGCCATAATCGCTCTTTGAATCGGAGCAGCCCCCCGCCATCGGGGAAGGAGTGAGGCGTGAACGTTGATACAGCCGAACTTTGGATAATCCAGGACCTCTTGGGGAAGTATTTGTCCAAACGCGACGACGACCCCGAAGTCAGGTCTCGGAAAGGCAGTAAGGGATTGTAAAAAGTCTTGAGCCGTCCTCCGAAGTCGAGAGGGTTGAAACACGGGGATGTTGTGCGAAAGTGCCAATTGTTTGACCGGAGGAGCAACGAGCTTTCGACCTCGGCCCGCAGGTTTATCCGGCTGTGTTACGGCTGCGAGAATTGAATATCGCTGATCTTCAAAAAGAGGAAGAAATGCTCGGCTCGCAAACTCCGGAGTTCCAAAGAGGAGGAGGGAGATTCTCGAAGTAACGTTACTCATGAAAATATCGTAGGCTAGTTTTCACTCTTCATAAGGGCCTCTTTTTTTGAGCCACTTTTTAAATAGCGCTCGTTTGAGTGGGCTTAAGTGATCGATAAAGAGAACTCCATTCAGATGATCGATTTCATGCTGTAGACAGATTGCAAAGAGATCGTCTGCCTCAACCTCAAATGTGCTGCCAGTTCGATCGAGAGCCCGTACGGTAACTCGTTCTGAGCGCTTGATCGTGTCTCGATACTCAGGAATGCTGAGACATCCTTCTTCGGACGGAGTGTTCCCGTCTCGAGCAACAATTTGAGGGTTGATGAATTCGAGGAGGTTTGGGTTCTCCTCGCCAACATCGATAACGGTAATCTGTTGAGAAACTCCCACCTGGGGTGCAGCAAGTCCGATGCCGTTTTCAGCATACATTGTTTCCGCCATGTCATCGAGCAGTTGAAAGAGTTCGGAGTCAAACGTTTCAACGGGGCCGCATTTTTCGCGGAGAACAGGGTCCGGGAACTTTCTTACGGGAAGCTTTGCCATAGAGGGAGTTTACTATAGAATCTCCTCGCTCGAAACTGATCGGAACCCATCCACTGTTCTCGAATCGACGGTCTCTAAGTGTCAAAGGATTAAGCCACTCCATGGCAGCTGAACTTTCTCCACTTTCATTGCAAGAAGCGCAGCTCATGCGCCTTCTCGCGGGGATGTTTGGAGCGGACAACGTTGTTGCCCAGATGAGTGTGCGCGCAATTTGCGGAGATAATTTTACAGAAGAAGAGCTCCGGATTCTTCCCTCCGGAGAGCGGTGGCCGCGAGAAGCCGTTTGCCTTTTTACGATACTTGATAGAAATAGTGATTCTCGGTTGGTAGCGGAACTCTTGATGACTGATGATGCTCAGACGGTGGATATTGCCCTTTTGGAGAGGGAGAAGTTTGCCCGCCAACTTTTTGAGAATCGGGGTATTCACTATGTCGTTTTCACTTTGAAGGAGATAGCGCTCCTTGTCGATCCCGATGAGGAGCTTGATCTGTGTCGTTTGTTAGAGGCGAAACTTGAAGATTCCTCGTTCCGTATTCGTTAGTCTTGCAGTTATATTGCTTGCCGTCGCGGTCCAGTCGGAGGTCCGCAGTGGGGAAGGTCTCGATCTCTCCCATGTTCAGTACGTCCTTTATCCGGTCTTTCTTCTCGGCCTTTTTGTTTTACGCGCGCGTGTAATCTCTCTCCCGATTTGGGTTCTTGGGGTCATGGTCGTTGGAGCTTTTACTGGAGCGACCTTTGCATTCTCCCTGTTTCAGGCGGGCTCTCCCCAGTTTTTTGTGGCGCGATTTTCCGGCGATACTTTCGAGACGGCCACTCGAATCTTTCGTTCGCACTTAACGACAGCGATGGAGAAGTTTGGAGGTGCGGGAGCTGCGCGATTCTATCGTTCCTTTGATAGCCCTGAAGACGCGGCAACTGTCTTTCGCGAGGAGTCAGGAGTTTATGGGGTTGTGTATGGCGATACCCGTCGATTAACGGTTCTTTTTTTTCGTGATGATGAAGCGGCTCCTCTCTCTGCTCCCTTAGGACCTGAGCCGGAGAAACCAGTGCTCTCGCTCATTCGGCATGTACCTGCTCTCTGGATAGCGTTTCACCCCCCGAGTGAAACGGTCAGGTTCCTCGGCGCGCTTTTTTCGGGACTCGAGTTGCGTGAAGCCTCTTCGGTCGAAGACCTCGCTCAATATGAAGCAACTCTTCTCGCTGCTGCTGAGCAACGCTCGCCTTGGCGTAGCTTTTCTCATTTGGCCTATCCTTGGTGGCGACTTGGAAATTTTTACGTCGAAGAATTCATCCGATCTGGATATTCTGACGAAGGGCCTCTCGATTGTGCGCTGCATGCGTATACCCAGGCGGCTAGCTTTTTAAGAAGGGGAGATAATTCACCCTTGCAGGCAGCGGTCTACAACAACAAGGCTGTTGCTCTTTTGCTTAAATCTACGGATGAAAACTCCACTGCTGCGCTAGAACTTGTGGAGAAAGCGCTTGTGTATTCAAAAGAACCCGATTCCCTCGTAAAGCCTAAGGGAATGCGGAAGATTCTCACCGCAAACATTGACGTGCTCGTTTCAGAGATTTTACAGTAGCGGCCTCATTTGCAATCAGGAGCGGAGAGGCTGATGTTAAACAGAGAGACCATACGCGAACATCTTTGCTCTTGTATTGCAGCAACTGACCTCTCCTTTCTGAGTGATCGCTATGAGGGGAAAGTTCGGGATAGTTACCGGTGGAATGACCTTCGTATTCTCGTGACGACTGATCGAATCAGCTGTTTTGATCGAGTTGTCGCTCTCGTTCCATTTAAGGGACAAGTTCTCACCCGTTTGGCCGAATATTGGTTCGCTGAAACAGCCCGTATTGTCAAAAATCATCTCGTTGCCGTGCCCGACCCAAATGTGCTTGTGGGTCGAGAGGTAGAAATTGTTCCGATAGAAGTAGTCGTACGTGGCTACCTTGCTGGAAGCGCTTGGCGAGATTATCAGGCGGGAAAGACGATAAGCGGAGTCACTCTCCCCTCAGGAATGAACCAATTTCAAAAGTTAGAGCAGAATCTTGTAACCCCGTCTACAAAGGCAGAGAAAGGCGAGCATGATGCCCCTATCTCTGAACAGGACCTCGTTGAGCGAGGTCTCGTATCGGGAGAGCGTTGGTCTGAGATTCGAGAGAAGGCGCTTGCGCTGTTTGCATTCGGTCAAAAGCGAGCGCAGGAGCGCGGACTTCTTCTTGCGGATACCAAATATGAATTCGGTTTCATAGGTGATGAGCTTGTCCTCGCGGATGAGATTCATACTCTCGATTCTTCTCGATTCTGGGTACAAGACACCTACGAACAGCTCCTCCGTGATGGAAGTGCACCTCAGATGTTAGACAAGGAACCGGTTCGGCAGTGGCTCTTAGAGCGCGGTTTTAAAGGTGATGGGCCGATACCTCATTTTGAAGATGAGCACCTCGTCGATATCAGTCTTCACTACCTCGATTCCTATTCTCGCATCACCGGCCAAGTTTGCCCGATAGACCTTGAGCCGCCGCTTCTGAGACTTGAGCGCTCACTTCGAAAATTCCAAAGTGAATACAGCCTTAACTCAGCAGTCGGAGCGTAAAATGAAAGATGCATTGGTCCTCCGTGAAGCCGTCCGTGAAGATGTCTCTACGATCCTTGGGTTGATTTGTGAACTTGCAAGCTTTGAGAAGCTTTCACATCAAGTCGTGGCAACTGAAGAAATCCTTCTGAAAACCCTCTTTGGCGAACGTCCTGTGGCTGAGGTCCTGATCGCTGAAGTGGCTGGTGAAGCGGTAGGATTTGCCCTGTATTTTTACAGCTTCTCTACTTTCTTGGGGAGACCAGGGATCTATCTTGAGGATCTCTACGTTAAACCACCTTTTCGCAAAAAAGGGATCGGGAAGCGATTTCTCCATGAGCTTGCTAGGAGAGCAGTGGAGCGAGAGTGTGGTCGAGTAGAGTGGGCGGTCCTCGACTGGAACCGATCTGCCATAGGTTTTTATGAGTCTTTGGGCGCAAGACCGATGTCAGACTGGATTACGTATCGACTTACCGGGGATGAGCTCGAAAGGGTGGCACAAGAAGACGCCTTCACAGAGAACGGCGAGTAGGGAGAAAATGCTCGACATCGGACCTTGCTCCCATTCCTCCATAAGCTCCTCATAATATAGACTTTTTCGTGCCGAATCTTGAGCATTGGCCAATGTATCATCTCTGTTGAAAACCCGAATAACTCTTGAAACTCACATTCTTACTTAAGATTGAGAGTCTCTCTTCGAACGTTCGTACTCTTTCTTTGAGGTTTTAGAGGTTTTCAGGCAATGACAATTCGGTATTTCGTATTCGCTCTTCTTTTGTTCTCTTCTGGTCCAGCACTTTCGCAAGATGTTGGAGCGAAGGGTGCAGTCATCAATGTCACCAAAGTCACCCGCATTCCGAATAGTGGCGCCCTCGTTGATTTTAAAGTGCAACAGGCATTCACTGGAGACGATGCCCCGGCCGCTCTGCCAAACGGGGTAAGCGGTATCGTTCTCGAAAATGGTTCACTGAGTACTGATAATCTGACAGACCTGGAAGGAGAGCCATTTACATCCCTTTCTTTCACTGCTCACGGAACAATTAACGAAAATACCCTTGACTGTGAGGCTGCAGAAGATCGATGTCGAGGATGTTTTTCGCTTCGGTTGGGTTCCGACATCCGTGATCGCAAGATCAAAAACGTAAATCCCGATAACCGAAGTTGGAACGCCGCTGCAAAATTTAGTGTTCTCTCAACGGTCACACCAGGCTCGGTTTTGTACTCCGGACCAACTTTTTTAGACTTTACCCTTGGAGAGTTAAATGTTTTGGAGCTTTCCAGAAAGGTGTCTTATCCGGGTCCAGTGGAGTATCTCTTGAGAAACGCTACGAACAGCAACGGCCTCTCATCGAATCCGATCGCTGCAGGGCGACCCCTGATTGTGAATCGCGAAACCGGTCGGGTGTCATGGGACCTGAGGGAAACTGAGGGTGGAGCACAAGTGGGAGAACAGTACGCTTTTCAAGTAGTCGTGCGTGCTCTTGACTCGGTAAACGGAACAAACTGCAAACCGGAAACGGCAATCGACTTTACGATTCAGATTGGCTGTCCATCGGATCGTGCTGGAGTTGATCCAAGCTGTTTCCTCTGTAGCGATGTTGACGTCACTGCTCTTGTTAATCAGATTCCGGAAAAACTGATAGCCGTCAAGAAACAGGTTCGCAGAGTTCGTCGGAAGATATTCGGAAAGGGACGCCAGAGTCAGGTTTCGGTAAATCTGCAAAGATTTCTCCGACGAAGATTTCGAAAGGCTCTCGGCCATGTTCGAGCGCTCTCTGAAGCCCATGCTGCGCTCACTTCTATTTCTGGACTCCAGACGAGTTGTGCTGCGAAGAGTGATGTTTTCTGTACTTCGACCTCAAATTTTCCGTTGAAAGCTCCACTCCTTCAGGTCATGAGCAATAGGAATGTTGCCGAGCAAGCACTCTTTGCGGCGGCCCGAAGAGGATTTCGAGATATCTTCAAAACCCGAGGGACTGGGAGAGCAGACAAGGCTCGATTGAAGTTCTCTCTTGCGTTGGATGAAGTAAAAGCCTTGATAGACGCTATTCCTGATTCTGAAGATTCGTGTGGTGGCTCACAGTAGGCCTCTTTGCCCTCGACCCGCTCCGAAGGAATCCAGCATTCAGCTAACAGCAGATCGGCTGTCTGGAGCGGCAATCGGCTCTGAAGTCTGCAATCAGATCCGATTCTTGAATTCTGGCCACTGAGAACCGGTAACAGGCTTGAGGCTCTTTGTGATTCGTGAAAGCTTTCAATGTTTTTTGAGGGGAATTCTCAGACGCTGCCAGCGCGCACAAGCCACTTCTCGCTAGGGAACGCTACTGCTGTTTGTCGGAGTATTCGGATCGGTGCCTTTTTCGATTTCCTCGCCGTCTGAAATCTCGTCACCGTCCGAATCTTCGTTGAGGGGATCTGTAAAGTAGACGAAGACCTCATCGCCATCTGAGAGGGTGTCTCCATCAGTGTCCGTTTTTGTTGGATCCGTTGAAAAACGGAGCGGTTCAAGCTCATCAAAGATTCCGTCGTTATCCCGGTCGTGCCTCTTTTTGGCTGCGAGTCTACTCGACAATTTGTGTTGTACTCTGCCCTTCACGTAACGAGCCATACGCTGATAACCCGCCCCGTTTGGATGGAGAAGATCGTCACTAATGATGCTCGTATCGAACCTATCGAAGAAAATCTCTACCCCAAAATAACGAGGGTTTTGCCTCAGGAGGGAATTCACCTCCGCGAGGAACGGATTTTGAAAGTCTCTTTTGGTAGGTGGAAGGGTAGAAGTCACTACAATAGGTGAAACGCCATACATTTCACGAAGCTTCTTCTCGAGATATTTCTTCAAGCGGCGAATGTCTCGAGTGGTAAATGATGCGGGGTTTCGATTCCAATAATCGTTTGTACCACACTCTACGAGAAAGTAATCGATGTCTCGCGTCTTGCGGGTGGTTTCCTTGCCCCTATCAATATGCCGAATAAACCCTCGTCTGAGCCCGGCGCAGGTAATACCGGGGACTCCGATGTTTGCCACTTTAACACCGGGGACAAGGAGCTCGAGTCTTCCAGGATAGCCAATCTCTTCTTCGTCCCCGACACCACGAACGATGCTGTCTCCGGCAATCGCGATCCGAATCTCACCGTCACAATTGTAATCCACGAGACCATCAATATCCGGGCAACCGAGGGCGACCACCGGACCGATGAACGCAGGAAAAAAGAAAAAAAAGATAAAGAGGGACAAGTATCTCATGACAAAGGTATTTCGGGCGATTGAGCAACAAATTCAACCACGTAGGCTAACTTCAATTGAGAGAAAGTGAAAGAAACCCGAAAACCTTGTGTATGCAATAGGTTAAACCTGCTCTCTCCCCGCTCTCTGAGGATAATCCGGTCTGGACGGGGGGGCAAGTCTTCGTGCAGGCTGGACCGGTATGTTACCGCTGCTTTGGATATGTTCTGTTCTTGTTGTAGCCACTTATCTGACTGGCCCTCTCATAGACCCTGATCTGTGGTGGCACCTGACGGTGGGTCGGTGGATTCTCCACCACTCAGAAATCCCAAGTGTTGAACTCTGGAATCGGTTTGCTCTAGGAAAGCCCTGGGTGGCGTACTCGTGGAGCAATGAAGTGCTCTTTGCCGCAGTTGACGGGTTTTACGGTATCCATGGGCTGCTCGTCCTGAAACTTTGCTTGTTGGTGGGCCTTGGGTTTTCTCTCGCCTATTGTTTTTCAGTGCTCGCCAAGGATCGATATTTTGGCGTCTTGCTGGCTGCCCTCACGCTTGCCGGGTGCTCAGCACACGCAACATTGCGCCCCCAGACGATAACCTGGATCTATCTCTCTTGGCTTATCCTCGCCTGTCACCGAATTGAAACGAAGGGGATACGTCCGCGTTACCTCGTGCAAGTTGCCCTTCTTTTGATGCTTTGGGCCAACACGCATATCACAACAGCGATTGCGCTCGGGGTAGTTGGTGGATGGACGATCTCTGGAATGCAAATTTCGCGAGCTGTTAAGGTCGTCAGTGTGGGCTTTCTCGGAACTCTCCTTACCCCTTACCTTGGGTGGGAGTGGATAATTTTTCTCTCGAAAACCGGCCACCCTCTCGAATATCAAGCGATAGCAGAGTTTCAACCCGCCACCATCTTGTTCTATCCAACCGGATTTCTTTCGATTGTTGCGACGTTTCTCGGTTTTTTTGAGTTTCAGAGACCGGGATTTCTCTCAAAGGAAAAGCTGCTCGTGGCTTTTATCCTCGTGCTTGCTTCACTTGCAATTGTGAAGTTTATGCCAATAGCAGTGATTGTGATTGCAGCTCTTGTGGCAGAGCAATGGGGATCAAGCACCGATCGAATTGCCGACTACGGAAATATTGCGGAGGGGATTGAGCGCTTAAAGCGATTGATTTTCCGACTTCCAAAGGAGGGGTTGGCGTTTGTTCTCCTCTGCATGGTTGTGGTCAATGTCGTCAAGCTTTGGCGAGGTCCGGTTGATATCACCTTTCTCCCAAAACAAGCCGTTGATTTTATGCTTGAGAAGAAACTCCCTCATCCATTTGCAAACGATTTTGGACACGGGGGGTACCTTATGTACCGCATGGCAGAACCCGATGGCACCTTGCAGTTTCCTGTGGCAATTGATGGGAGGACGAACGTAACTCCGCACGACATCATGGCGAAATTTCTTCATGCGTTTCGGGGTCTCGTAGATTGGCATGATTATCTCGATGTGACGGCGCCGAAAACGATACTGTGGAAACTCGAGAGTCCCCTTTCAGCTTTATTGATCGAGAGTCCTGAGTGGTGTGAGGTCTTTCGCGATGGGGATGTAGAGGTTGGGCACATCGTTTTTGTGGAGCGGAAAGAGTACGAGAGAAACTTCTCTGAACTGCCATCTCCGGATTGTCCAACTCCTCAAGCGTAGAATTTTTTCTCTTACTGAAACGTGAGTATCATGAATGGTGACCCAGAAGGAGCTCTTCTCTTGTGATGTTCGACCGTCTCTATAGCAAGGTTCGAGGCGCTCGGGTTCGCCGCGAAGCAGATAGCCTCTATCTTCTCGTGCTCAAGAGCGAAACGGCTTCTCTTCTCATTCCACTTCTCCTTGATCTTGGAGTTCTCCTTGGATTTCTATACATCACCCTGTTTCTTGAGAAGCGTCTGTTTGGTCCGTCCCCCTTCTGCTTTCTCCACGAGCTCGATTCGGCAGAGTTTCTTCGTCTGTCATGTAGCGGTGGACAGGGCGATCGAGTTTCATTGGTCGTTTTCCTGATAGGTCTCTATCTAGGGAATGTTTCGACGCTGCTTCTTTCAAAGAGAAAGAGATTCTTGCGGTCTGGGATGATTGTGGTCGCGCTTGAAGTCTTGTATGTGAACACAGTATACGGATCGAAGCTCCCTTTTGCTCGAAAAGTAATCGGGGGTATAGTGCTCTTTTTCCTCTGTTATATAGCGTATCGGCACACCGTTTTGATCGCGAATCGCTGGAAGAATCGTACGCGGGTTGAATCA